>NZ_JBSFVY010000002.1:21425-505112 GCF_053592555.1 Streptomyces sp. NPDC002643
CAGCTGTGGCGGGCTGCGGCGGTTGGGTGGGTGGGTGCTGGTCCAGTGGTGGGATTGCGCGCAGCTGTGGCGGGCTGCGGCGGTTGGGTGGGTGGGTGCTGGTCCAGTGGTGGGATTGCGCGCAGCTGTGGCGGGCTGCGGCGGTTGGGTGGGTGGGCGCTGCCCCAGTAGCGGGATTGCCGGTAGCGGGATTGCGCGCAGCTGTGACGGGCTGCGACCGCTGGTGGGTGGGCGGTGCCGCAGCGGCGCGATTGCCCCGTAGCTGCGACGAGTTGCGGCATGGTTGGCCGCGACTGTGGGTGGTGTTGTGGGTGGTCCCCGGCCCGGGGGTGTGGGCCAGGGTGCCGGATGGGGGTGGGTCAGTCGTCGGTTGGGGTGGGGAGCCTTGGGCCGCCCAGTTCTACCGCTGTGCAGCGCCAGCGGTGGTCCGGGCCGGTTTCCAGGCGGAAGGCCATGGCTCGGAGTTGGTCGCCCGCGCCGATGCGGGCGAAGACTTCCAGGGCGCCCGGGGCCGCCACGTAGTAGCCGATGTCGCGGACGACCGGGGTGGTGCCGTGGGTGGTGCGCAGGGGGCCGCGTTCGGCCAGCCGGGCCAGCTCGTCGTAGGCGCGGCCGGCCGTGTGGCGGAGCATGCTGTGCACCGGGCGGCGGCCGCTCAGTACCGCCAGGAGGAGATCGGCGAAGTGGTCGGTGGGGCGAGGGCGGGGAACGTGGGGTGGCTGGGGGGTGGGGCTGGTGCGTGTGCTTGTGCTGCGGCCGCCGCCCGGGGTCGTGCGGGTGGTGGGGCGGCGGGTGTCGTGGCGGACGGGTGGGCGGGTGCCGGGGCGGCGCTTGGTCCTCGTCATGACCTTGTTCATCGAACATCCCCGTTCGTCGTGAGGCTGTTGGGCGCCTCGTCGGTGGGACCGCCGGGTGGTTCGGCGGCCGGGCCGCGGGGTACCAGTCGGTAACTTCGCGGTGGGGATCTTGTACGAGGCCGGAGGGCGCCGTCGCAAGGGGAGGACGGTGTGCTGGGGAGGGTGCGGAATGTTCACCTATCAGGGTGATCGGGAGGGGGGCGGGGCCTGGTGGGGCGTGGGTGGGCCGGGTGAGGTGGTGGGCGTGGGGTGGACGGTGGCCGGGGCTTCGGTGGGGGCTCGAAAGGGGACGTCCGCGCGTATTCTGAAGGCCCTTCGAGATCCCTTCCGGGATGCTGACGGCCGGGGTGCTTCCGGCCGGGACGCTTCCGAGGGCACTTCGAGCATTCCGATGATTCGGATCACTCCGGGGGCCCTTCGAGAGCTCTTCTCTTCGTGAGTTCTCGGTCGGGGCCCATACGACTACGAAAGCGGCCTGCCATGCGCGTCTACGTCCCCCTGACCCTTCCCGGGCTCGCCGAGGCGTACAAGACGGGTGAGCTGGGGGAGGAGGGGCCGCTGGTCGCGTACGCCGTCACGCCGGCGTTGCGGGAGTGGTACCTCTCCGACGACATCGAGGAGCTGGAGTACGCCGCGCTGAACCGGGCCGCGCTCGCCTCGTTGCGGTTGGTGGCGCGGGAGCCGGGGGCGGCTCGGCGGCGGGTGGTGGTGGCCGTGGACGTGGCCGACCGGGATGCCGTCGCCGACCCCGATCGGGGGCTCGATCCGGTGGCGTTGGGTGAGGTGCGGGTGGCCGGGCCGGTGGGGTTGGCCAAGGCCGCGGCCGTGCATGTGGACTCCGTCGAGGCCGAGGGGGAGGTCGGGGAGGCGGCGGATGCGTTGGAGGCGGCGGATCAGGGGGATGACGACGCTCAGTTCATCGTGGACGGGGCCGATGATCACGAGCTGCTGTGGTACGCGACTCAGGAGATCCCGAATCTGGTGGGGCTGGGGGAATAAGGGGCCCGGTGGTGGGCGGGGTGGGTTTCGCTTGCCGGCGCTTGCAGGGTGTTGCAGGGTGCCGCTCTCTTTGGAGTGGGCGCCGCCCCCAGCGGCACGACTGCCCGCGGCTGGGTGGGGTGTGGGCTGTGTGAGCGGGGCGGCTGCCTAGCGGCTACGTACGGTGTGGGCTGCCCCGGCAAGGGGTCGCCCGCCGCTGTCTGCGGCATTAGCAGGCCCGTCGCGCGGGGTACGTTCTTCTGTATGGGGAAGTACGGAGTTGGCCGGGCGCACATCGTTTGGGATTGGAATGGGACTCTGTTCCATGACAACGAGGCGATCATCGGGGCCACGAACGCGGCGTTCGCGGAGTTGGGGATCGAGCCGTTGACGTTGGAGCGGTACCGGGAGCTTTACTGCGTGCCCGTGCCGAAGTTCTATGAGCGGCTCATCGGGCGGCTGCCCACCGATGAGGAGTGGGAGGCCATGGACGAGGTCTTCCACCAGTACTACGCGGAGCATCGGGGCGCCTGCGAGCTGACCGACGGTGTGCGGGAGTTGCTTGTGGACTGGCGGGAGGCGGGGCGCAGTCAGTCGATCCTCAGCATGTATGTGCACGAGGAGCTTGTGCCGTTGGTGCGGGGGTTCGGGATCGAGTCCCATTTTGTGCGGGTCGACGGGCGGACCGGGCCGTCCGGGGGCAGCAAGAGCGAACACATGGTGCGGCATCTGCGGCGGCTCGTGGGGGTCGAGCCGGGGCGTACGGTCGTGATCGGGGACGCCGCCGATGACGCCGTGGCCGCTCGGCATGTGGGGGCGCGGGCCGTGCTCTACACCGGCGGGTCCCACAGTCGGGCCAGCCTGGAGGGGGTCGGGGTGCCTGTTGTGGACACGTTGGAGGAGGCCGTCGCGGAGGCCGAGCGGTTGGCTGCCGCCTGACCGGCGACGGGGTCGAGCGAGCCGTCGGCCGTCCCCGCGGCGGCGAACCTTCGTGTCAGGTCGGCCTTCAGGTCAGTGGTGCCTTTCTCCTCAGTACCGTCAGGAACTCCCGCATCCAGCTCGGGTGGTCCGGCCAGACGCGGGCGGAGACCAGGCTGCCGTCGACCACGGTTTCCGTGTCCTGGAAGGTGGCGCCGGTGGCCTGCATGTCGAGTTCCAGGGCGGGGTACGCGGTGACGCGGCGGCCGTGGAGGGCGTCCGCGGCGGCGGTGAGCAGCGGGCCGTGGCAGATCTGGGCCACCGGTTTGTCGGTGTCGAAGAACGACTTCAGGATCTTGCGCAGCTCGGGGTCGTTGCGGAGGTACTCCGGGGCGCGGCCGCCGGGGATGACGACGGCGGCGTACTGGCCGGGGTCGACCTCGGAGAAGGCCAGGTCGGCGGGCCAGGTGTAGCCGGGCTTCTCGGTGTAGGTGTCGTAGCCGGGCTCGAAGTCGTGGACGACGAAGCGGAGGGTTTTGCGGGTGGGGGCGGCGATGTGGACCTCGTAGCCCTCCTCGCGCAGGCGCTGGTAGGGGTACAGGACCTCCAGTGACTCCGCCGCGTCGCCGGTGACGATGAGGATCTTGGTTGTCATGGTGGGCTCCCCTCGCCCGTGGGGATGGCTTCGTCGGGCGTCGTGGGATGGCGTTGACGAGTCTCACGGGTGTTGTCGGGTCTACTTTCAACGTGCCTCCGGTGTGGCGGTTTGCCAAGGGGAGGAGGTTGGTGCGGTGCGGTGCGGTGTGCTTCGGCCTCGTTCTCTCGCCCCCGCCGCCCCTACCCGTCCCATCCCCGGGGCTCCGCCCCGGACCCCGCTCCTCAAACGCCGGAGGGGCTGGTTGTGGCAGACGTCGGAGGGGCTGGTTGTGGCAGGCGCCGGAGGGGCCAGTCGTGGTGGCGGGGGTGGGGCCGGGGTTGTCCTCGGGTGTCCGTCTGGGCTTCGCTCCTCGGACGTCGGTGGCGCTCAAGGAGCTGTCGGGCGCGCCCAGGGGCCTTGCCGTCAAGCTCTCCTGGGCGGGAGTAAGCTCAAAAGTGCAGCGATGACACTGTGCGGAGTGTCAAAGTTTGGGGGTTGGTTTTGTACATATAAGGCTCATGACGGGGGGCCCGTGTGGGGCGATAGCCTGGTGGCGTGATCAGCGCGATAGTTCGCGGGGGCGCGGTCGTCCCTGCTCTGCGCCCGACGAGCACGGTGGACAGCCGTGGTCGGGCGGCGGTCGCTGGTCCTCGCGGGCGGGATGGGGTCCAGGCGGTCCCCCGGGCGTCGAGTGCGGCCCGTGGACAGGTGGGGCACGGCACGCCGAGAGCAGTGTCACACCCCTGTCGGGCACCGAGAATGGCCGATTACCCCCCGCTCATCTCACCCTGCGGCATAGCGTCGAAGCAGACCGGACACCCCGTGTCGTGGTGGCGCGTCGGAGGGGACGAGTTCGTACTTCCTTCTACGTCACGCAACGGCGCGCGACAGGAGCCAGAGGACAATGCAGACCAAGCTGGACGAAGCCAAGGCCGAGCTGCTCGAAAGGGCCGCCCGGGTAGCTGAGAACAGCCCGGTCGGGGGGCACCTACCGACTGGGACGACGAGCGAGACCACGTCCGGCGTCCCGGACCACGTCCCGGACCACGACACCGTGCTCGCGTTCCTTCAGCGCTACTACCTGCACACCGCCCCGGAGGATCTGTCCGACCGCGACCCGGTCGACATCTTCGGCGCCGCTCTTTCCCACTTCCGGCTGGCCGAGAATCGCCCCCAGGGCACGGCCAACGTACGCGTTCACACGCCGACCGTCGAAGAGAACGGGTGGACGTGCAGCCACTCCGTCGTCGAGGTCGTCACCGATGACATGCCCTTCCTCGTCGACTCCGTGACCAATGAGCTGTCGCGGCAGGGGCGGGGCATTCACGTCGTGGTGCATCCGCAGGTCGTGGTGCGGCGCGATGTGACCGGCAAGCTCGTCGAGTTGGTCACCGAGCCCATGGCCGTGGCGGCCGCTTCCGCCGCCGTCGCCGGCGGCGAGACCCTGCCGCACGACGCGCACATCGAGTCCTGGATTCATGTCGAGATCGACCGGGAGACCGACCGGGGCGATCTCAAGCAGATCAACAACGATCTGCTCCGGGTGCTGTCCGATGTGCGTGAGGCCGTCGAGGACTGGGAGAAGATGCGGGACGCGGCGGTCCGGATCGCCGACGGACTGCCCGGTGAGAACACCGCTGACGATCTGCGTGAGCAGGAGGTCGAGGAGGCCCGCGAGCTGCTGCGCTGGCTCGCCGACGACCACTTCACCTTCCTGGGATACCGCGAGTACGAGCTGCGCGGCGACGACTCCCTGGCCGCCGTCGCCGGGACCGGGCTCGGGATTCTGCGCGCCGACCCGCAGCACGGCGGTGCCGATCAGCATCCGGTCAGCTCGTCGTTCGAGCGGCTGCCCGCCGATGCTCGGGCGAAGGCCCGTGAGCACAAGCTGCTCGTCCTCACCAAGGCCAACAGCCGGGCCACCGTGCACCGGCCGTCCTATCTCGACTACGTGGGCGTGAAGAAGTTCGACTCCGAGGGGAACGTCGTCGGGGAGCGGCGCTTCCTCGGGCTGTTCTCCTCCGCCGCCTACACCGAGTCCGTGCGCCGGGTCCCGGTGATCCGGCGCAAGGTGGACGAGGTCCTGGAGCGGGCCGGGTTCTCGCCCAACAGCCATGACGGACGCGATCTCCTCCAGATCATGGAGACGTATCCGAGGGATGAGCTGTTCCAGACGCCGGCGGACGAGCTGCAGTCCATCGTCACGTCCGTGCTCTACCTCCAGGAGCGGCGTCGGCTGCGGCTGTATCTGCGTCAGGACGAGTACGGGCGCTACTACTCCGCCCTCGTCTACCTCCCCCGCGACCGGTACACCACCGGCGTACGCCTGAGGATCATCGACATCCTCAAGGAGGAACTCGGCGGGATCAGCGTCGACTTCACCGCCTGGAACACCGAGTCGATCCTCTCCCGGCTGCACTTCGTCGTACGCGTCCCGCAGGGCACCGAGCTGCCGCAGCTGACCGACGCCGACAAGGACCGCCTGGAGGCGCGGCTCGTCGAGGCCACCCGCTCCTGGTCCGACGGCTTCGCCGAGGCCCTCAACGCCGAACTGGGCGAGGAGCGCGCCGCCGAGCTGCTGCGCCGCTACTCGGGCGCCTTCCCCGAGGGCTACAAGGCCGACCACACCCCCCGCGCCGCCGTCGCCGACCTCGTCCGGCTCGAACAGCTCGACCAGGACGACGACTTCGAGCTGAGCCTGTACGAGCCCGTGGGCGCGGGCCCCGGTGAGCGCCGGTTCAAGATCTACCGCAAGGGCGGGTCCGTCTCGCTGTCGGCGGTGCTGCCCGTCCTCAACCGGCTCGGCGTCGAGGTCATCGACGAGCGGCCCTACGAGCTGCGCTGCGCCGACCGCACCAACGCGTGGATCTACGACTTCGGTCTGCGGATGCCCAGGTCGCAGGGGCCCGGCGGGGACCACGCCGGGGACGACGCCCGGGAGCGGTTCCAGGAGGCGTTCGCCGCCAGCTGGACCGGGCGGGCCGAGAACGACGGGTTCAACGCGCTGGTGCTGAGCGCCGGGCTGAACTGGCGGCAGGCCATGGTGCTGCGCGCGTACGCCAAGTATCTGCGGCAGGCCGGGTTCACCTTCAGCCAGGACTACATGGAGGACACCCTCCGCAACAACGTTCACACCACCCGGTTGCTCGTGTCGCTTTTCGAGGCGCGGATGTCGCCGGAGCGGCAGCGGGCCGGGCTGGAGATCGTCGACGCGCTCCTCGAAGAGGTCGACGCGGCCCTCGACCAGGTGGCGTCGCTGGACGAGGACCGGATTCTGCGGTCCTTCCTCACCGTCATCAAGGCGACCCTGCGGACCAATTTCTTCCAGGAGGCCGCGGGCGGGAAGCCGCATGAGTACGTCTCCATGAAGTTCGACCCGCAGGCCATCCCCGAACTCCCGGCGCCGCGCCCGGCGTTCGAGATCTGGGTGTACTCGCCGAAGGTCGAGGGCGTGCACCTCAGGTTCGGGAAGGTCGCCCGTGGCGGGCTTCGCTGGTCCGACCGGCGGGAGGACTTCCGCACCGAGATCCTCGGCCTGGTCAAGGCGCAGATGGTGAAGAACACCGTCATCGTGCCCGTCGGCGCCAAGGGAGGCTTCGTCGCCAAGCAGCTGCCCGACCCGTCCGTGGACCGGGACGCCTGGCTCGCCGAGGGGATCAGGAGCTACAAGACCTTCATCTCGGCGCTGCTCGACATCACCGACAACATGGTCGGCGGCGAGGTCGTCCCGCCCGCCGACGTCGTACGGCACGACGAGGACGACACCTATCTCGTCGTCGCCGCCGACAAGGGCACGGCCACCTTCTCCGACATCGCCAACGAGGTCGCCGAGAGCTACAACTTCTGGCTCGGGGACGCCTTCGCCTCCGGCGGCTCGGCCGGCTACGACCACAAGGGCATGGGCATCACCGCCCGCGGCGCCTGGGAGTCCGTCAAGCGGCACTTCCGGGAACTGGGCGTCAACACGCAGGCCGAGGACTTCACCGTGGTGGGCATCGGCGACATGTCCGGTGATGTGTTCGGCAACGGCATGCTGCTCAGCGAGCACATCCGTCTGGTCGCCGCCTTCGACCACCGGCACATCTTCATCGACCCCCACCCGGAGGCGGCCACCTCGTACGCCGAGCGCCGCCGGATCTTCGAACTCCCGCGCTCCAGCTGGGAGGACTACAACGAGGAGCTGATCTCCACCGGCGGAGGCGTCTTCCCGCGCTCCGCCAAGGCGATCCCCGTCAACAGCCACATCCGGGACGCCCTCGGTATCGAGGGCAAGGTCTCCAAGATGACGCCGGCCGAGCTGATGAAGGCGATCCTCAAGGCGCCGGTCGACCTGCTGTGGAACGGCGGCATCGGTACGTACGTCAAGGCCTCCGGGGAGACCCACGCGGACGTCGGCGACAAGGCCAACGACGCCATCCGCGTCGACGGAGGCGACCTCAGGGTCCGGGTCGTCGGCGAGGGCGGCAACCTGGGGCTCACCCAGCTCGGCCGGATCGAGTTCGCGCAGAACGGCGGCAAGGTCAACACCGACGCCATCGACAACAGCGCGGGCGTGGACACCTCCGACCACGAGGTGAACATCAAGATCCTGCTCAACGGCGTGGTCTCCGACGGCGACATGACCGTCAAGCAGCGCAACAAGCTGCTCGCCGAGATGACCGACGAGGTCGGCCGGCTCGTCCTGCGCAACAACTACGCGCAGAACACCGCCATCGCCAACGCCCTCGCCCAGTCCAAGGACATGCTCCACGCCCAGCAGCGCTTCATGCGCCACCTGGTCAGGGAGGGCCACCTCGACCGTGCGCTCGAATTCCTGCCCAGCGAACGGCAGATCCGCGAGCGCCTGAACACCGGGCACGGCCTCACCGGCCCGGAGACCGCCGTCCTCCTCGCCTACACGAAGATCACCGTCGCCGAGGAGCTGCTGGCGACCTCCCTGCCGGACGACCCCTACCTGGTCAAGCTGCTGCACGCGTACTTCCCGGCCGCGCTGCGCGAGCGGTTCCCCGAGCACATCGACGGTCACCCGCTGAGCCGGGAGATCGTCACCACCCTCCTCGTCAACGACACCGTCAACACGGGCGGAACGAGCTTCCTGCACCGGCTGCGCGAGGAGACCGGGGCCTCACTGGAGGAGATCGTCCGGGCGCAGACCGCCTCCCGCGCGATCTTCGGGGCGGGCCTGGTCTGGGACGGCGTCGAGGCACTGGACAACAAGGTCGAGGCGGACGTCCTCACCCGTATCCGGCTGCACTCCCGCCGACTCGTCGAACGCGGTACGCGCTGGCTGCTCAACAACCGGCCCCAGCCGCTCCAGCTCACCGAGACCATCGCGTTCTTCTCCGACGGCGTCGCCCAGGTCTGGGGCGAGCTGCCCAAGCTGCTGCGGGGCGCCGACCAGGAGTGGTACCAGAAGATCTACGACGAGCTGACCGCCGCCGGGGTCCCCGACGAACTGGCCACGCCCGTCGCCGGGTTCTCCTCCGCGTTCCCCGCGCTCGACGTGGTCTCCATCGCCGAGCGCATGGGCAAGGAGCCGTTGGCCGTCGCCGAGGTGTACTACGACCTCGCCGACCGGCTGCGGATCGCCCAGCTCATGGACCGCATCATCGAGCTGCCGCGCGCCGACCGCTGGCAGTCCATGGCCCGCGCGGCGATCCGCGAGGACCTGTACGCGGCCCACGCGGCCCTCACCGCCGACGTCCTCGCCGCCGGGAACGGCACCTCGACGCCGGAGCAGCGGTTCAAGGTGTGGGAGCAGAAGAACGCGGCGATCCTCAGCCGGGCCCGCATCACCCTGGAGGAGATCCAGGGGTCGGACTCGTTCGACCTCGCGAACCTGTCGGTGGCGATGCGGACGATGAGGACGCTGCTGCGCAGTCATTCGTAGGGCGTGGGGCGGTACCCGACGGCACCCGCACATTGCCGCCACTGTATATACAATCCGCTGAGGTCGACGCGGTATGGTGCTTGCGTCTATACAGATGCTCGGCTGAGTTATCGGTGCCCGGACGGTGGCCGACGGGAGCACATGCCGCGCGGAGTGCCGTCTGTGGACCGGGGATTGACGCAGCGGAAGGGGGACCCGTGGCAGTGCCGCCTCAAGGTGATGCTCCACAGCAGGGCGGGCAGGCGCAGGGGCGACGGCCGGTGCCGGCACTGACGGAGGAGATGTTGCTCCGCGACGGCTCGGGATCGGGCGGGCGTTGGCGCAGGTTCGGCCGCCGCAAGAAGCCCGCTCCGCCGGCCCCGTTCGACCCGGGTGCGTCGGCCGCCCGCGCGGCGTATTCCGCCGGTGGCCAGATGCCCCCTGGCCAACTGCCCTCCGGTCAGGCCTCCATGACGGGCGGTCATCCACCGGCGGGCGAACCGCCGCAGCCCGTCGAGCGGGACGGTGCCGGGGGCGGGAAGGGCAAGTCGGCTCAGGCGTCCACGGGCAACGGCTGGTTCCACAATCCCTTCGCCAAGCCCAAGACGTCGTCCTCGGCCGGGGACCGCTCGAACGTCTCCACGGCCCAGATGTGGGCGGGGCCCCGCCGGGGCATCCTGGTGCGGCGTCTGCTGGGGCTGTTCGCCGTCTTCCTGCTGCTCGTCCTGTTCGCCAAGCTGGGCGGCAAGGCGAGCAAGGCCGATGTGGAGGCCGCGGTGGACACGCGCCTGAAGGCATCGGCCACCAACTTCCCCGAGGGCGCCGCCGTGATGTGGGCGGCACCCCTCGTGAAGGCCTTCGCCACGTACGACCCCGAGCACGTCGACGAACGCGTCCGCGCTCTGAAGCCGTACGCCATCAACGGTCTGGACTCCCAACTGGGCTGGAACGGCCAGGGCAAGCAGACCGTCATCGACCTGGTGATGAGCAGCGACGTCCAGGCGAGCGGCAGGAACAACGCCGTCGTGCGCGGCACCGTGCAGATCCAGGACGGTTCCTGGCGCTGTGTGGCGGTCCCCGTGTACACGGTGACCCGTGGCGGCTCGACGGCCTTCGGGCTGACCGCCGCGCCGGTCTATGTGCCGTGCGCCGGGATGACGTCGCCGGCGCAGGACACCTCGACCAAGCAGGCGAGCAACGACTCGGCTCTGGCGCAGACCCTCAAGACCGAGCTGCTGCCGCCGTTCCTCGCCGCCTGGGCGCAGAGCGACACCGTCAACCTCGACCGCTATCTGCTGCCCGGCACCGTCTCGTTCGGGCTCGGCGGCGCGTACACCGGCGGCGCCGAGGGCGGGCGTCCGACGGTCGAGGAGGTCTACGTGCCCGTCGCGGGGAAGGGGCAGGACGCGAATCGCCGTACGGTCACCTTCACCGTGAGGCTGCTGAGCGTCGACGGCGAAGCCGAACAGACGTCGACGTACCGGATCGTGGTGGTGAAGCGGAACGGTCAGTGGTACTTCGCCTCCGACCCCACGCCGGCGGTCGGTTCGTTCGGCGGGGACCAGGTGCCGGACGTCCAACCCTCCGAGGGCACAGGGGAGATGTACTCACAGAGTCCCGCTCCTTACCCCAGTGCAACAACATCGACAGACGTGCAACAGCCCGCACCCAGCGCATCCAAGACCCCCTGAGAACCGTCTATACATAGAGAGTGACTGCGGGGGACGGGCGGTCCCAACGGGGGAATCCGCGTGCCGCATCCAACTTGTGTCTATACGATCAGCTCGCGCGAGTACGTAGTTCCGTGCGCGCCACGCAGAAAAGGAAGCAGGACATCCCATGCTGAGCCAGCAGCTCCTGGCCACCGCGGCCGACATGCACGTGAATCTCGCCGCCGCCGATGACATCACCGACAAGACCAGCACCATCGGCAAGGCCATCCTCGCCGCCACCGTGGTTTTCGCCGTGGTGGCCGCGTTCTTCACCCAGTCGCAGCGTAAGTGGATGGTCGTCGTCACGATCCTGCTGATCGGCAGCTTCACCTTCATGATCGTCGACGATCCGCAGGCGCTGCTGGATGAGGGCGGAACCTTCATCAAGGACAACATCTGGGACCCGATCCTGGACTCGTGATCCGGTGCGCCGGGCGGTCGTGTCGACCGCCCGGCGCCTGTCGTGCACGCTGACATCGGGAGGGGCGAGGTGCCATGAGCGACGAGACCGTGACCCTGCGGGACTACACCGAGGCGTTCAAGGTAAAGAAGGCGCTGCGCAAGGTCGGCAAGGCGAACATCCCCTTGAAGGAAGGGCTGTTCGTCGATGACATCAAGGTCTTCGCCATCACCCTCTTCTTGTGGGTGATGGCCTACAACATGGTCCTGGCCCCGCCGATCAAGGTGGTGGCCGGCCTGTTGGGCACGTCGGCGCCCAGGGGCGTCCCCTATCTCTTCGTCCTCTTCGTGCCGCCGATCCTCGCGGTGGCCGCCTCCCGCCGCCCGATCCGCCACAACCTCGGCATCTTCGGGCTGGTCCGGGCGATCGTGCGGGACTGGATGGACGACCCCGTGCACCGCAAGGGGGTGCCGGTGCGCAAGGGGCACGGCCCGCGGTCCTTCCGCGTAGTGCTGTGGAGTGCCCGGCCCGACCTGCTGCCGGGCCTCGCGCCCAAGGAGCCCCTCCCCAACGGCTGGAAGACCGTGCTCCCGCCGGAGCACGCCCCGGACGGCGGCGGCCGGCCCGAACACGGAAGGCATGAAAGGTGAAGAACGTCGTCTCCCGTCTGCTCCCGGACGGCTACCAGGCGCCGTCCCGCATCGGCTACCAGTACCTGGACGACGTGATCATGCTGGACGCCTTCGGGGCGTACACGCTGGTCCGGGTGCCGACCCGCAGCTGGGAGCTGATGAGTCCGCTCGACAAGCGGGCGGGGCTGGCCCAGATCTACGCGGGGCTGTCCGGTCTGCCCCGCGGCCTGGGCCGCGAGACCCGGCTGATCACCACGGAGTTCCCGTTCAACGCGGACGTGTGGGCGGAGCGGCTGGATGAGCGCACCAAGCGCCAGGGCATCCCGGCGCCGGGCTGGCCCGGCCTGCTCGCCGACACCCGCGAACGCATCAACGCGGCCGTGTGGCCCGTCAAACGGGTCTACCTCGTCGTCCGCCTCGGCGACCGGTCGTCGTACAACGGCACCTGGGGCCGCATCCAGCGCTCCTGGGAGCGGATGCGCAAGCCGCTGGACCTCGACGACGAGATGCCGCCCCTCGACGAGATCGAGGTGTGGCACGACATGGCCCGGGACATCCGCAACACCCTGGAGGGCTCCCCGCTGCGCTGCAAGCCGGTGGGCCGGCAGGAGAGCGAACTGCTGCTCCTGCACCTGACGCACCCCGGCCTGCCCGCCCCCGACCCGTCCGCGGTCGCCCCGCAGCGGTACGGGCCCGGTGAGCTGCAGGCCCTGTGCGGCGGCGAGGTGACCCGCGAGCCCCTCGGCCGGATCGGCAAGTACGACTACAAGTGCCTGCGCCACGAGACGGTCACCGGCACGTCGTACCAGCTCTGGTTCGCCCTCTCGCTCGGCCCCGAGGAGATCAACTTCCCCGGCACCCTGTGGCTGCACCACAAGGACGCGCTGCCGTTCCCGGTCGTCCAGTCGATCGGCTTCGAGATCCAGGAGCTGAACGACACCCGCAAGGACGCGGACAAGGCGCTGCGCAACGTCGAGGAACAGTTCTTCAACGACAAGGAAGCGGGCGTCTCCACCGACCTGACGTACCATCAGAAACGTGAAATGGCCACGCAGATGAAGTATCTGGTGGACCATCACCGCACTCCGTTCGTGCGGATGCGCGCCCTGTTCGGCGTCGCCCACACCGACAAGGACCAACTGCGCGAGAACGCGCGGGATTTCGTGCGGTCCATGCGCGAGGCCGGCTACACGGTGGATGCCCCGCCCACGCACCAGAAGTTCTTCTTCTACGAGTCGCTCCCCGGCGGCCGTCCCGAGGACAACGACTACATCCGGCGCGTCCCGCTCGACTACCTCGCGTCGGGCATGCCGCACATCTCCCCGTCGGTGGGCGACGGCGAGGGGCTGTACCAGGGCTACACCATCGGTGCCGGCGGACAGCCCGCCGAGCCGGTCTTCGTGGACCACATGCTCTACGCGACCCAGTCGCAGCTCGCCCCGACCGAGGGCGTGCCCGGCGACCCGGGTGGCGGCAAGACGGTCAGCCGCGGCCTCAAGCCGGTCTGGGAGGACGCGCTGCGCGGTATCACCCAGGTGGTCTGGGACCCCAAGGGCGACTACCTGGTACTGAAGAAGTACGCCGTCGAACTGGGCCTCAACCCGGACAAGATCACCTGTGTCAATGTCTACGACGCCGAGCCCGGCATGCTCGACCCGGCGGCGCAGGCGGAGACCCCGGAGGACGCCGCGCAGCTGATGCGTGAGACGCTGCTGCGGCTGGTGCCCGACCTGCTGACCGGGCAGAGCGGCAGCGACTTCGGCGACGTGGTCCGGCAGGCGGTCGGCGCGGCCATGAACGAGGGCAACGGGTCCACATACCTGATGCGCGTGGTGGAGATCCTGGAGGCCTGGGAGAAGCTGCCGCCGTCCCCCACGAACATCAACCAGGAGCGCTGCCGGCAGTTCTCCGGACCGCCCGCGCGGCGTTTCCGCGAGGTGTCCCGCACCAGGCTGGGCCAGCTGGTGTTCGGCCGGGCGCCACGGCCGTTCCGTATCCCCGTGGGCTACACGGTGATCTTCTGCACGCTCGGTCTGCAGATGCCGGACCCGGGCAAGCCGCCGGAGATGATGTCCGAGCGTGAGCTGCTGTCGGACGTGATCTCGGGTCTGATGGCCGACAACACCTGGAACATCATGGCCACCCTCGATCCGGCGATCCCCAAGGCGATCACCTGGGACGAGTGGCACACCAGCAAGGACAACCCGCGTGCCCGCACGCTGGTGGACCGCATCAAGCGTCTGGGCCGCTCCCGGAACACCTTCCTGCGGCTCATCTCGCAGTCGGCGGGTGACTTCGACTCCAGCTTCGTCACGGGCGTGTGGGCCTTCGGCACGACGTCGAAGGACGAGGCCGCCAGGACGTGCGAGTTCCTCGGGGTCGAGCCCAACGGCGCCAATGTGGGCACCGTGCTGTCGCTGAGCGGCACCGGCAAGGGTGTCTGTGTGTTCAAGGACCGCACGGGGAAACTGGCCCGGATGAAGGTCGAGTTCATCCATGACTTCGTCCTGGACATCTTCGACACCAACCCGGAGAAGGACCCCGAGAAGATGACCCGCATCATCGCCGAGATCTTCGGCGAGGAGGCGGCGGGAGCGCGTCGCGAGATCGAGGCGAAGAAGGGCGACCGGGCGGAGGGGGAGGATGTTCCGACCGGGGCGGGTGCGCAGGCGGGCGCCGGCGCCGGGGCGGGCCAAGACCTGTTCGACGACGACGATCCGGTGCCGCCCACGGCGATCCTGGGGGTGTAGGGGTGCCGCCCCCGACCGTGGTGGGGGCGGCAGGTACTCCGCTACTGGTTCAGGTCGTAGGTGAGGCGGGTGATGTGGCCGCTGTTCGCCTGGGTGCCCGGACTGCCGATGGCCATACCGGTGAGCCACTGTCCGTCATCGGTCTTGACCTTGAAGGTGAACTTGTACTTGTTGTCGCCCGCCACGGTCTCGTCCCCCGCGTCGAGGACCGTCAGGGTGGACGCGATGACCGTGTTGTCGCGGGTGATCCCGTTGAAGAAGGCCTTCTTCTCGGCGGCGTCCATCTTTCCTGGATAGACGACCGAGAACCCTTCGCTGTTGCGGTTGGACCAGCCGGGTTCCCCCGCGTCGCGCGGGGTGTAGATGAAGTCGTTCGTCCACAGCTCAGGGTCGTCCGACATCCAGTTGTGGTACTTGCCGTCCTCGGGTGTCCGCAGTGCCGTCAGGAGATTGACGACCTGAAGACGCCAGGGTGCCTTCAGGAACGGATCGGTCCGCACGGTCGGCGAGGCGGACGGCGTGCTCTTCTCTCCGTCGTCCCCGCTTCCGCAGCTGGCCAGGGCCAGAGCCGCCACAGCGGCGATGACCACGCCCTTGCTCTGTCTTGCCTTCAGCACGCTTTCTCCGTTTCACGTCCGGGGGTTGGGGGCTCGGGCCGGAGGTCAGTCCGCGGGGGTCGCCGCGGCCTCCCGGTAGACCAGGCGGAGGATGACCGGGGCTCCGGACGAGGTCGTGTAGCCCTCCGCCTCGCCCTTCAGCGGGACGTCCGCGTCGTCTGCCGTGACGGTGAAGCGGAGCGTCCAGGCACTGTCCGTGCCGCTCGACTCCGTGACCTTGAGACTGTCCGGCCGCACCGTGCCGTCGCGGGTGACCGCGGCGAGGACGATTTCCTCCTCGGCCTTCGACAGGTCGTGGTACAGGACGCGGGCCAGGCCGTCCGGGCGGTCCGATCCGGGGGCGTCGGGCGACAGCGGGGTGTAGGTGAGGCCGTCGGACTCGGCCGAGGAGCCGGGGAACCAGCGGGCGCCTTCCCCGCGCACCGCGTCGGTGAGGAAGGCGACCAGGGAAGCGCGCCAGGCGTCGGACGCGGCGGAGGACGAGGAACCGGGAGCGGGGGAGGAAGCCGTGCCCGTGCCGTCCTCGACGCCGGTGGGCACCACGGGCATGCTCCGCCAGGTGAACAGCATGCCCCCGCCGACGAAGAGCGCCATCAGGCCGAACACCACGGCCAGGAAGAGCAGAACGGGCTTGTAGCCGCGCCGCAGATTGTCGAGCGCGCTCTGGTGGATCGACGGTGTTCCGCTCCGTCCGCGGGGGTCGTATCCCATGTACTCCCCCTTCCATCGGGTCGCTCTCCATCCGGGCCTGAATCACCGCCAGTTGCGTCCGACCCGCGTGCTAACGTCTCTAGCGTATATACACTTCGGGTGAAAGTCCTAGGAGCCACGGGGGATCCACATGGCCATCGCCTCGACCGATGAGGCCCGTACCAGGCTGACGTCCTTCCGCGACGTGCCCGCCTCGAAGAACCCCCGGTCCGGGCCGACGCGACGCGCACGGAGACGGGTCGTACGACGGCGTGTCACCGGCGTTTTCCTGGCGTTGATGTCCGCGTTCACCCTGTGGTTCACGATGGCCACGCCCTCGTACGCCATCGCCGACGACATCGCCGCGATGTGCGGCCCCTTCGACGTGCCGTCGCCGCAGATCCGCGGCGGCGGCCTCGAATCGTTCCTGGGCACCAACCAGGTGGACACGAGCGTCCCGGCACAGGAACTCGCGACCTACATCCCGAAGTCCGATGAAGACCCCTACGACGGGCCCAAACCGTCGTTCCATCGCTACGGCATGGCGGGCCTTGAGTGGCATACGTTCGGCTGGAAGCCCGGCTGCTTCTCCATGAACCGCCTGGCCAACTTCCTGCCGAACAGCATCTTCAACCTGTCCAAGATCTTCGCCCTGTTCACCATGGCGCTGGTCGGCTGGTCCTTCGGCGAGGACCCGTTCGCCTTCCTGCAGACCCCCGTCGCCAACGTGGCCGGCGCCATGTCGGACGTGGCCGCTCCCTTCCTGGGGCTGGTCGGCGCGCTGGGCGGCATCTATCTGGGCATGAAGAACCTGGGGCCCAACGGCAGAGTCACGGCGGTGCTCAAGGGCTTCGGATGGATGCTCCTGATCACCGGTCTCTTCTTCTGGTTCGACACCAATCCCACTGCTGCGGGCTCGAAGATCAACAGCATCGTGGGCGAGGTGACGGCCACCGGATACCAGTCCCTCGCCGAACTGCCGTCCACCGGCGGCGCCGACAACACCTCCCTGTGCAACAAGGAGTCCGAGGCCGACGCCGCCTCTTGCGTCCAGGACGCGCTGTGGGTGCCCCTCGTCTACCAGCCATGGCTCTACGGGCAGGTGGGCAACGACGCCGCGGCCGCCGAGAAGTGGGGCCCGGCGATGCTCAACGCGCAGTTCGTGGGGCTGACCGCGGAAGGCAAGATCGACGAGGACGGCACCAAGGTCCTCAACAAGATCGTGGAGTGGAACGGCAACTCCGACGAGGTCGGTGGCGACTCCAAGTCCGGCAGCATGGCCTGGGACGGCGGCTACGTCGATTCGGTGCCGTACCTGAAGCTGTGGGGCAACGACCTGTGCCGTGAGGGCGGTGACAAGAACTTCCGTATCTGCTTCGGCGGCGGGGACAGCAGCAACTGGCCCTGGGGCAAGGACAGTCGGCAGGTCAAGGCCGAGGACGAGCCCGTCATCAACATCGCCAGTGGCAACGACTTCACCGCACGCCTGTCGGCCGCCGCGATGAGCGTCCTGGGCGGCCTCATCATCAACTCGTCCGTCTACTTCATCTGCGCGATGCTGCTGGCGGCCAAGCTCGGCGTCTTCACGCTGATGATCTTCGCGCCGTTCTATCTTCTGCTCGGCATCTTCCCCGGCCCTGCCAGGGTCGCGGCGATCAAGCTGGGCGAGCTGTTCCTCCACAACATCTTCCGGCAGGCCGGCTGGGGCCTCGGCCTGGTGATCGTCACCTATATGGACACCCTGATCCTCGCCCCCGGCGGCGACCAGGGCTGGCTGTTGAAGATCCTCACCTGTGCCCTGATGACGGTCCTGCTCGGTGTCTACGCCAAGCCGGCGATGCGTGCCCTGTCCGGCATGGCGATGGGCGACAAGAGTGCGGGCGACGCCATCGTCGGCGTCGGCTCCAACCTCGCCAAGCAGACCGTGCAGCTGGCCGGTCAGGCCGGTCTCGCCATCGCCACCGGCGGTGCCAGCGCGGTCGCCGGTGCCGCGGGCGCCTCCGCCGCCGCCTCGGCGGCCGGACAGAAGGCCGGCTTCGGCACGGTCATGCGGGGCGCCGGACAGGGCCTGCTCAAGAACGCGCCCAACCTCGGCCGCCGCACCCGCGCGGCGGTGGGCAAGATGGGCGACGCCAAGAGCGCGGGCAAGGACGGCTTCGAGGACCGGCAGGAGCGCCTGGACGAGAGGGAGCGCAGCCGGATCACCGGGGAGAGCGAGGCGGTGCGCCAGGGCATGCGGACGAGGCGGGCCCACGCGGCCATCAAGCCGCAGCACGAGGCCGCGACCTCCGCGATCGCGGAGGAGCGCCGTCTGGGCAACACGGCTCGGGCCGACAGCATGGAACGCGAGTACTTCGACTCGATCCGCGACGAACGCGGCAACCGGCACCCCGACGACCCGCTGCACCCGAACAACCTGCGCCGCAGCGCGACCGGCGGCATCGACGGCATGCGCCGGGTCAGGCCGTCCGAGCGGGGCGAGGACCTGCTGTCCCAAAACGATCTGACCCAGCAACAGGCCGCGGACAACCTCGACCGGGTGCTGGGGATGTACGGCAACAACCCGGCCAACATCGACCGCAGCCATGCGGCGGGCGAGGCCCTGTGGCGGCTGTCCGGCCAGGTCAACTCGGGCAATGCGTTCACCGACACGGAACGGCGCGACGCCGCGACCCTGATCGCCGCACACGGTGTGCCGGACCGGATCGACGCCGTGGGCCAGCCCGCGAATGTGCAGGTCAGCATGAACCAGTTCCTCCAGGTCGCGCACGAGCTGCCCATGAACCAGGCGATGGGACAGGCGGCCACCGCGGACGGTCGTATGCAGTTGCTTCAGAAGGTCGACTCGCTGGCCGCGGAGATTCCGGTGGCCACCGCGTTGAACACGGCCCTCAACGACCTGCGGCGCCAGCTGGGTGAAGTGAACCCGCAGACCCAGCAGATCCAGCAGGCCCTGCAGAGCGTGCACCAGGCGGCCGGTCAGCCGACCGGAGGCGGTGCGCCGTGACCCACCGCGGCCGCAAACTCGCCGCCCTGGTCATCCTGTTGGTCGTCCTGGGCCTGGTGCTGAACAACATCAACTCGCGGACGCGCAAGGCGGAGCGGGAAGCCGCCGCGAAGTCCCAGCCGGCCGCCCAGGCGGCCCGCCCGCTGTCGCCGCTCTACGTCCCCCGACCCGCCTCGATGATCTCCGGCGGGTACGGTCAGTCGCTGAGCAAGGAGTCGTCCCCCCAGCAGGTGGCGCAGGCGTTCGCGGGGACGTACGCCACGTACGACCCCGACGGGACGACGCCGGACGACTTCGTGGCGGGGCTGCCGCGCCTCGCGCAGTCCGCCCGTGCGACGGTGCGCGACCAGCTGCCCGACGACTGGGAGCGGCATCTGTCCGGGGCCGGCGGCGGGGCCGTCGTGGCGTCCGTCAGCGACCCCGATCCGACCACGGTGCAGAACGGGGAGACGGAGGTGACGGCCGTCCTGGACACCCAGGGGGAGAGCGTCGACACATTGCGGATGACCCTCGGGCTGGAGGAGGGTGACATCGGCTGGGAGGTCGTATCAGTGGAGCTGAGCGGGGAGTGAGATGGCCAAAGCAGAGCCGCAGAGGGGCGCGGAGTTCCTGAACAGGTGGCGTGCCCGTGCCCGTGGCGGTCCCTTCCGGCTGTTCGAACACCTCAAGGTGCTCTTCGCGTTCCTGATCTGGATGACCCTCGTACGGCAGCAGTCCGGGATCATCACGGACTGGCGGCTGTACTACGCGCAGGCGCTGGTGGCCACCGCGGCGCTCGCCGTCGGGAGCGTCGTGGTGGTGTACTCCTTCCCGCCTCGGACCGCTCGCTGGCGCACCCTCGCGTGGACGTTCCTGCTCTCCACGATCGGCGGCACCCTGGTCTACGCCGCGCTGGGCGGCCGCGCTGGCCTGCTCGGCGCGCTGGCCAGCGGGGCGCTGGTGCTGTGGGCACGGTCCGAAGAGCGCGGCCGACGCGCCGTACGCCGTCTGCGTGAGCGGCGGGCAGGCCGCGGCTGAGTCTCCGTCAGGCCGCGGCCGAGCCTTGGCTGCGGCTGAGTCCCCGTCAGGCGGGGAAGCGGGCGGCGATGTCCTTGCCACGGGGCGTGTCGGGCTCGGGCGACTGCTGAGCCATCTCGATCAGTTCGTCGAGATTGAGCACCAGGCCGTCGTCGTCCACCGCCACGCGCTCGCGTACCGCGAGGAGGCACGAGGTGCGGTAGTCCTTGGGCCAGGCGCGGTTGATGTTCCGCCACACCGACACCGAGCCCTCCGCCCAAGTGACGCCGGTCGCCGAGGCGTTGGAGGACGGCGCCGGAACCGGAGCGGGGCTGGGAGCGGGGGCCGGGGCGACGGGCTGGGGCGCGGGTGAGGGGGCTTGGCGCACGGCTGCGACGGGTTCGGGAGTGGCCGCGAGGGGTTCCCGCACGGCCGCGACGGGTTCCCGCGTGGCGGTGACGGGTTCCTGCGCGGCGGTGAGGGGTTCCCGCACGGCGGTGACGGGTTGCGCGGGCGCGGCCGTGCGCTGCTCGCCGCGCAGCAGGTCCGGACCCGGTTCCCGCTCCCCCGAGTCGCCTATGTGCAGCACGTGCTGGGTGCCGGAGTCGTCCGTGCTCACCAGCATCCGTACGCCTCTGCCGATGAGCGACTGCGCCCGCTCCAGCACGTCACGGGCCCTGCGCCGCGTCAACTCCTCGGTGTGGTAGCTGTACTCCCGCACCTCGCCGCCGTCCGCACCGGGAGCGCGCAGCAGCAGCCGGGCCCTTGTCCGGCCCCCGTCGACATCGGCCTGGGCCAGCACTCCGGTGACCGGTGTGCAGGACGAGAGCGCCTCCGCGTGGTGTGCGGCGGAGCCCCCGGGAGCGGACATCAGCCAGAGATCCACGGCGGTGCGCTCCACGTCGGCGAGCCAGGCGTCGTAAGGGCGGTCGCCGGTCGGCCCGACGGCATGCACGGCCAGACCGACCCAGGCCGTCATACCTGGTCCGCTTGCGTTGCTCATCTCATCCCCCTAGCTAGTGTCAATACACAGTCTACTTGTCGCAGGGCCGCTTTATCATGGTCGGAGATCGTCGTTCGCCAACCCGTTGCACACCATCAGGCCCGCGCCCGCCGTGCGCGGAGCATGTCCACGAAGGGGGGCCACGATGACCGGTGCGGCCGCGGAACGGGCGGCGTGGCACGGCTCTCCTCAACTGATGATCGTCGTCTACGCGGACGGCCGGGCCAGCGTCGGCGGTGTCCCCGTCACGGTGCCGGCCGGCGGTGATCTGGCCGCCGTGCGCGGGGCCGCGTTGCACAAGGCGATCGGGATGGCGGCGCGGCAGGGCCGGACTCTGCGGGCCCTCGCGTTCGAACCGGACGGCTCCACCTGGCCGTTGCTGATCCACCCCGACGGGCAGGTGGACGAGGAGGTCGAGCCGGACGCACAGGCCGTCGGCCCCGGGCAGGGCACATCCGGCGCCGGCGCCGTACCGCTTCCCTCGGCGCCCGCCTCGCCGCGCGGCCCGCGTACCCAGACCATCGTGCTCAACTCGCAGTGGGTGAGCGCCGTGGAGTCTCCGGAGGCGCCCGAGCGGTTCCGGGAGCGGCTGGCCCGGATAGCGGAGGCCGGCGAGCGCGGGCGGATCGAAGCCGCTCTGACGCTCGCCATGGACCTCGAACGCGAGGTCGCCCTGCTCTACGGCGAGAGACATCCGCACGTCCTGCAGGCCCGTGCGGTGTGGGTGCACGTCGTCACCCTCGCGAACGACTGGGTCCGGGCCGCCGATCTGTATCTGGCCCTGGCCGCGGAGTGGCTCGACCGCTCGGGCGACCGCAGCCACCAGGTCCGCGGGAACGCCACCAACGGCCACTTCTGCTGGCTGCGCGTGACCGGCCTGGAGGAACACGAGCGCATCGGCGAGGCCGTCGTACGGATGTGGCTGAAATTGCCCGGTTCGGAGCGCCAATTGACTGCCGCGCGTCGGCACCGGGAGCGGTTCAGGGCGCCCGGAACCGTGGGCGGCCGGTGAGGCCGCGTTCGGGTCTGCGACGGTCCTCCACGCCTTTCGGGAAGTCGCTGATCAAGTGATGCTCACTTAAGAAAAGGCTGTGTCACAACAGTTACTTCGCGCGTCCGAATCGCTGCCATGATGTTCCGGAGTGGGAAGTTGCAGAGGCGACTTCCGCGCCTTCATCGGTCTCTTCGGGGGAGTCGGTCGTGAAGCGAAAGAACGCTGTGCGTGGAAACACGCGAGGGTCACTCGTGCTCGATGTGCGGAAGCAGGAATGGTCCGCGCGAATGACGGGGGTCTTCGAACAGGCGGGTCCGGCACTGCTGCTGTCCCTGCCACGAGGGCTGTTCCTGGCGCACGACCGGGAGATGAACCGGGCGGGGGCCTGCGCGGGGCCGGAGTTGGAGAGCGACGCCGAGTATCTGTCGGCCGTGTGGGGGTTCACCCGGATCACGAGGGACGAGGTGACCGAGATAGCGGGCACACCGCTGATTTCCGTACGGCCCGCTCAGGACGGGTTGGTCCTGGAACTCGCGGGCTACCCCTGGCTGTTCGTCGACGGACCCATGGTGGTCCCCGAGGAATGGACGCGGCCCCGGGAGGAAAACCTCTGTCTGCTGGGTGTCTGCTTCGGCGTTGATCTGCACATGCCCGACTCGGATCTGTTGTTTCTGTCCGAGCTGGGAGCGGGGCAGGCGGCTCTGGGGCAGGTGAATGTGGTGAAGAGACTGTCATGAACCGATGACATGACTGTGCCCGAAGCTGTGGGGTAGCGTCTGTACACAACACCTCGATCATGTTTATGTGCAGGTGTTCGTCTCAAGTCGTCGGTCAATTACTGGAGGGGCGATGAGCACTTCGGAAATCCCTCGACGGTCGCATCGCCGGCGGATGGTGACGTCCAAAGCGGCGCTCACCCGCCGCCCCGACGGGGTGGACGAGGAGCAGGCGCTGCCCGGTGAGCTCGAACCCCTGGAGTGGACACCCAACCGCGGGCCCATCACGGAGGCCGAGGCGTTGGGAGTGCTACGACGACGCCGACGCAACGAGCTGAGCCAGGCGCCCAAACGGCAGGGCGCCAAACGCCCCGAGATCCCGTCCGAGCTGCCGCCGGGGGACGCCCGCAAGGTGCCGGTGATCAACCGCTTCCCGGCGCGCTACCTGGCGATGGCTCACGCACGCGCCGAGGTGGAGGGGACGAACCTCACCGCCATCCTCGAAGAAATGCTGGTCAAGTACGCAACAGGCAAGCCCACCCGCCCACAGACCGTGAGCCGCCGACTGCTGTCCTTGTACACTCACAAGGACGACTAGTACGGCCGTTCGCCTGACGGTTGGGGGTCCGGGTCGGGCACGGAACGGTGGGGGAGAACAGCGTGACCGAGAACAGCGCCTTCGGCGCGTCGTCGGCCGCCGAGCAGAACGAGGACGAACTGCCCCCGAGCCACGCACGGGTTCTTCCGACACCGGTGGCTCCGGCGTACCGAGGCGAAGTGCCTCCCGCCCCTACGACACCACCGGCCCCGGCCCCGATACCCGCACCGGCTCCTGGGCCGGCTCCCGTCTCATGGACGGACGGCCAGGCCGGCGTGGCGCCGGGTCCCGCGCCCTTGCCGGATGCCGGTATGGCCGTTCCGGCGCCCGCGCCGTTGCCGGACGCGGCCATGGGCGCCGCGCCGCTGCCACAGCAGCCGCCCGGGCCCGTGAACCCGTATGTCACCCGCCCCGCGCAGTCGGCTCCGCACCAGCCCCTGGCGCAGCCGCCGCAGGGTCATGGGGAGGACCCGCGTCGTGGCTTCCTGCGCTGGCCCGGCCGGGGCGGGCGTGCCGCCGACCCTGAGCAGCAGAGGCTCGCCCGGCTCCAGACGCCGGTGGCGCGGCCGTATCGCGTGAGCGTCACCAGCATCAAGGGCGGCGTGGGCAAGACGACCACCTCGGCCATGCTGGGACTGACCTTCGCCCGGTACCGGGCGGACCGCACGGTGGTGATCGACGCCAATCCGCACGCCGGTACGCTCGCCGACCGGCTGCTCGGCGAGCGGATCATGCCCACGGTCCGGGACCTGGTCATCGCGGACCGCCGGCGGCATGAGATGGCCGGGCAGGGACTGGTGGACCCCACACAGATCCACCAGTACCTCGGCCAGACCGAACGGCTGATGGTGGCGGCCAGCGAACAGAACCCGGACATCAGCGAGTTGTTCGGCGAGGAGCAGTACCGCACCGCGCAGTCCATCCTCACCCGGGCCTTCGACATCGTCATCACCGACAGCGGCACCGGCATGAAGCACTCGGCGATGAAGGGCACGCTGGCCACCACCGACCGCCTGGTCGTGGTCGCCGCACCGCGCTACGACGCCGCGCGCCGCGCCGCGAAGACACTGGACGAGGTGTACGCGCAGGGCTACCCGCATCTGGTTCGCGACGCCATCGTGGTGATCACCATGGACGCCCCTAAGGCCGTCGGGATCAACATGAACACGCTGGTGGACTACTTCCAGCAGCTGTGCACCCATGTGGTGCGCATCCCGTACGACCAGCAGCTGTACATGGGCGGCACGATCCACTACGACCGGGTGTCACCGGCCACCCGGGGCGCCTACATGGATCTCGCGGCCCTCCTCGCGGACGGTTTCGGCACCGTGCCGCCGGGCCTCTGAGTCCGTCCGCGCCACCGGGGCCGGTTCCTCCTCGGCCTCACTCGCCCGTGCGCGCGTCCACGAGCCACTTGCCGCCGTTCTTCACGAGCTGGAGGTTCACGGAGACGGGGGTCGAGTCCCCGCCGGAGCCCCAGCTGCTCCGCTCCGTATAGGTGACCTGCACCCACACCTCGGTCGGTGTGCGCGGTGCCTCCCCCGGAATCACCGTTCCGATGTCGTCCGCGCTCACCTTC
Source organism: Streptomyces sp. NPDC002643 (assembly GCF_053592555.1). Lineage (NCBI taxonomy): Bacteria > Bacillati > Actinomycetota > Actinomycetes > Kitasatosporales > Streptomycetaceae > Streptomyces > Streptomyces sp. NPDC002643. The sequence continues at coordinate 46,379 of NZ_JBSFVY010000002.1, forward strand.
AGCCCGCCCTTCTTGGCGGCGTCGCACGTCACGTCGCAGCGGTCGCTGCTGCTGTCGCGCAGCTTGCGCACATAGGCGGTGGTGGCGTACGGGGTGATTCGCTTCAGATACGCGCGCGGGCTGTCGACGGCCCAGTCCTGTTCGGCATAGGCGTGGACAAAGGCGGCCGCCACCATCTCGGGGTCGCCGTAGTCGACGGCGGTCGAGGCGCTGGGGCTCGCGGAAGCGTCCTCGGCCGGTGAGTCCGTCGGCTCCCCGGTGCCGGGTGCGGCGCTCACGGACGGAGTGGACGAGGAGGGCGTGGGGCCCGGCTCCTCGTCCTTGGTGCAGCCGCCGAGGACGGCGACGGCCAGGGCCGCGAGGCACAGGGCCGTCGCACGGCGGTGCGTGGTGATCACAGGGTCCTCCTGGTGAGGCTACGGCCGGGCGCGGCCTAGTCGGTTCCGTCGTCGACCGGCTCGGAGGAACTGCCTCCCGAGTCGTTCAGCAGCCGGGAACCACCGATCCACTGGTTCATCCAGTAGTCGTTCTTGCTGACGTTGTCGACGATCTCGACGGTCTTCCCGGTGCGTGGTGCGTGAATCATCTGGTCGTTGCCCAGATACATGCTCACATGGTGGATGCCGGCGACCGAGCCGTCGTCCGTCCAGAACATCAGGTCGCCCGGCTTGAGGGCGCCGTACGAACTCACCCGGGTGCCCGCGTTCCACTGGTCACCGGTGTAGTGGCCCAGGGCGATGCCGACCTGTGCGTATGCGTAGAGGGTGAGTCCCGAGCAGTCGAACCCCTCGGAGACGCCCGAGGGGCAGTCCTTGGTGTAGGTCGGGCCGTTGGCGTCGCCGCCCGCCCAGCAGTAGTCGACGCCGAGCTGGTTCTTCGCGGCCTGGATGACCTTGCCGACGTCGCCGCTCAGGCCGACGTCCTCGCACTTGATGTTCTTGGCGCGGCCGACGATCAGACCGGCGACGCCTTCCCACTTCGAGTAGGCGTCGGGGAAGGCGGAGACCTGGACGGCCTGCGCTGCCGCTCCCTTGTCCATCTGCTGCCAGTTGGGCACACCGAGCAGACCGCGGGGGTTGGGCGGGCTGGGGTGGTTGGGGCCGCCGTAGAACGCCTTGGAGGAGTACTCGGGGTCCATGATCTCTTCGACCGTGCCCCAACCGGCCGCCGGGCGCTGCTGGAAGAGCCCGATGCTGTCCCGGTCGCCGTAGTCGATGTTGCGCAGCTGGCTTTCCTGAAGGGCCGTCATGATGGCGATGACCAGGCCGTCGTCGGGGACCTTGGTCCGTTCCCCGACGTTGACGATGATCGCCGCGTTGCCCATCTGCTCCTCGGTCACCGTGTACGGGCCGACGCCGGGGACATGGGTCTGGATCTTTTCGCCGCCGGGGTCGCACACCGTCCCGCCGGGGAGATCGCTGCTCTCTCCGTCGCCGTCGTCGGCGCCCAGCGCGGAGTTGAGGATGCCGCTGGCGCCGATGACCGCGACTCCGCCCATGAACATCACGCCACAACCGCTGAACATGAACGCGCAGACGGCGAGAATGACTATGAGGGTTTTCTTGTCCACTGGTCGGTGTGCCCCCCGTTGGCCGCACCCCACAGGATGCTTGTGTGTCTATACCCTACGAGTAAGTGTCTATACTGCCAATCGCCTTGGTGCCGACGGCATGTGTAGGGACCTGTACACAGGGAAAAGGGGAACCCGTGACCGAACAGCCGCTTCCCGCTCCCTCCGCGCACGCCCTCGCCGTCGTCATGCGGGACTACCTCTCGTACGGGGAGAGCGGCATGGCCGACCTCAAGGAGGCTGTGCACGCGGTCCGGCGCAAGCCCGTCATCAGCGCGTTCTGCCAGCATCTGAGGCGGGTGCTGGAAGGCGAGGTCCCGGTGCCGACGGACGTCATCAACAAGGAGTTCGAACGCCGCGCCAAGGAGGACGGACCGGCCGAGGACGGCACACCGGTGGAGCCGGTGCGCTACGACGAGCAGCAGGCCTATGAGGCCCTGGCCGACCTGTGGGAGTACCTCGACCTGAACCCCGACGGGGAGCCCGAGGGCGCGGTGACCGAGGCCAAGGCGGCTGTCCGCAGCGGTCGTTCACAGATCCTCTGGGTCGACGGCGACCCCATCCAGGCGCTGAAGACCTGGATGAGCTGGCGCCAACTCGCCCTGTTCCTGGTGGGCGTGGTGCTGTGCACGGTGAGCTGGGCGGTGTACGGGCGCCTGGAGGTCGCGGCTGTCCGAGGCCTCATGCTGCTGCTGACCATCGTCGGCTTCGTCATGGCGAGCATCGGCGGCGGCGCCCTGTGGCTGCGCCGGGTGCGCTACGTGAACCCGGACGCGTTCCTGCCGAAGCAGCCGAAGCCCAAGGAAGGGCGCCGCTGACGGTCGCCACCGCGACCCACCACGCCGGACCGCCCCCGACGCGCCCCCGCCCCCGACGCAACCCCCACCCTCCCAGTGGCCTCTACCTAAGTGGCCCTCTACGGCGTCATGCCCGGCAGAGGGAGTGGAACGGGACGTTTGGGGTGAATGTGGAGCCGCGTCAGCGATCAGCGAAGTCCGGGGCGGCAGCGAAGTCCGGGGCGGCAGCGCTGTCCGAGGCGGCAGCGCTGTCCGGGGCCCGGCGGCCGGCCGTGTCCGTTGTCGTGATCGTCTACAACGACGCGGCCCGGCTGCCCGCGGCGGTGGGTTCGGTGCTGGCGCAGACGTTGCGGAGCGTCGAGGTGGTGATCGTCGACGATCACAGCACGGACGGTTCGTACGAGGTGGCGAGCCGGTTGGCCGCCGAGCATCCCGGGCGGGCGCGGGCGTTCCGGCTGCCCGAGAACAGCGGCGGCTGTGGTGCGCCCCGTAACCACGGCGTCCGCGAGGCGCGCGGCGACTACGTCCTCTTCCTCGACAGCGACGACGTCCTGGAACGCGACGCCTGCCGGAACATGCTGGAGGCCGCCGAGACCACCGGCGCCGATCTGGTCTCCGGCCTGTGTGTACGGGTCTCCGTGGACACCCGGACCCGCAAGGAGGTCAAGTGGTACCCGTGGCTCTACGCCCGCACCCGTACCCTCGACTCGATCTCCGAGCTGCCCGACCTCCTCGTCTACGACACCCTCTCCACCAACAAGTGCTACCGGAGGGAGTTCCTGATCGAGCAGGGGCTCGCGTTCCCCGTGGGGATTCACTACGAGGATCTCCTCTTCTCGGCCCTCGCCTATACCGCCGCCCGCCGGATCACCCTCATCCCCAACCGGGTCTACGACTGGAACGTGGCCGAGAAGGCGTCGGCCGCCTCCCTGTCGATCAGCAATCGGCGGGCCGAGATCGCCAACTTCGCGCATCGGATGGAGATCCATCGGCGGGTTGACCGACTGCTCGCCGACAAGGGGCTGCCGGCGCTGAAGTTCCAGAAGGACGTCAAGTTCCTCAAGCACGACCTGGTGCTGCACCTGCGTGATCTGCCCTTCCGGGACGCCGGCTACCGCCGGGAGTTCGCCGAGCTGGCCCGCACCTACCTCGACTCCGTCGACCCGGCCGCGTACGACGAGGTCGAACCCATCCACGCCATCTGCGCGTTCCTGCTCCGCGAGGGCGACTGGGGCGACCTCCTGCCCGCCGTCGACACCCTCACCAACCGCGACAAGGTCTCCGCCCCGCTCGTCGAGCGCGACGGCCGGGTGTACTGGTGCGATGCCGAGGGACTGGACGATCAGGGGCCAGATGGTGAGTTCGCGCGGCGGGTCCTCGATGTCACCGAACTGGGGTATCACGCACGCCCGTTGCCGAAGCTGTTCCTGCGCAACGAGCTGACGGAGTACCGGCGGTCCCGCGCGTACTGGGCGGGGGAGGGGCCGGGGGTGGTGCGGCTCGCCGGGCGGGTCACCAATCCGCTCGGTGCGGTTCCGGCCGGTGCCCGGCTCTCCGCCGAGCTGGAGTTCTACGCCCGCCGCCCGGGTGTGCGGTTCGGGACGTTCCGGGTGCCGGTGGCGGACGTGCGGCACGAGGGGGCGTATGTCGGGTGGGAGACCGCCGTCGACATCAGCGAGGCCGTGCGCCCGCTGGGGATCGTGGACGCCGTCTGGGACGTACGGTTCCATCTGGACGTCGACGGGGAGCGTACGACCAGTCGGCTCAGCGCCGCCGAACCGGGGCTGGTGGAGGGCGAGTTGCCGGTGCGGCCCCGGCTCACTCGGCTGGTCGCCGACCGCGTCGAGCCGCATGTCTCCGCCCGGGGGCACCTCGCCTTCCGGCTCGTCCCCGACAAGAAGGCGAATGCCCTCGTCACCCGCGGCCTTCACGGCACCCCCGGCCGACTGGCCAAGTCCGGCTACCGCAAGGCGAGGACGCTGCGCAAGAGGGCCACCTCCACGGACGCCGGAATCCGCCTTTATCACGAGGTCTTCCAGCGCCTGCCGAGACAGCGGCGGCTGGTGGTCTTCGAGAGCCATCTCGGCCGGCAGTACAGCGACAGCCCCCGGGCGATCTACGAGGAGATGCGCCGCCAGGGACTGGAGTTCGAGGCCGTGTGGTCGTACGAGGGCAGGCCCGACGGCTTCCCGGCCGATGCCACCCTCGTACGCCGCTGGTCCCTGCCCTATCTCCGGGCCCTGGCGCGCGCCGAGTTCTGGATCGACAACCAGAGCTATCCGCTCAAGCTCACCAAGCGCCCGGGGACGACCTACCTCCAGACCTGGCACGGCTCGGCCCTCAAGCGCATGGGCTTCGACGAGCCGGGCTGGAAGCGCAAGTCCCGTGCCGAGCAGGCCGAACAGCAGCGCACCCTCGACCGCTTCGACCACTTCCTGATCCGCTCGGAGCACGACGTCCGCACACTGGCGCGGGCCTTCCGGCTCAGGGAGGAGACCCTGCTGAGGGTGGGGTACCCGCGCAACGACGAGCTGGTCCGGACGAGGGATTCCGCCGAACGGCCGCCGCTCGCCGCCGAGTTGGGCATCCCGGCCGACAAGAAGGTGCTGCTGTACGCGCCTACGTTCCGGCAGCCCGGCGGGCGGCGCTTCTCACTTCCGTTCGACGTGGAGCGTTTCGCGCGGACGCTTGGCGAGGAGTACGTCCTCCTCGTCCGCGCCCACTACCTCAACCATGTCGTCCTTCCGCCGTCCGTCCGAGGGCGGGTCGTCGACGTATCGGCACACCACGATGTGACCCCTCTCCTCGCCCTCGCCGACGCGCTGATCACGGACTACTCCTCCGTGATGTTCGACTACGCGCTGCTGGACCGGCCGATGGTCTTCTTCGCGTACGACTACGACGAGTACGTGCATGAGGGGAGAGGGACGTACTTCGATCTGCTTGAGCGGGCGCCGGGGCCGGTCGTCCGTTCGGAGGAGGAGTTGCACGCGTTGTTGTCGACATCCTCGCTGGAGGAGCAGTCGGTGAAGTACGCGGCGGCGCGGGAGCGGTTCGTGGCGGACTTCGGGGAGTACGACGAGGGGTCGGCGGCGCGGCGGATCGTGGACGAGTTCTTCGCCGGGTGGAAGAAGCGGGGGCGGGCATGACGGGGCGGGAGACGGACATCTCGGGGCCGGGGCGGGACATCTTCATCGTCGCCAACAGCGTGGACGAGCTGGGCGGGGTGACCAGCTGGGCGCATCAGATGGCCCGGCTGTTCGGCGAGCGGGGCCATCGGCCGCGTCTCATCGGGATCACCCCGTCGACGGACCCGTACGACCTGGGTGAACTGCCGTACCCGGCCACCACGTTGTACGACGGTCAGCCGCCGGCGCCGGGGCGGGCGCGGGAGGCGAGCATCCGGGAGAAGGCGGCCGTGCTCAGCCGGCTGTTCCGGGCGGCCCGGCCCGGTGCGGTGGTGATCGTCGCGCAGGTGTGGGCGATGGAGTGGGTGAAGGTGGCCGACACCGCCGGGCTGACCGTGATCGGGATGAGCCATGAGTCGTACGAGACGTCGAAGGCGAGTTCCCGCTTCCGCCGCGTGCTGCGGCACTACGCGGATGTCGACCGCATGCTGGTGCTGACCAGGGAGGACGCCGATCTGTGGATCGGTGAGGGCCTCAACAACACCTCGTTCATGCCGAACGCCGTGCCCTGGCTGCCGGACGAGCCGTCGCCGCGCACGTCGAAGGCCGTGGTCAGCATCGGGCGCCTGAGTGACGAGAAGGGCGTCGATCTGCTGCTGGACGCGTGGGCGGAGATGGCCGCCCGGCACCCCGACTGGGTCCTGGAGATCTACGGCTCGGGGGCGGACGAGGAACTGCTGAGGAAGCAGTGCGCGGCGCTCGGCCTCGACGACTCGGTGCGGTGGAGGGGGCGTACGGGTGATGTGCGGGGCGCGTTGCGGGGCGGTTCGGTCTTCGCGCTCCCCTCGCGGGGCGAGGGCTTCCCGCTGGCCCTGCTGGAAGCGATGGCCATGGGCGTCCCGTGTGTCGCGTTCGACTGCGCGCCCGGCGTCCACGAGATCGTGACCGACGGCGAGACCGGCCTGCTCGCCCCACCCGGCAACACCGGCGAACTGGCCCGCAAGCTGGACCTGTTGATGTCGGACGGGGCGCTGCGGGACCGGATGGGGGAGAAGGGGAGGGAGAGCGTCCGCCGGTACGGGACGGCGGAGATCGTGGACGGGTGGGAGGCGTTGTTCGCGTTCCTGGAGAGGTAGGACTGAGGGGGACTACTTCTTCCCGTTGGTGAACTTCTCGTACTCCTTCATGACGGCCTCCGTCGGGCCGTCCATACGGAGTTCGCCGCGCTCCAGCCACAGCACCCGGTCGCAGGTGTCGCGGATCGACTTGTTGCTGTGGCTGACGAGGAAGACGGTGCCCGCGTTCTTGCGGAGTTCGCGGATGCGGGCCTCCGAGCGTTTGCGGAAGGAGGCGTCTCCGGTGGCGAGGGCCTCGTCGATGAGGAGGACGTCGTGGTCCTTGGCGGCGGCGATGGAGAAGCGGAGGCGGGCCGCCATGCCGGAGGAGTATGTGCGCATGGGGAGCGTGATGAAGTCGCCCTTCTCGTTGATGCCGGAGAAGTCGACGATCTCCTGGTAGCGCTCACGGATCTGTTCGCGGGACATGCCCATGGCGAGGCCGCCGAGGTGGACGTTGCGTTCACCCGTGAGGTCGTTCATCAGGGCCGCGTTGACGCCGAGGAGGGAGGGCTGGCCGTCGGTGTAGATACGGCCGTTCTCGACGGGGAGGAGTCCGGCTACGGCCTTGAGGAGGGTGGACTTGCCGGAGCCGTTGGTGCCGATCAGGCCGATGGCCTCGCCCCGGTACGCGGTGAAGGAGACGTTCCGCACGGCGTGCACCTTGCGGACGCCGGACGCCTTCTCGGACTTCTTCCGCCGCAGGATGCGGTTGAGCGCGGCGGTCGCGGTGCCCCGTCCGGCGCCGGTGCCGTTGACGCGGTAGACGATGTCGACGCCGTCGACGACGACGGTGGGGACGGGGGCGGGAGCGGGGGCCGCCGCGGTCGGGTGCGCAGCGGTGATGGTCTCGGTCTCAGCCACGGCCGTACGTCTCCTCAGCCTTCCAGAAGTAGATGAACCCACCGACGCCCGCGAGGAGCGCCCAGCCCGTGGCGATCGCCCAGACGTGCGGGGGCAGTTGCTTGTCGAGGAAGCTGTCGATCAGCGCGAAGCGCATGAGGTCGATGTAGACGGCGGCCGGGTTGCACTCCAGGAGGAGGTGCACCCAGGCCGGGATGTTCCGGTCGCGGAGGATGTGGTCCATGCTGAACATCACGCCGGACGCGTACATCCACGTACGCAGCACGAACGGCATCAGCTGCGAGATGTCGGGCGTCTTGGCGCCGATGCGCGCCATCACCATCGCCACGCCCGCGTTGAAGACGAACTGAAGCGTCAGCGCGGGGAAGATCAGCAGCCACGACATCGCGACCGGCACCCCGAAGGCCAGCAGGATCACGACCAGCGCGGCCATGGAGAACAGCAACTGCTGGAGCTGCTGCAGGCAGTACGACAGGGGCAGCGAGGCGCGCGGGAAGTGCAGGGCGCGGACGAGGCCGAGGCTGCCCGATATGGCCCGGGTGCCCGCCATGATCGAGCTCTGTGTGAACGTCCACACGAACACGCCGGTGACGAGGAACGGGACGTAGTCCGGGACGCCCTTCTTCGTGCCCATCAGCAGGCCGAAGATCAGGTAGTAGACGAGCGCGTTGAGCAGCGGGTTCGCGACCTGCCAGATCTGGCCGAGCTTGGCCTGGCTGTACTGGGCGGTCAGTTTGGCCGTGGCGAAGGCGGTGATGAAGTGCCGCCGGGCCCAGAGCTGCCGTACGTACTGGCCGAGGGTGGGCCGTGCGCCGCTGACGCTGAGGCCGTGGCGCGCGGCCAGCTCCGCCGGGGATTCGGCGGTGGCCTCGGGGGCGCCCTGGGAAGCGCCCTGGGGGGAGTCCGCCGTGGTACCCGGCGGTGTGTGGAGGACCTGGCTCACATCCGCTGCTTTCGGTGGTGGGGCCGGTGGGGGTGTCGCTCTTGGGGGTTCTTGCTCTGCTCTTGCCTGGGACTTGCCTGGCTTTTGCCCGGGCCTTGCTCGGGTCTTACGTCGGGACGGGACCGTATCGTCGCAACGCGAGCGTAAGCCGTTATGACGTTGGAACGCAACCGTTTCGTCGTCACGGCCTATGCTGTTGCGCATGACGAGCGACGGGGAGAGCGGGAAGGGTGCCGCGGGGCGGTCGGCGGGAGAGCCGGCCAGGCCGCGCCGCCGGGCGCCCGCCGGGGCGGCGGTGCTGCGTGAGGATGTGACCGAGGCCATCCGGGCGGCCGTCTTCGAGGAACTCGCGGCCGTCGGGTACGCCCGGATGTCCATCGAGGGCATCGCGCGCCGGGCGGGCGTCGGCAAGACGGCGGTCTACCGCCGCTGGCGTTCCAAGCTGCACCTGGTGCTCGACCTGGTCTCCGCGATCGCCGTCCAGGGGCTGCCCCTGCCGAACACCGGTTCGCTGGAGGGCGATCTGCGGCTGCTGTACGAGGTCACGTCGCGGGCGCTGCGCCACCCGGTCGCCGGGCAGATCATCCCCGACCTCCAGGCCGAGGCCGCCCGCAACCCCGAGATCGCCGAGGCCATGCAGAAGGCGTTGCGGGAGGGCCAGCAGAGCGTGGCGACCGGGATCGTGGCGGCGGCGGTGGCGCGGGGCGAGATCCGGGAGGGCGTCGACGAGGACCTGGCCCTGGACCTGATCTCCGGCCCGCTGTACTGGCGCTCGGTGGTCGTCCGCACGCCGAAGCTGCCGAAGGGGTACCTGGAGAGTCTGACGAGGGCTACGGCGGCGGGATTGCGGGTGCTGTAGCGGGTCGTAGCGGGTCCCGTGGCGAGCCCTCCCGGAATACCCCATGGGGGTATATGGTTGGGGTGTGAGTCAAGGCGCGTACCGCCCTTACCACCGTCCGCCGGAAGGGGATGAGGTCCATGGACCACAGCGCCCATGCCGCACACAGTGCTCACGACGCTCATGACGCTCAAGGTGCCGGCGGTGCCTCCTGGGGCATGGCCGTGAAGGCGACGCTGCACTGCCTCACCGGGTGTGCCATCGGCGAGATCCTCGGGATGGTCATCGGTACGGCCCTGCTGTGGGGCAATGTGCCGACCATGGTGCTCGCCATCGCACTGGCGTTCCTCTTCGGCTACTCGTTCACGCTGTTCGCGGTGCTCCGCGCGGGCCTGAGCCTCGCGGCCGCGATCAAGGTCGCACTCGCCGCCGACACCGTCTCGATCGCCGTGATGGAACTGGTCGACAACGTGATCATCGCCCTCACCCCGGGCGCGATGGAGGCACACATCGACGACGGCCTCTTCTGGTCGGCCCTGCTGGGCGGTTTCGCCGTGGCGTTCCTGATCACCACACCGGTGAACAAGTGGATGATCGGCCGGGGCAAGGGGCACGCGGTGGTCCACGCCCATCACTGACGGGCGAGGGTGAGTCGTCGGCACAGCTCGGTGAGTTCGGGGGTGCGGAGGACTCGGCTGCCGAAGCCGGGGAGGGGCACGTGGAGCGCGTCCAGCCAGCGCTCCGGGATGGCGTCGGCGCCGTGGATCGCCCCCGCGAGGCCACCGGTCACCGCGGCGACGGTGTCCGTGTCACCGCCGAGGTCGACGGCCGCGCGTACGGCGTCCTCGTACGAGTCGGTCGTACGCACGGCCCATACGGCGCAGCCGAGGCAGGGCCAGACGGCGCCGTTGAACTCTGTGGCGTCGTCCGGGTGCCAACTCGGGGCGAGGACGGTGGCGTAGCGGGCGCGGTGTTCTTCCGGTACGGCGTCGAGGGTGCGGGGGAGGGCGGCGAGGATTTCTTGGCGCGCGGTGGCGGGGGCGGCCGCGGTCAGGGCGACCCGTACCAGCTCATGGAAGATCGCGGTGCCTTCCCAGGCCGCCGGGTCGCCGTGGGTGAGCGCGGAGAGCCGCCGGGCGGCGTCCATGGTGGCGTCCCTGCCGTGCGGCGCGAAGTACACCGCCGAGGTGGCCGCGCGCATCAACGCGCCGTTGCCCGCTGCCCGTAGGTTCACCTGGAAATGGGCGTCGGCGGCGCGGTCCCAGGGGTGGCCGTTGGTGAGGACGTCCTCGGTCTGGGTGCCGATGTCCTTGGGATCGGCCGTGGCCCACCGCTGGAACCGCCGGAAGACATCGGGCAGTTCAAGACCGCCGAGTTCGACCAGCGACTCCGCGACGAGCACGGCCATCTGTGTGTCGTCGGTCGCCTCGCCGGGGTCCCAGCCGCCACCGCCGCACATTTCGCCCCCATGGCCCGCCTTCGGGAACCGGTCCGAGAACGCCCCTTCGGCGCCGAATTCGAAGGGCGCGCCGAGGGCGTCGCCCACGGCCGAGCCGAGGATCGCGCCAAGGGCCCGCTGCGGGTCAACGAGAGCCAAGGGTGCCTGCTTTGAGGGTGGTGAGGAGGGCGTGGAGGGGGGTGGGGGTGGTGGTGAGGTGGGTGGTGGGGCGGTCGCCCTCGCGTATGAGTATGGCTGTGGGGGTGGGGGCGAGTTCGACGCAGTTGTCGCCGCCGCTGCCACCCCCCGAGAAGGACGATTTCTGCCAAGCGAGAGACTTGAACACGTTGGCGCCTTTCACAGCTCGTGGGCGATGCGGGCGATGAGGTCCCGGGACGCATCCGGGGGGAGGGCCGTTGTCGAGACACGCTCGTAGCGTTGGCGGTACTCCTTCAACCGCGACTCAGCGTCGAAGAAGTCGCCTCCGTGGCCTGTGTCGATCTGCACGGTGTCGAGTTGAGGCACGGGCCCGTGGATGTACAGCATCGAATACCCGGCACCGGCGAAGTCTTCGCTGTCAAAAGGGACTACGCGCACGGTCACGTGGTTCAGTTCCGAGATGGCGAGGATGCGCTCCAACTGGGCCTGCGCCGCTTTGCGGCCGCCCACGCGAAGCCGGAGCGCCGTCTCGTGGATCACCGCTTCATACGGCGTGGCGCGCTCTTCCGAGAGGATCTGCTGTCGACGCGACCGAAACGCCACAAAGGCATCCTGCTCCTGGAGCGGCCAGCTCAGCAACCCGTACTTGAACGCGGCTCGCATGTGGTCCTCGGTCTGCAACAGGCCTGGGATGTGTGCCATTTCAAAGGTCTGGATGCGCACAGCGTGATGCTCCGCCTCCGCCAGGTCGAGACCTGAAGGAGGGATGACCCCCCGGTACTTTTCCCACCAGCCCTTGCCCCGTTCCGTGGCCATGGCGACCAGCGCATCGACGTACGCCTTGTCGTCGCACGCGCAGTGAGCGGCGAGGCGCCGGATGCGATCCGGACTGATTCCGCTGCGGCCGGTCTCAACGTGGCTCTGCTGCATGTGGTTCGAGCCGATGAGCGGGGCGGCGGCTCGGGCGGTGAGTCCGGCGCGTTCACGCATCTTGCGGATCTCGGCACCCAGGCGTTCCTGCCGTCGGGTGGGGTTGCTCCTCTGCGGCATCGGTATCTGCTCCTGGCCTTTCTGCTGCACGAGTAGGCGGGCCAAGCATGGCACGGGTCACTCGACAGGGCTGCATTGTCACGTAGAGGTTGCGACACGTAGACGTTGCGCCCTACCTTCGGTGATGTGCCCGGCACTCGGAGTGCAAACGCACCCTCCTGGTGCCTCAACTCACCCATGCCCCAAGCAAGTTGGAGTTGACGAGCCATGCCCAAGTATCAGCTGAACTGTCCCAACCTCCCCACCACCCCCCGCGTCGCCCGCGAATTCGTCACCACAGTCCTCCGCATCCTCAGACTGGACGCCCTCGTCGACGACGCGGTGCTCTGTACCTCCGAGTTGGTCACCAACTCCTTCGCGCACACCAAGGGCCGGGGCACCCTGTTGCTGCTGGACACCGACGGCTTCCACAACGCCGTGCGCATCACCGTCTACGACGAGTCCCGCAGGCTGCCGCGCCAACTGGAGGGCTACGACCCCGAATCGGGCCGGGGCCTGTGGATCGTCGACACGGTCAGTGAGGGCCGCTGGGGAACGGACTGGCTGGGCGGCTCCGGAAAGGGCGTGTGGTTCGAGGTGGGCGACGAACAGCCCCGGCGCCCACCGAAGATGCGCAAGGGCAGCCCGGCGTCTTCGATCCGTTCTCGGTGAAACGCTCAGTTCCCGTCCCGGGCGCGGAGTTCGCCGTCACGGGTCCAGCCCGCCCACGCGGACGCGATCATCTCCTCCACTCCGTAACGGGCCTTCCAGCCCAGCTCGGTGGTGATGCGGTCGGCGGAGGCGACCACGCGCGCGGGATCGCCGGGGCGGCGGTCCACGATCAGCGGCGCGGTGTCGTGGCCGGTGATCGTGTTGATGCGGTCGATCATCTCGCGGACCGAGACGCCCTCCCCCCGGCCGATGTTGAGGGTGAGATCCGTGCCCGGTGCCCGGCTGAGCCGCCGCGCGGTCGCCACATGGGCCTCGGCCAGGTCGACGACGTGGATGTAGTCGCGTACGCAGGTGCCGTCGGGGGTCGGGTAGTCGGCGCCGAAGATACGGGGCGGGGCGTTCTCGGTGAGCTTCTCGAAGACCATGGGGACGAGGTTGAAGACGCCGGTGTCGGCCAGTTCGGGGCTCGCCGCGCCCGCCACGTTGAAGTAGCGCAGCGAGGCCGTGGACAGGCCCGTCGCCCGGCCCGTGGCCCGCACCAGCCACTCGCCGACCAGCTTCGTCTCGCCGTACGGGCTCATCGGCGCGCAGGGGGTGTCCTCGGTGACGAGGTCGACATCCGGCATGCCGTAGACGGCCGCGGAGGACGAGAACACGAACGAGGGGACGTTCGCGTCCGTAACGGCGGAGAGCAGCGTGCGCAGGCCCTCGACGTTCTCACGGTAGTAGTGCAGCGGGAGTTCGACGGACTCGCCGACCTGCTTCTTCGCGGCGAGATGGACGACGCCGGTGATGTCGTGGTTCCGGACGACCGCCGCCAGCCGCTCGCCGTCCAGCGTCGAACCCACCTCCAACGGCACGCCCTCCGGCACCCGTTCGGCGATCCCGGTGGACAGGTCGTCGTAGACGACGGCCCGTTCACCCGCGTCCAGCATCGCGCGCACCACATGCGCGCCGATGTAGCCGGCACCACCGGTGATCAACCAGGTCATGGACGACGTCTCCTCGTGGATGGTTGCAGCAGGTCTCAGTGAAGCAGGCGTTTCAGGCGGCGGCGTACCACTTCGGTCAATCCTCGCCAACCGGGCGCGAGGCGTAGGGCGAGCGCCCCCGCGTGGGTGGCGTACGGCTGCGCGAGGAGTACGCCGTGGCGTGCGCTCGGTAGTGCGCTCCGGCGCAGGAGGCCGGTGCCCGCTACCGCGTGGGCGGTGGTCTCCCGGTGGCTGCCGTCCCGGAAGCACAGCCGGAGCCTCAGATCCCAGGTGCCGTTGCCCAAGGCCGTCAGATCCAGGGGTATGTCGGCCGCCCAGCTTTCGAACTCGGGCTGCGCGGTCCAGGGGGCCGTGGCGGTGAAGCCCACCCGTCCGTCGTTCCGCTCGGTGAACTCCACCTCCACGGCTTCCGCGCCCGCGTTCGCCACCCGGCCGTACAACTCGTGGAGCCTCAGCCGGAGGACCGTTCCACGCGCGCGTGGGCGCAGTTCCGCGTCGACGGCGATGGGGAGCAGATGGACGGGGCGGACGAGGAGGTGGTCGAGCTCCACGGCGGGGAGGTCCGCCGACCAGATGGGGGAGCCCTCGCCCGCGCGGGCGTACGGCGGGGTCAACCGGGCCGGGCGGGCGGCCAGTTCCTTGAGGCGGGAAAGATCGCGTGGTTCCTCGGAGGCGAGGATCACCCTTGCGAGGACCCGGCCGGGCGCGGGCGACGTCGCGAAGTCGCTCTCGTCGAAGCAGGACAGATACGCCCGCGTGAGCGCCCACCATTCGCGCCGGTGGTCCACGCCGCGCAAGCCCAGCTCGCGTGCGTACATCCGCAGCGAGTGGTCCAGGAAACGGGTCCGCGCCGCCCGAGCCAACCGCTTCTCACCGGCGCCCATCAGGATGTCGTACGACAGTTGGTGCGCGTCTATGCGGGCCCGCCAGTTGGCCATGCCGGAACGGTCCAGGGATATGGACAGCCTGGCCGCCGAGCGGCGTACGTGCCACACGTACACCGGGTCCGGGACGACGGCCACGCGCGGGCCGGCGGCCAGGACGCGCGCGACGAACACGAAGTCCTCGTAGGGGAAGCGGCCTTCGGGGAAGCGGATGCCGTGTTCGCGCAGGAAGGCGGTGCGGTAGAGCTTGTTGACGCAGAGGGTGTCGTCGACGAGGCGTACGCGGCGGTCCGGGTGGGTGAGGAGCGTGCGCTCGGCGTACAGCTCGGGCTGCCACGGGGTTTCGCGCCCCGACGGCATCTCCCTGCGGACGCAGAGGCCGGCCGCGACCGGGGCGTCGTCCGCCTCGGCCGCGCTCAGCAGGGCGTCCACGGCGCCCGGGGGCAGTATGTCGTCGCTGTCCAGGAACATGGCGTACGGCGAACTCGCCGCGTGTAGGCCCTGGTTGCGGGGGGTGCCGCAGCCGCCGCTGTTCGTCGACCGGCGGATCACTCTCAGCCGGGGGTCCTCGGTGGCCAGGTGGGTCAGCAGGTCCACGCTGCCGTCTGCTGAACAGTCGTCGACCGCGATCACTTCGGTGACGGTGGGGCCCTGGGCCAGTGCCGAGCGCACGGCAGCCGTGACGTGGGTGGCGTCGTCGTAGCCGATGACTATGACGGTGACCTTTGGGTTCGCTTGATGGAGAGCCATGCCTGCCCCGGGCCGATGGGTTTTGCTCGGAAATGTGCCGGTACGGGGGCTTCGTGGCCCCCGGGGGGAAGATGGCGTGGGTGGGGGTGGGGTTCCGTTTGGGGGTGGGGATTCCGTGGGAGTGGGTGCGCCTAAGGGGGGAGGGGTGGGGGGATTTTGGCGGGTGCGGGTTTGTGGGGGCTGGTCGCGCCCACGCGGCGGAGCCGCATATCGACACAGCCCCGCGCCCCTTAAAAACGCGCGGCGGCTGTTGTCAGACCTCCGTGTTCAGCTGGACTTGGGTGATGTTCTCGTTCAAGAAGGTGGCCAAGGGCTCGGCCTCGGCTTTGACGGCGGCGGGGAGGCCGGCGAGGCCGCTCCAGGCGCGTAGGTCCGCGCTCGCGGCGGGGCCGTAGGCGGCGAGATAGCGGCGCGGCAGCCGCTGTCCGACGGGATCGCCGTCCTCGGTGGAGGATGAGGGCCGCGACGAGCAGTTCGCCCAGCACCCGGCGCGGCGGGCCGGGCCAGCGGTCCTCAACGGCCTGTACCAGCTCGCTCATGGTGCGGGGCCGCCGGTCGGCCATGACCGCGCGCCCGGCGGCGGCCACCTCGTCGAGGTCGGTGCCGGCCAGTTCCCGCCGGTAGGCGCCCAGCACCCGCTGACGCAGCATCGTGTCGTGGCGCGCTCGCCAGGCGAGCACGTCCTCGGAGGCGACGAGGTGGACGGTGCGGCGCGTCAGATGGGTGGGCACCACGCTGCGGCCGGTCAGCGCGTCGTCCAGGCGTTCGGGCTTGAAGTCGGCCAGACGGGACCACAGCCCGATGAACGGTTCCTGGGGCTCCTGCGCCTGCAGCCCGCACAGACGGACCACCGCCTCGGGCACGGACGCGTCGCCGCGCGTGAGCAGCTGCTGGCGGGCGAGGGTGGCGCGGTTGAGGGCGCGGTTGTCGAGGACGGTCGTGGTCATGGGTGCCACCATGGCCGGGATAGAGGACAGAGGCTGTCCTCTATCTGCTACGGGGCGTTGCGCGCCGCCTCGTCCAGGGCCGCTGTCAGCTGGTTCAAGCGGTCGCGCAGGTCTCGGATCTCGTCGATGTCGAAGGTCGTCGCGGCGACCACGCGACGGGGCACGGCCAGGGCGCGTTCGCGCAGGGCGGTGCCCTCGTCGGTCGGGCGTACGACGACCGAGCGCTCGTCGTGGGCGCTGCGCTCGCGGCGTACGAGACCGGCCGCCTCCAAGCGCTTGAGCAGCGGGGAGAGGGTGCCGGAGTCCAGGCGCAGATGCTCGCCCAGCTTCTTCACGGGCAGTTCGCCCTGCTCCCACAGCACCAGCATCACCAGGTACTGGGGGTAGGTGATGCCGAGGTCCTTGAGGACCACGCGGTAGACGCCGTTGAAGGCGCGCGAGGCGGCGTGCAGGGAGAAGCAGATCTGCCGGTCGAGGCGGAGGAAGTCGTCCCCGGAGATCTCCTCGGATGGGGTGACGGCGCTGGTGGTCATGGCTCCAGGGTACCTCCTGTTCGCCATTTAGTTGTGTGCAATTGAATTGTGTGCTCTACTTGAGGTCGTTACCCCGTGAACTGTTGAAAGGGACGGTTTCCCATGGACGCGCTGTACACCGCTGTCGCCACCGCCACCCACGGCCGCGATGGTCGTGCCTTCACCAACGACGGCAAGATCGACCTCGCGCTGAGCCTGCCGGTGGAGCTGGGCGGCGACGGTCAGGGCACCAACCCGGAGCAGCTGTTCGCCGCCGGGTATGCCGCGTGCTTCGGCAGCGCCCTCGGTCTCGTCAGCCGTGCCGCGAAGGTCGACCTCAGCGACGCCGCCGTGACCGCCGAGGTCGGCATAGGCAAGCAGGGCGAGGGCTTCGCGCTCGCCGTCACCCTCCGCGTCGAACTCCCCGACTCGGTCGACCAGACCACCGGCCGCAAGCTCGTGGAACAGGCCCACCAGGTCTGCCCGTACTCCAACGCGACCCGCAACAACATCCCCGTGGAGCTGGTCGTCGAGTAGGGATCTCTTTCGGGGGAGGGCCAGCTGCGGCGCTTTTTGATGGGGCCGCAGGCCCGATCGATGGGCCGCAGGCCCAAAAGGGGCGCGGGGAACTGCGCGACCAGCCCCCACCCACCGTCAGATCGCGGATCGCTCCGAACCACCCCTCCCGGAGCGATCCGCGTTTCTCACATAGACACAAGCGGCGGCGCCGAAGCCACCACCGAGGCACCCCCCACCCGCCCAACCGCCGGAGGCAGAGGCGCAGACTGACCCAGCATCAACATCCGCACCACCCTCTCCGCAGCCCTCCCGTCATCGAACTCGCAATACCGTTCCCGGAACCCGGCCCGCAGCCGCGCCGACTCCCCGTCCCCCCACTGCCCGGAGTCGAACAACCACGCCAACTCCCGGTAGGACCGCGAGACATGACCGGGCGGATCGGCGGTGATGTCGATGTACATCCCCCGGCTCGCCGCGAAGGCCCCCCAGTCGTCGGCGTGCACGACGATCGGCCGATCGAGGTTGGCGTAGTCGAACATCAACGCCGAGTAGTCGGTCACCAGCACATCCGCCGCCAGCATCACCTGCTCGACATGCGGCTCATCGGTCGCGTCCACGAGGACCCCCCGCCGATGGAGTTCGGCGAGCCCGAAGCCACGGGCCGGCCCGTCCGCGAGGGACGGATGAAGCCGTACGACCAGGGTGTGCCGCTCGCCCAGACTGCGGCGGAGATCCTCGGCGAACCGGGCGAGGTCGAACCGCTCGACATGCCCGCCGCGCCGGTAGTCGCGGGGCGAGGGCGCGTACAGAACCACCGTGTGATCGGCCGGAATGCCGAGCCGCGCCCGGATCTCCGCCCCCCTGTCCTCGGGCCCGGCGTTGACGAGGACGTCATTGCGCGGGCTCCCGGTCCGCAGCGAGGCGAACCCGCACGGGTACGCCCTGCTCCACACCAACTCCGAGTGACGGTTGGCGACGAGGCTGTAGTCCCAGCGGTCGGCACGGCGCAGCAGTCTCGGTACGTCCACACCGAGCCGGGCACCCGGCCTGTGCAGCAGATCGGCGGCCATGAACTTCAGCGGCGTACCCCGGTGGGTGTGGATGTGCACGCTTCCGGGACGCCGGGTCAGGGCGTCGGGCCAGGTCACGTTGTTGACGAAGTACGTGGCCCGCGCGGTCACCCGGAGATAGTCAGGCGAGTCCGGGGTGACGTACTCGATCCCGGTGGGCAGCGCCGCCACCTGCTCCGGGCGCACCACCCACACGCCCCGGATGTGCGGCGCGAGTTCGCGGGCCGCCCGGTACACGGCCGCCGGGTCGCCGAGGACACCCCGGTGCGAGAACGCCGAGTACACCGCGAGGTTCGGGTCGAGTGGCAGCCGTTCCTGGGCGAGGGCCCAGCCCCGCCGCAGGCCCTCGACGCCGGCCGCCCGCACCCGCTCCCCGCCCGTGCCGAGCGCCGCACGCAGCCGCAGCCCCCGCTGCCGGGCCCGATGGGCGGCCCAACTCCCCTCCAGTACCCGGAACTCGGCACCGTCGGCGCCCCCACCGCCGTACTTCCGGAAGAGCCCCGCCGTCCGCCGGAAGAACTCCCCCTTGTCCCGCGCGGGCACCCGGTCCGGAGCGTCGAGGACCTCCAGGCAGTGCGCCGCCATCCGCCGCCGCACATACGGCCGCCAACTCGCCACCGCCTCACAGGACATGGAGGACCCGGACGCCTCGGAGGACTCGGATGCCTCGGAGGACTCGAAGGCGTCCAGGAAGGCGAAGACCCGTTCGTACTGGTCGTGGATGTCGAAGTGCCGGCGGCCGGGGGTGGCGAGGATGCCGCCGTGCCGGCGTTGGCGGTAGGACACGCAGATACGGTCGAGGGTGGCGACGCGATCGGCGCTGAGCAGGACCGGGAACGTCCACGGCGTGTCCTCGTAGCAGCCCGGCGGGAAGCGGAAGCCGTGCTCCTCGACGAACTCCCTCCGGTACGCCTTGTTCCAGACGACGGTCGGCAGATCGAGGATGCGCGGGCGCTCGGCGACCGTGAACAGGCCGTACCCGACCTCCCGCAGCACATGCGCGAGTTCGCTCCGCCGCGTTCCGCCCCACCAGTGGGCGAGGACATGGTCGAAGACCAGGACATCGGGGTCGCCGACCTCGTCCAGCCGGTCGGCCAGCGCGCGCAGGGCGCCGGGGGTGAGGGTGTCGTCGCCGTCGAGGAAGAGCAGGAAGTCCCCGGTGGCGTACGGCAGTCCGGCGTTGCGGGCACGGCCGAGGCCGACGTTCGCCGGGAGGTGCAGCACGCGTACGCGCGGGTCGCGGGCGGCGTACGCGTCGAGGATCTCGCCGCTGCCGTCGGGCGAGCAGTCGTCGACGGCGATCACCTCCAGATCGCGGTACGACTGCTCCAGCACCGAGTCGAGGCATTCGCGCAGAAAGCCCCGGACTTTGAACACCGGGACGATGACACTGAAACGGGGCACGTCCGTCAACTCCTGACCAGGAACGAAGGGCGCCGTGGGGTGGGCGCCGGGGCGGGGGTGCGTTCGGCGAGCGGGATCAGGGGCGGCAGGTTCTCCGGGCGCTCACCGAGGAACACCCGTCGGACGACCCGCTCGGCCGCCCGTCCGTCGTCGAACCGGCAGAACAGCTCACGGAACTCCGCCCGCAGCGCCGCCGACTCCCCGTCCGCGTACGAGCCGTCCCGGAACAGGTCCGCCAACTCCCGTTCCGTCCGCGCCACATGACCGGGCGCGACGGACGGCAGATCCAGACAGACCCCCCGGGTCTCGCGGAAGACCTCCCAGTCCTCCGCGTGCACCACGATCGGCCGGTCCAGATGGGCGTAGTCGAACATCAGGGGCGAGTGGTCGGTGATCAGCGCGTCGGCGGCGAGACAGAGGTCGTGGAGGGAGGGGGAGGGAGAAGGGGAAGGAGAGGCAGAAGGGGAGGGAGAGGGGCGGCGTCCGTGTGACGGGTGCGGTCCGTACGGCGGGTGCGGCCTCCGCAGCACCACGAACTCCTCGCCCACCGCCTCGCGGAACGCCTCCAGGTCCAGCCGGGCCTCGCCGCCGGGGCCGAAGTCGGCGTCGAAGCCGGTGGTGCGGTCGCGGTGGGCGGGGGCGTAGAGCAGCGCCTTGCGGTCCTCCGGGATGCCCAACTCCCGCCGTGCGCGGGCCACATCGGCCTCCGTCGCCGTGTAGAACACGTCGTTGCGCGGGCTGCCGTACTCCAGCGTCTCGTACGTGCCCGGGAACGCGCGCTCCCAGGTCTGGGTCGAGTGCCGGTTGGCGGAGAGGCAGAAGTCCCAGTGGTCGGCGGAGTCGAGGAGCCCGGTGCGGCTGCCGGCCACCGCGGCCGCCGCCAGGGGGTACGGCGCCCGGTCCACGCCCGTCGTCGTCAGGGGTGTGCCGGGAGCCGTCCGGACATGGACGCTGCCGGGCCGCTTGACGACGACGGGCGCGGCCGAGCCGAGTGAATCCACGTTTCCCACCACGTACTTGGCGCGGGCGAGGGCCTTCCAGTAGCGGCGGGTGCCCACGAGGGCGTGGTCGACGCCGACCGGGAGACCGGCCGCCTCCGGCTCGACCAGGAACAACGGGCGGATGTGCGGGGCGAGTTCGCGCGCCCGCGCGTGGAGCGCGGTCGGGTCGCAGGCGAGGTCGTGGGCGCCGTACGGGAGGTGGACGGCGAGGTTCTTGTCCAGGGGGAGGCGGCGTTGGGCCGCGTAGTAGGCGCGGGTGAGGAGGGTGTGGCGGCGGGGGAGCGCGGTGAGGGCGCCGGTCGCCCATCGGTCGACCCCGCTCAGGGCGCGGAAGGCGGTGTACGAGCCCGAGGCGAGCAGACGGTGCTGGAGGGCTCGGCGGCCGGTGGGTGGTCGCAGATCGGTGGGCCGGTAGTGGCCGTGGAGTTGGCCCGCCCGGTGGAAGAAGGCGCGGCGGTGGCTCAGCGGGACGCGGGTGGGGTGCGCGGCGGTGCGCAGGACGATGTCGAAGAGCCGGGTGAACATCTCCGCCGACAGACTGTTCTCGGCGGTGGCGCGGGCCAGGACCAGTTCCACCTGGTCGAGGAGGTCCAGTTGGTGGTCGCCGGGCGCGTCGAGGCGGTTGCCCTGGCGGCGGGTGAGGTGGCGTACGCCGGTGGTGTTCCGCAGCTCGGCGGTGCGGCGGGCGGCCAGGGCGACCAGGCCGCCCCAGGCGAGGTCGGTGTAGTGGCCGCTGGGGAAGGTGAGGTGGTGCTCGGTGAGGAAGTCACGCCGGTACGCGGCGCTCCACGCCGGGGTGTGCGCCCCGTCCGGAGGGACGAGCGTGGCGGAACCCTCCCACCAGGGGGTGCGTTCGTGGGCGAGGTACAGCACGTCCGGGTCGTCGGACTCGGTCAGGGCGTCCGCGATCGACTGGAGCGCGTTCGGGGCGAGGGTGTCGTCGCCGTCCAGGAACAGGATGTAGGTGCCGTGGGCGGTGGTGAGGCCCGCGTTGCGGGCGCCGCTCAGGCCGGCCGATGGGGGGGACTGGGTGAGGGCCACCCGGGTGTCGCGGGTGGCGTAGGTGTGGGTGATCGTCCCTGCCGGGGAGTCCGTGGTGTCGTGGACCGGGATCAGTTCGAAGTCGCCGAAGGGCTGGGCCAGGACTGAGTCCAGGGCGAGGGGGAGGCGGGGTTCGACGGCGTGGGTGGGGACGATGATGCTGAAACGGGGCAATGGTGGCCCTTCTGTGAGTTTGGGTGGGGATTCTCGCCCCCGCCGCCCCTACCCGTTCCCGTCACCAGGGGCTGTGCCCCTTCGACCCCCCCAGCGCCTAATAGCTCGGGGGGCGGGGTTGGTTGGCGGGTGCGGGTGCTGTGTGGTTGTTCGCGCCCACGCGGCGGAGCCGCACATTGATACAGCCCCGCGCCCCTTACGGGGCGTGGGTGGTGTCCGGGAGCGTTGTCAGAGGGGACGGGACCGGGTGGCGGTCTGCTAGCGGGGCGATGGTCTGGGGTGAGGTGTCGCCCAGGACTACCCTCCGTACCACCCTCTCCGCTGCCTGTCCGTCGTCGTACTGGCAGAAGCGGTCTCGGAAGGCCGCGCGGAGTTGGGCCGAGCGGGAACCCCGCCAGTGGCCGGTGGCGAAGATGTCGATCAACTCGTCCTCGCTGCGGGCCACCGCGCCCGGGGGGAAGGCGCGCAGGTCGAAGTAGGTGCCGCGGGCGGCCTGGTAGGCGTCCCAGTCCTCGGTGTGGATGACGATCGGGCGGTCGAGGTTGGCGTAGTCGAACATCAGGGACGAGTAGTCGGTGATCAGGGCGTCGGAGGCCAGGCAGAGGCTTTCGACGCTGGGGTGGTCGGTGACGTCGAGGAGGCGGCCGTGGGCGAGGTCCGTGAGCGGGGAACCGTACGCGTGGTGGGCGCGGGCCAGGATCACGAAACGGGGGCCCAGTTCGCGCAGGACCCGTTCGAGGTCCAGGTGGGTCTGCTGGGAGTGGCGGTAGTCGCGGTGGGTGGGGGCGTAGAGGATGGCGACCGCGCCGTCGGGGATGCCGAGGTTCTCGCGGATACGGGCCACGTCCGTCGAAGTCGCCTTCAGGAAGACGTCGTTGCGGGGCGAGCCGTATGCGAGGGTCGTGTACGCCGAGGGGTACACGCGCTCCCAGACGAGGGTGGAGTGGCGGTTGGCGGACAGGACGTAGTCCCACTGGTCGCTGCCGCGCAGCACGGACGCGAAGTCGGTGCCCCGGGCCGCCGCCGGGCGGTCGCGCAGGTCGAGGCCCATGTACTTGAGCGGGGTGCCGTGCTGGGTCTGGAGGAGGATCTGGCCACGGCGTTTGGCCAGGCGGGGGTCGAAGTCGGTGTTGTTCACCAGGTACTTGGCGCGTGCGAGCGCCGTCCAGTACGCGAACGAGCCGGGCAGGACGCGCCGGGTCGCCACCGGGAGCGTGTGGTGGTACTCGGGGCGCGCGACCCAGAAGGTGCGCATCCCCGGCGCGTACGTCCGGAACGCGTTCTCCAGCGCGGCCGGGCTGCATACGTAGCCCCGCCCGTCGTACGCCGAGAACACCGCCCGGTTCGCGCGGAGGGGGAGGAGGCGTTGGAGACGGTAGTGGACGCGGAGTGCGCCGGAGCGCAGCAGCCCGGCCAGGGCGCGGGTCAGGCGTCCGGCGCCCCGGGCGAGGCGTACGGCCGCTCGCAGGGCGCGGTACGTACGGTGGGCGCCCAGCCGTAGCAGGGTCTGGCGGAGGCGGGCGCGGGCGCGTACGGGGGCGCCCGGGGTGCGGTAGCGGGCGCAGTGTGCGCGGACTGTACGCAGGAACTCGGCGCGCGCCTCGCGTGGGAGCCGGTGGCGCCGGGAGTGGATGGTGATGAGGTGGTCGACCATGCGGCGGAACAGCAGGGGCCGCCACTGCGCCAGCTCCGGGCGCTCGTCGACGTACGCGAAGACCCGGTCGTACTGCTCGAACACGTCGAAGTGCCCCCGTGTCGTCGTGCCGCTGCCACCACCATCGCCGCTGCCGCTGCCGCTGCCGCTGCCGCTGCCGCTGCCGCTGCCGCCGCGCAGGCTGCCGTGGCGGCGCGTGCGGTGGTGGACGCAGATCCGGTCGAGGGTGGCGATCGTCTCGGCGGCCATCAGCACCGGGTACGTCCAGGGTGTGTCCTCGTAGATGCCGGGCGGGAAGCGGAAGTCGTGGTCCTCGACGAACTCCCGCTTGTACGCCTTGTTCCAGACCACCGGGGTGACGCTGAGCAGGCCGGGGCGGTCGTCGAGGCGGAACGGGGCCGGGCCCTGTTCGGTGAGTTGCGGGGCGTGTTCGTTGCGGACGGGCTCGCCGGTCCAGTCGACGCGGGCGAAGTCATGGACGAGGACGTCCGGTTCGCCGGTCTCCTTGATCCGGTCGGCGATCGACTGGAGCGCGCCCGGGGCGAGGGTGTCGTCGCCGTCGAGGAAGAGGAGGTAGTCGCCTCGGGCGAGTTCCATGCCTCGGTTGCGGGCGGCGCCGGGGCCGGTGTTCTCGCGCAGCCGTACGGGGCGGCGGGCGCGGGGGTCGCGGGCGGCGGTCTCTTCGGCGATCTCGCCGCACGCGTCCGGGGAGGCGTCGTCGACGATGATCAGTTCGAGGTCGGTGAAGGACTGGGACAGCACGGAATCCAGGCATTCGTGCAGGTACGCCTGAACCTTGTACGCGGGGACGATGACACTGAACCTGGGCAAGGAGGACATCCATGGGTCGGCGCGGGCATACTGCCCGGAAACTGCCGATGGGATGATTTGGTTACGTTGGGTGTTCCATACGGGGGAATATGCCGGGGAGTTGGGGGCGTGTGGGGGTGAACTGGTGGGCGTGCGCGATGCGTTCGCGCCGAGCGTTTCTCGCCCCCGCCGCCCTTACCCGCCCCATCCCCAGGGGCTGCGCCCCTTCGACCCCCCAGCGCCTGATAGCTCGGGCGGTGGGGGTTGTGTGGCGGGTGCGGCGCGGATGGGGTTGCTCGCGCAGTTCCCCGCGCCCCTCGGCAAAGACGGGGCTGCGCCCCGCTTTGATCGGCCCGCAGGGCTGTCTTTGCCTTGATAGGCCCGCAGGGCCATCGTTTTTAGGGGCGCGGGGAACTGCGCGAGCAACACCCGGACTACTTCACCGCTCCGGCCATCACCCCCGAAACGAACTGCTTCTGGAACGCGAAGAACACCGCCAGTGGGATCACCATCGAGATGAAGGCGCCCGGTGCCAGGATCTCGATGTTGCTGCCGAACTGGCGTACTTGCTGTTGCAGGGCGACCGTCAGCGGCTGCGAGTCGGAGCTGGAGAAGACCAGCGCGACCAGCATGTCGTTCCAGACCCAGAGGAACTGGAAGATGCCCAGGGAGGCCAACGCCGGTGCGGCCAGCGGGAGTACGACCGTCGCGAACAGGCGTATCTCGCCCGCCCCGTCCAGCCGCGCCGCCTCCAGCAACTCCCGGGGGATCTCCGCGAAGAAGTTCCGCAGCAGGAAGATCGCGAACGGGAGGCCGAAGCCGACGTGGAAGAGGACGACACCCGTGATGTCACCGAAGATGCCGAGGTCCCGGAAGAGCCCGGACAGCGGGATCAGCGCCACCTGCACCGGCACCACCAACAGCCCCACCACGACCATGAACCACCAGTCGCGCCCCTTGAAGTCCATCCAGGCGAAGGCGTATCCGGCCATCGCCCCGACGAGGATCACCAGCAGGGTCGAGGGGACCGTGATCCAGACCGTGTTGAGGAGGGCATTGGTGATGTCCTCGTTTTCGAGAAGCGACTCGTAGCTCTTGGCGGTGAGTTGGGCCGGTGCCGAGAACACCTTCCACCACCCGGAGGTGGAGATGTCCGTCGGCTCACGGAACGACGACACCAGCAGCCCGAACGTCGGCACCAGCCAGAACAGCGCCACGAGGAGGAGGAAGATCCGCAGGGCGCCGCCCGCCACACCGCCGGCCAGGCGCGCGGCGAGCGAGCGCCGGGCGCGTACGGGGTATTCGTGCGCCGCCGCCGGGCCGTTCTTCGGGGCCGGCGCGGGCGCGGGCGTTTCGACGGTCGTCACCGTTGGCGCTCCTTCCGCAGTCGCCGGATGTTGACCCACATCACCGGCAGTACGAGCAGCAGCAGGACCACACCGATCGCGCTGCCGAGCCCGAAGTCGCCCCCGCCGCCGTACGACACCAGATAGAGCTGGAGGGCGAGGACGTTGGCCTCGTCCTGGCTGGGCTGGGGCGCGATGATGTAGACGAGGTCGAACACCTTCATCACATTGATCATCAGCGTGACGAGGACGACGACCAGGACGGGGGCGAGGAGCGGGACGGTGATCCGCCGGAACACCTGCCACTCGTTCGCCCCGTCGACGCGGGCCGCCTCCAGCAGATTCCGGTCCACGCCCGCCAGTCCGGCCGCGATCAGCACCATCGCGAAACCGGCCCACATCCATACGTACGCCCCGATCACGGCCGGGGTGACGAGGGTCGGGCCGAGCCAGTCGACCCCGTTGTAAGGCGCGGCGAAGTTCGAGCCGGGGAGCCGGAGTCGGGCGCCGTCGGCGGAGTCGGGCAGGCTGAAGGTGCCGTCGGCCGCGCTGGTCGCCGTGGCGACGACCTTGCCGTCCTTCACCGCCTCCACCTTGACGCCCTTCAGCGCCTTCTCACCCGGGTCGACGGCCCCTTTCTCACCGCCGCCGCCGAGCCGGAAGTCCAGCCAGACCGTGCCGGTGATGCCATCACCGGTGCCATTGCCATTGCCGCTGCCGCTGCCGCTGCCGGTGGCCTGTTCGGCGTCCTGCGGGTCGCCGGGGAGGCGGTTGGGCGCGATGCCCACGAGGGGGAGCAGGGCCGGGGTGCCCGCCCGTACCGTCCCCTCCGTCGTGAACGAACCCCCGCCGGACGGCCGTAGATCGCTCACCTGGGCGTTCGGGCGGGCATTCGGATAGACGGACTCGTCCACGAAGGTGTCGTGCACGGATGTCACGATCGCGTTGGCGACACCCTGGTTCGGGTCCTGCTCGTAGACCAGCCGGAAGATGATGCCCGCGGCCAGCATCGAGATCGCCATCGGCATGAAGACGATCAGCTTGAACGCCGTTCCCCAGCGCACCCGTTCGGTCAGCACCGCGAAGATCAGACCGAGCGCGGTGACGAGGGCCGGGGCCACCGCGACCCAGATCGCGGTGTTCCGTACGGCGACGAGGGTGGAGTCGTCGGTGAAGATGTCGGCGTAGTTGTCGAGGCCGACGAAGCCCGAGCCGTCCGCGTCGAACAGGCTCCGCCAGACCGAGTACCCGATCGGGTAGACCACGAGCGCGCCGAGCAGCGCCAGCGCGGGCAGCAGGAACAGTCCCGCCACCCACCACCGGGTGCCCGTCACGCTCTTGCGCGCTGCGGCGGGGGGCGTCGGCGCGTCGCCGGAGCCCCCCGCCGTCTTCGTCACGGCAGCGGACGACATCGTCGGATCGCCGTCAGCCGTTCCCGTAGGCCTTCGCCGCGTCGGCCTCCAACTGCTTCTGGGCGCCGGCCACGTCGTCGGGGTTCCTCAGGAAGTCCTGCAGATCCTTCCACTCACCCACGCCCTGGGTGCCGCCGAACGCCGCCGGGGCCTGGTCGGACATGTCGAAGCGGAAGTCGTCACCGGCCGCGAGCAGCGCCTTGGCGATCTCCCGGGTGACGTCGTCCTTGTAACTGGCCTGGTCCATCTCCTTGTTGGGGGAGAGGAAGCCGCCCTGCGCGGCCCAGATCTCCGCCGCGTCGGTGGAGGCGAGGAAGGTCAGCAGCGCCTGCGGGCCCTCACCGTCCTTGAGCGCCACGGCCGCGTCACCGCCGGTCACCACCGGGGAGGCGTCGCCCACCGCCGGGAACGGGAAGACCTTGGCGTCCGTGCCGATCTTCGCCTTGGTGTCGCCGTTGATGGTGACGGCCACGAAGTCGCCCTCGAAGACCATGCCCGCCGGCGTCTTCCCACCGAAGGTATTGGTGATCGACTTGGTGTACTCGGTCTGGAGCGCGCCCGAGGCCCCGCCCGCGATCAGCTCGTCCTTGCCCCACAGCTCGGCGAGCGTGCTCAGCGCCTGCTCGACGGACGGGTCGGTCCACTTGATCTCGTGCTGGGCGAGCTGGTCGTACTTCTCGGGTCCGGCCTGGGAGAGATACACGTTCTCGAACCAGTCCGTGAGGGTCCAGCCCTCGCCGCCGCCGATGGACACCGCCGGGGTGCCCGAGTCGGACAGCGTCTGCGCGGTCTGTATGAACTCGTCCCAGGTCTTCGGCTCCTCGGTGATCCCCGCCGCCTCGAACGCCGCCGTGTTGTACCAGATCAGCGACTTGTTGGCCGCCTTCACATACACGCCGTACTGCTTGCCCTCGTAGGCGCCGAGATCCTTCCAGCCCTGCGAGAAGTTCTTGTCCAACTGCGCCTGGGCGTCCGCGCCGAGCGGCTTCACCCAGCCCTTCTGGGCGAACTGGTGCAGTACGCCGACCTGCGGAATGAACGCCACGTCCGGCGGCTTGCCGCCCTCGATCTTCGTCCCCAGGAACGTGGAGGTGTTGTTCCCGGTCGGTACGAACGTCACCTCCGCGCCGGTGCGCTTCTCGAACTCGTCCAGCACCTTCTGGAAGTTCTCCAGCTCCGGGCCGGTGAAGACGGCGGCGATCTCCAGCTTCTGGCCGTCCAGCTTGGGGAGTTGGACGGTGGCCTTGGAGCCGCCGCCGGTGCCGCTGCCGCCGTCGTCGTCGCCGTCACCGCCGCACGCGGTGAGCGAGAGGGCGAGGACGCCTGCGGCTAGGGCGGCGAGGGTTCTGGGGGCTGAGTGGCGAGTGTGGGTTAACTGCGACTTCGGGTTGGGAGTTTGTTTACGTATACGAAGAGTGCGAAGAGTGCTGCGCATCACTGACCCCGTTCTCCGTGCGTCGTCGAACGTTGGAGCGCTGTCCCGTGGGTCTGGTCTACGCCGGGTGCATTCGGGCGGCAAGAGCGCGTAGGGGTTTGAGCGGGTGATCGTGACCGCGTCGTGACCAGGGGGCCGGAGGTGGGGGGCTACTCGCCGTAGGGGAGCTCGTTGTTGCCGGGTGCGGCGCCGTTGTGGTTGCTCGCGCAGTTCCCCGCGCCCCTTGAGGGGCGCGGCTGTTGGGGAGCGGCGTCGGAGAAAGGCGCCGAGGGCTCAGGTGTCCTCCGAGTCCGGCTCGAAAGCGTCTGCGGCGGTCGCGGCGGGGAACAGCTTCCTGGCCATCGGGTGTACCTGGGAGTCGGCGTCCGAGTCGTCGAAGCCCGCAGGGACGGTGAGGCAGAGGTCGGGGTCCGGTTCCATGGACGGTAAGACCCCGACTCGGCCGGAGGAGTTGCCTCGTCACAGCAGGGACGGGACCCCCGCCGAGGAGACCTCCTTCGCCGCTCGGTCCAACGCGCTGGCCAGCAGCGCGAGGTCGGTGGGGCCGTTGCCCAACTCCCTCACCGGGCGCCGGGTCGGGGGATCGCCCATCCGCGACCAGTCGAGCGGCACGACCGTGGGCCGCAGGGTCGCCGTACGCGGGATACGGCCCGTCACCCGGCCCGCCTGGAACGGGGTCGAGTGGCCTCCCGGCGTGACCAGCAACTCGCCACGTCCGGGCGCCGGTTCGTCCGGGCCCGGTACGGGTGCGCTCAGTACGACACGGCCGCCGGCCGCCCGGCCCAGCTCGCCCTCGCCCGTACGACCGCCACCGCCGGTCGCGGCGACCAGATGCACGCCGAGCCGCTCGCCCTCCCGGGCCACGGCCTCCAGGGCCCGTACGACCGAACCGGCGGCGGGGCGTCCCGTGGAGCCCAGCGGTGGGGACAGCAGGGCGTCGAGGTCGTCGACGATCAGGACGAGGCGGGGGAGTTCGGCGGAGGAGTGCTTCCGGCCCGTCCCTGTCCCCGTACCCGTGCCGCCGCCCCGGTCGGGGGACGGCCTGTCGGAGGACATGTCGGGGGACTTGCGACCGCCCGCCGCCGGGCGCAGGCGAAGCGTGGAGCTGGAGGGGGAGTCGAGGTCGGCGGCCCCGCCGGAGGCGGTGTGCGGGGGCATGCCGGAGGGGGCGTGCGGGGAGGTGCCGGAGGCGGACGTGGCAGCCGAGCGCTGGGGGACGATACGGCCCGAGACCTCGCGGCGGGTGTGCCACTCCACGAAGCCCAGGCCGCCGAGGAGTTCGGCCCGGCGTTTCAGCTCGGTGACGAGTGACTGGGCGAACTCCCGCATCCGGACGGGGTCGTTGGCGACGAGGTGCGTGCCGACGTGGGGGAGGTCGGTACAGACGCCCAGCCCTTCCCCGGCGCGGCCTCCGCCGCCCCCGGCACCGACGCCCGTGCCCGCGCTGCCGCCACCGTCCCGGCCGTCGACGAGGGCGATGCCCAGACGGTCGGGACGTTCCGCGGCGGCCAGCGACGCGGCGATGGACCGCAGCAGTTCCGTACGACCGCTGCCGGGCGGGCCCTCGATCAGCAGATGCGGGCCCTCGGCGACGAGGTCCACGGAGACGGGGCCGCGCGGACCGGCGCCGAGCACGGCCCAGGCGCGACCGCCGAGCGCCGTCGTGTCGTCGGCGGCGTCCGCCCAACGGGCCATCAGCGACGCCGGGGTGGCCCTCGCCAGCCCCAACTCGTCCAGCAGCCGGGCCGACTGCGGCAACGGCGCCGACACCCGGGCCGGCCGGTCCCCGGCCGTACCGTCCGGCCGCAACGGCGCGAGCGCCCGCGCGAACCGCTCCGCCCACGCCGCCGACACGGCGTCCACGGTGGCGACGGTGCCCTGATTCAACAGACCGGGAGCGCTCGCGGCGAGCTGGGCGAGGTCCTGCGTACCGGGATGCGTCCGCTCGTCACCACCGGCCCGTCCGGCCTCGGCGAAGTCGAGGTTGGTGTGCGTACGGTCGCCACCGCCGGTGCCGTCGGCTTCGGAGTACGCCGCCCTCGCGCGCCCCGACCGGGAGTGGTCGAGGGGGGTGTCACCCGAACGCGGGTGCGCCGAGGAGGAGGGGGCGCCGGGGGCGTACGCCGGGGCGGAGGGGGAGCGATCGGAGGCGTTTGGCTGAGGGGAGGGGCGAGTGGGGGTTTGCGCCGGGGTGGCGGAATGGCCGAGGGGTGTCCCTGTGGTGGTCCTTGTGGTGGGCGAATGGCCGGGGGCGGTTCCCAGGGTGGGGGAATGGCCGAGGGCGTGGCCCGGGGTGGTGGGGTGACCGGGGGCGTCGGTCTGTCGGGGGTGGGCGCCGGGGGCGTGCGCTCCCGGCGTCGGGGCCGCGGCTCCGCTTTCGGCCGCGTACCCGGGAGCGACGCGCAGCAGTCGTAGCGCCGTCGCCACATCACCGCTCAACAGCGCGACCGCCCCGCACGCGCGGAACGCGGGCGAGCCGCCGCACGCCTCCGCGTACGTCTCCGTCACCGGCGAGGTGGGCGACGCGGCGTCCGCCTCCGCGAGGCACACCACATGGATTCCGGCGGCGGGCCCGTCCTGCGCCAGCCGCACCACGGCCTCACGCACATCGGCACCCCCGGGATCGCCGTCCACGATCACCACGGTGTACGGCCCCTCGAAGCCCCCGCCGACGGCAACGTCATCCTTGGCCCACGACGGCCGCCGCCCACCCCGGCGCCCCACGGCACCGCCGACCCCGTGGCCCGCCACGATCCCGGCATCCGCCGTACGACGGGTGTCGGCACCGGAGGGGCTTTTGGCGGCATGGCTTCCAGCGCCGTGCCCGGCGACGCCTCCGGCGCCCAGTGTGTCTGCGGCCCCGTGGCTCCTGGCCGCACGGCTTCCGGTGCCGTGGCCGGGGACGTCCGCAGCGTCGGCCGTACGGGCGTCGCCGCCGGCCTCCGCCGGGCGACGGTATCCGGCGTCGGGTGCGTCTCCGATCCGGTGGCTCGCGGCCCCATGGCTTCCCGTCCCGTGACCCGCGACGCCTCCGGCTTCTGCCGTCCGGCTGCCGCTTCCGGCCTCTGCCGGGCGGCGGGTCCCGGCGCCGGGTGCGTCCGCGGCCCTGTGGCTCGCGGCCCCATGGCTTCCAGCCCCGTGACCAGCGCCGCTCCCGGAGTCCGCCGTACGGCTGCCGCCCCCGGTCGCTGCCGTACGGCGGACGTCGGCACCCGGTGTCTCCGCGGCCCCATGGCCTCCGGCCCCGTGGCCCCAGGACCCGGCGCCCCCGGCACCGTGGGCTCCACGCCCATCGCCCGTGCCCCCTCGGCCGGCGGCTTCGGCATGGCCGGGCTCGGCCGAAGGCGCGACGGCCCCGGGCCCCTTCGGCTCTCCGGAACCTCGCCCGGCGCTGTCCGCCCTGTGGTCCTCCACCCTGCGGAGCAACTCCTCGACCCGGGCGGTGGCCTGTTCGCGGTCGTAGGCGAGGAGGAGGCGGCAGTCCTGGCCGTGGGCGGGGCGGAGATGGGGGAGCCAGCCCAGCCAGGACCAGTCGGCGGTGCGTTCCTCGGCGGGGCGGTGGCGGTCCGCGCTGATGAGGACGACTTCGAGCGTGTCGGGGGCGTGCAGCGCGGTCAGTTGGGCCACGACCGCGCGGGCCAGGCCCATCAGCCGGGGGCGCGGACCGGCCAGCCCCAACGAGCCGACCTCTCGCAGCGCCGCCGTCACCGGCACCGCCGGAACCAGCCCCGAACCGTCCGGCGCCGCCCGGTCCGCCGTCCCCAGCCGCACCGTCAACGCCTCCGGATGCCCCGGCCCCCGCTCCCACAACCGGGGCCCGGGCCCGAGCGCGGCCAGCAACAGCGCGGCCGGGTCCGGCCAGATCTCCGGCAACCGCTCCCCGGCGGTGGGCACGACCAGAGCCCCCGCACCGCGCTCGTCCTCGTCGTACGCGGAGTCGTACTCATAGGGATCGTGCTCGGCCGCCGACTGCCCCCGGCCCCCGGCCAACCGCCGTGCCCAGGCCCCGATCCCACCCCGTTTACGCACCCCACGGGGTACGTCGGTGCCCCGGAGGGGGGTGCTTTTACGGGTACCGGTGTCGGCGGAGCCGCCGTCATCGCCGGCGGCGTCGGCGCCGGCCGGAGCGGCGGTACCCACGCGGTCGGCAGCGGCGCCGGACCCGTGGGAGGCCGAGGGGCGCACGCCGGAGCCACCCGAACCCCCAAAAGCGCCATGCGCCCCGGAGCCTCCGTGGGCCCCTGAGCCGCCGGATGAGTCGGGAGCCCCGGAACGGTCGGCCCCCCGTCCATCACCGGCGCCGAAGCCATCCGCCCGGCGCACATCTCTCGCCGAGCCACCCCGTACGCCGCCACCCACCCCGGCCGAGCCCCTGCCCGCCCCGGACGAGTCCCCCGGACCGGCCGTCCCGGCACCCGTCGCCCGCTCGATCCCCGGAGCCCCGCCCTGCCCCGGAACAAGTCGCTGTTCCGCCCGTCGCACACCATGACCAAGCCCCGAGGAGCCCTCGGCCCCTCGCCCGGCCCCACCCCCAAGAGACGGTCCCCCGGAGCCGGAGCCCCCCGCTGAACCGGCGCCCCCCGCCCGGCCCGCAGCAGCGCCCGAGCCATACCCGCCCCCAGCCGCCCCCGCAGCGCGCCCCGCGCCCCCGGAACCGACCCGGCCACCCGAAGAACCGGCACCACCGCCCGACGAACGAATCTCCCCGTCCGAGGAACCAACCCCGCTCCCCGAGCCACCACCCCCCACCGTCACCCGAACGTGCCCCTCCCCGTCCGGTGTGGTCCCCACCCCCCGTACTCCCGACGACGACGCCAGCCGGAGGGCGGACTCGCCGATGCGCAGCAGTGCGCCCGGTGCCAGGCGTACCGGGCGGTCCGTCACGCGGCGGCCGTCGAGGGTCGTGCCGTTCGTCGAACCGAGGTCGACGACTGAGACGCGGCCGTCGGCGGAGAGGGTGACGGCGCAGTGGAGGCGGGAGACGTCGGGGTCGTCGAGGGGGACGTCCGCGTCGGCGGAGCGGCCGATGTGGATCTTGCCGCCGTGGAGGAGATGGACACCGCCCGCGTCGGGGCCCGCGATGACATGGAGCTGCGCGGCGGCCTCGTCGACCTCGGGCCCGGCCTCGGCGGGGGCGCCCAGCGAGAGGACGGCGCCGTCGATCAACGGCGGCTCCCCCAGCGTGCAGCGCTGCGCGTCGAGCCGCTCGGCACCGGCGTACAGCACCACCTGGGCGCCGGACTCCCGGCCCCGCTCCGGCGGTACGGACGCGCCCTCGCCGACGGCGGAGGCGAGGCCCGAGGCCACGGCGGCCAGCGCCGTCCCCGCGGGTGCCGTGACCAGCACGTCGCAGGCCGTGGCACGCCCTCGCGGCTCCGAGGTCGGTCCCAGCGGGTCTACGACGGTCAGCCGGATCTGCATCGCCGTCTGCGATCCCTTCCGCGCGGGCACCCGCGACGACGAGGACGAGACTGCGCGGTCCCCACCGCAGACTTCCCCCACCGCTCACGGGCACGTCGGCCAGTACTGGAGGCATCCTCGCACCTGCCACCGACAACGCGCCCGCCGCCCACCGTCAAGTGATCTTGATTGGTCGGCTCTGCCCCCAAAAGTGCCTGACCAGTGCCCGACAGTTGATCACTTGAGATCGGTCACGTCCGGTTCGCGCCCGTATTCGGAACCGGGTACGTCCGTATCCGGCAACCAACAGCCCACGCCCCCGCGTC
The DNA here is from genome assembly GCF_053592555.1 of Streptomyces sp. NPDC002643. Lineage (NCBI taxonomy): Bacteria > Bacillati > Actinomycetota > Actinomycetes > Kitasatosporales > Streptomycetaceae > Streptomyces > Streptomyces sp. NPDC002643. The sequence goes on from NZ_JBSFVY010000002.1 coordinate 80,609, forward strand.
TTTCCATCGAACACACCTGGGTACGCGTACGTACTCGCGAGCACGAGCGGCCGACGGAGCGCGACGGGAGCGCGGCGGGAGTCCGACAGGAGGTGCGGAGGGTCACAGCCCGCCGGGGCGATTCACCGCAGGTCGCGGCGGGACGACACCCCGGTAACGCGGACGGCCCCACTACAGTGGGGCGGAACGTCCGAAGTCCGCGGGACGGGGCCGGGCGACCGAGTGACAGGCCGACCGGGCAGACCGAGCACCGGGAACCAGGCACCAGGCAAGCAAGCAGCAGGGAGCGCATGACGTGCGGCCAGTAGGGAGCAAGTACTTCCTTGAGGAGCCGCTGGGACGCGGCGCCACAGGCACCGTCTGGCGCGCCCGCCAGCGGGAGACGGCGGGCGCCGAGGCGGCCGTGCCGGGGCACCCGGGCGAGACCGTGGCGATCAAGGTCCTCAAGGAGGAGCTCGCCGGCGACCCGGACATCGTGATGCGGTTCCTGCGGGAACGTTCCGTGCTGCTCCGCCTCACCCACCCGAACATCGTGCGCGTGCGCGACCTGGTCGTCGAGGGCGATCTCCTGGCCCTGGTCATGGACCTGGTCGACGGCCCCGATCTGCACCGCTACCTCCGCGAGAACGGCCCGTTCACACCGGTCGCCGCGGCCCTCCTGACCGCCCAGGTCGCCGACGCGCTCGCCGCCAGCCACGCCGACGGCGTCGTCCACCGCGACCTCAAGCCGGCCAACGTGCTGCTCATGCAGGACGGCGACCGGATGCACCCGATGCTGACCGACTTCGGCATCGCCCGCCTCGCCGACTCCCCCGGCCTCACCCGGACCAGCGAGTTCGTCGGCACCCCCGCCTACGTCGCCCCCGAGTCCGCCGAGGGGCAGCCGCAGACCTCCGCCGTCGACATCTACGGCGCCGGCATCCTGATGTACGAACTGGTCACCGGGCGCCCGCCGTTCAACGGCCAGTCCGCGCTCGAAGTGCTCCACCAGCACCTCAGCGCCGAACCGCGCCGCCCCTCCACCGTCCCCGACCCGCTGTGGACGGTCATCGAGCGCTGTCTGCGCAAGAACCCGCTGGAACGCCCCAGCGCCGTCAACCTCGCGCGCGCCCTGCGCATCGTCGCCGAGGGCGTCGGGGTGCACGCCAACTCCATGCAGATCGCCGCCGCCGAGGGCGTGGGCCACATCCTCGCCCCCGACCCGGCGCCCGCCCAGGTGCCGGGCACCCCCGAGCCGTTCGGCTCCGCCGACCCGACCCAGGTCCTGCCTCAGGGCGCGGGCCCGGGTGCCGGTGCGCCGGGCGCGTACGACCCGAACGCGGCGACCAGCGTGCTCCCGCACACCTCCGGCGCGGCCCAGCCGCCGGGTGCCGCCGACCCCACCGCCGTACTCCCGCAGACCGGCCGCCCCGGTGCCGGCGACCCGACCTCCGTGATGCCGCCGGTGCCGCCGCACCAGCCGGGCGGGCAGTCGCCGGAGGAACCGCACCCCTGGCAGAACCAGCTCCGCGCCGCCCGCGACCGCAACGAACAGACCCAGGTCCAGTACCTCGACCCCAGCGAGGACCCGCTCCGCCGCCGCCCCCAGCGCCAGGCCCCGCAGCAGCCGCCGAGGCCCCAGCAGCAACCGCCGCGCCGCCAGCAGCGTCCGCCGCAGGCCGGGGCCGCCGGTTACGGCTACCCGCAGCAGCAACAGCAGTACGCGCCCCCGCCCGCGCCCCAGCAGCAGCCGCAGCGGTACGCGCCCGCTCCGCAGCCCCAGCAGCCGGCCCCGCGCCCCCAGCGCGAGCCCCGGCCACCGCGTGAGCCCCGCCAACGCAGCGCCAACCCGATGAAGATCCCGGGCCTCGGCTGCCTCAAGGGCTGCCTCTTCATGATCGTCCTCCTCTTCGTCGGAGGCTGGCTGATCTGGGAGTTCACCCCCCTCCAGGAGTGGATCGGCACCACCAAGAGCTGGTGGGACCAACTGACCGACTGGGCAAGCGACATCGGCACCTGGATCAGCGACCTGACCGGAGACTCCGGCACCGGCCCAGGCGGCGGGGGCTCGGGCCAGTAAGGGGCGCGCTGTCCCCATGCCTGGACACCCCGCGCCCTAAAGGGGCGCGGGGAACTGCGCGAGCAACCCAAGAAAGCCCGCACATACACACGACCCACAGCCCCCCCATGCCCCCCGCAGGGTCTGGGGCGGCAGCCCCAGAATCGCGGCTACCCGCCGGAGGCTGACGTTGGGGATTTGTCGACACCTGGCGGGTGATTTCCGTCCCGGCGGTGAAGGTTGGGCCCACAGGCGCGTAGCTTTGTCGCCAACACGCGGCCTGTAGGAGCAGTCTTGGGACGGAAGATCGGAAGCCGGTACACCGCGAACCAGATTCTGGGGCGGGGCAGCGCCGGCACGGTGTGGCTGGGTGAGGGACCGGAGGGCCCCGTCGCCATCAAGCTGCTGCGCGAGGACCTCTCGTCCGACGAGGAGCTGGTCGGCCGCTTCGTCCAGGAGCGCACCGCCCTCCTGGGCCTCGACCACCCGAACGTGGTCTCCGTACGCGACCTCGTCGTCGACGGCAACGACCTCGCCCTCGTCATGGACCTCGTCCGGGGCACGGATCTGCGTACCCGCCTCGACCGGGAGCGGCGGATGGCCCCCGAGGCGGCGGTCGCCATAGTCGCCGACATCGCGGACGCCCTCGCGGCGGCCCACGCGGCCGGGATCGTCCACCGCGACGTCAAGCCGGAGAACGTCCTCCTCGACATGCAGGGCCCCCTCGGCCCCGGCGGCGCCCATCGCGCGCTGCTCACCGACTTCGGCGTCGCCAAGCTGATCGATTCTCCGCGCCGCACCCGGGCGACGAAGATCATCGGTACGCCCGACTATCTCGCCCCCGAGATCGTGGAGGGCCTGCCCCCGCGCGCCGCCGTGGACATCTACGCGCTCGCGACCGTCCTGTACGAACTGCTGGCAGGGTTCACCCCGTTCGGCGGCGGACACCCCGGCGCCGTGCTGCGCCGCCATGTCACCGAGACCGTGGTTCCCCTCCCCGGCATTCCCGAGGAACTGTGGCAGCTCCTCGTGCAGTGTCTGGCGAAGGCGCCGGCCTCGCGTCTGCGCGCCTCGGAGCTGGCGGCGCGGCTGCGGGAGCAGTTGCCGCTGCTGGCCGGGATGCCACCGCTGGACGTCGACGAGCCCGGGTCGGAGACGGAGGAGCCGGCCGAGGAGGAGACCGTGCCGGTGGCGCCGAGGGAGCGGGTGCGGCGAGGGGCCGTACCGCTGGTGCCCGGGGCGAAGCCGGACTCCAACCGTGACACGCACACGTCGATGAGGGTGCCCGGGCCGGACGAGCTGGCGGGTGGGGCGCGGGGGACGGCGAGGGTGCCCAGGGCCCCGGGGGCGCCCCGGCCGGGCTCGGCCCGCCGTCGGGCGATGGCCCGTCGCCGACGGATCACACTCGGGGCCGCGGCGGTCGCGCTGGTGGTCGCGGCGGGTGTGGGCACCTGGGCGGCGACCTCGGGAGACGACTCGGGCAGCGGGTCCACGGACACGAAGAACTCCACGCCGACATCGCCGTGACGTGACCCATCGACATCCCCGTGACGTGAAATGGCGTGACATGGTTCGCCGCTCAATAGTCACATTGGCATCACAAATCCCACGCGTTGTTTGTGCGGCGTAAAGCCTCGGCATAGAACTGTCGTGCCCTGAACTACCCGGGCAGAAGGGGGACTTGAGATGGCCGGGTCTGCGTCGAGAGCGCTGGGAGCGACACCGATCGCACAGGTGGTCGCACCGGATGGCCGGGCGGAACTGCCCGATGGAGAGCCGGCGCAGGTCCAGGAGTAGACGCGCCTTTTCGTGTGGACGCATCACGGATGCGTCAGGGCTGCGCCCCGGCACGGGTTCTGTGCGCTCTGACGCGGCTGTGTCCGGTGTGATGCGTCTCTGTGTGGTCAATGACGTTCGGATGTGCTGACCCGCGGCATCTGCGAGCCGCCGTCATGTCATGTCTCGAACAATCCAGCATGGGGGACTTGTGAGATGGGGACGACGGCGCCGCGCTGACGGCGCCGATGGCAGACGGGGACGCTCGCTCGCGTCCATGGTGACCGCGTTCGCGGTACTGACCGCGGTGCCCGCGCTGGGGCTGGGCCTGGGTTCCGCCGCATCGGAGGCCGTGGCGGAGGAACCGCCCGCCGAGCAGTCGGAGGGGCAGAAGGCGCTGGCGGAGGCCAAGGAGTCGGGCAAGCGGGTCGAGGTCCTCGGCGAGCGGTCGGAGCGGACGACCGTGTACGCGAATCCGGACGGCTACTCCTTCACCCTCGAAGAATCCGCCGTTCCGGTACGGGTGTTGAAGCCGGGCGGTGGCTGGCGGACACCGGACGCGACCCTGGAGATGCGCTCCGACGGGACCATCGCGCCGAAGGCCGCCGCCGTGGAGATGGAGTTCTCCGGCGGCGGTGACGACACACCACTGGTGAAGATCGCGGAGGGCGGACGGTCCCTGCGGCTGGGCTGGGAGGGCAAGCTCCCCGAGCCCCGGCTGGACGGTACGAGCGCGCTCTACGAGGAGGTCCTGCCCGGGGTCGACCTCAAGGTCACCGCGTCGGTCGAGGGCTTCCGGCACGTACTGGTGGTCAAGACGCCCGAGGCCGCCGAGAACGCGAGTCTGGAGCGGATCGACTACCCCCTGAAGGCCGACGGGCTCCGGCTGGTCAAGGGCGAGGCGGGCAACCTCACCGCCGTCGACTCGGCCGGCAACCGCGTCTTCCGCGCCCCGCCCGCGCAGATGTGGGACTCCGCCGGCACGGACGCCGACGAGACCGACGCCCCGGCCGAGGACGCGACCGGTACGACGACCGGCGATGCGACGACCGCCGATGTGACGGAGGCCGACCCGACGACCGCCGGTGCCACGACCGCCGGTGCCACGACCGCCGCGACGGCGACCGGGGCGCGTACCGTCCGGGCGGCGCTCGCCGCCCCGGCCGCCACCGACGCGGAGGGGCCGAAGGCCGCCGACGCGGCCGGGACACCCGACGGCACCGAGCCCCGCGCCGGGGACAAGGTCGCCAGGATGGATGTGAAGCTCTCCGAGGACGCGCTGTCGGTGATCCCGGACGGCGAGATGCTCACCGGTACCGAGGAGTCGGCGTTCCCGCTGTTCATCGACCCGACGGTGACCTGGGGCGAGTCCGAGCGGACCCTGCTGCGCAGCGACGGCTATGAGTCGTACGGCTGGGGCAACGGCGACGACGACCTGGGCAAGGGCGTCGGCGAGTGCGGTACCTGGAACGGCTACTACTGCGGGCCGGGGTATGTGCAGCGGCTGTACTTCGAGTTCTCGCCCGCGAGCCTGAAGGGCAAGCACGTCCTGGACGCCACGTTCCGGGTGACCGAGCCGTGGGCGTTCCAGTGCGACCCGCGCTGGGTGGACCTGGTGCGCACGAACAACATCTCCTCCTCGACCACCTGGTCCTCGCGCCCCGCGCACCTCGACCTGATGGGTGACCGGCATGTGTCGGCCGGGCGGGGCTCGCTGTGCGACCCGGACTCGCCGGACGCGCCCATCGAGTTCAACGACAACCCCGAGGAGACGAACGAGAACCTGACCCCGACGGTGCGGAACTTCGCGGCGGGCAAGTTCTCCCGGCTGACGCTGATGCTCAAGGCCCATGACGAGACGGACACGGCGGCGTGGAAGCGGTTCAAGAACGACGCCGTGCTGGCCGTCGACTTCGTCGGTCTGCCGGCCAAGCCCACCGGTATCGGCCTGGTCACCGGCTCGGGCACGGTGTGCGAGACGACCGAGTCGGACCCGGCGGTCGTCTCTGACCCCACCCCCGCGCTGACGGCGACCGCGCAGACCGCCGCCGGCGGCGAGAAGGACGCCCAGCTGCGCGTCGCCTACGACCTCGACCACAAGAACACCGACGGCACCTGGTCGGACACCACGGCCGGCAACGGTGACCTCGCCCCGTCCAGCGGCTACGCGGGCGACGGCGTGAAGCTGACGAAGTCCTGGTCCACGCTGACCGAGGGCAAGGTGTACCGGTACCGGGCCTGGGTGCGCTCGTACTACAACGGCGGTGACAGCTATCTCGCGGGGCCGTCGAACGCCTCGACGACCGGCTGGTGCTACTTCAAGGTCGACCCGACCGCGCCCAAGGCGCCCGGAATCTCGATCGCCGCACCGTACAGCGAGTGCACCACCAACGCCTGCGCCGCGGGCGGCGGCCCCGGCACATCGGGCAAGTTCACGTTCACCCCGGCCACCGGTGACGCCAACAACGTGGCCTACCAGTACAAGCTCTCCAGCGCGGACGCCTGGTCGTCCGAGATCAAGGGGGCGACGGCCACGGCGGACATCGTGCCGGAGCGGTCGGGCACCCACAGCGTGTACGTACGCGCCAAGGACGACGTGGGCCGGTGGGGCGCGCAGAACGCGGTGGACTTCCTCGTCGCCGCCGGTGAAGGCCCCGTCGGCCGCTGGCACTTCGACGAGGCGAGCGGCGCCGCCGTGGACTCCGCCACCGCCGACGGCTCCGACGACGCCACCCTGGGCGGCTCCGCCGTCCGCGACGACCGGGGACGCCGCGGGCTGATCACCCACGACACCCAGGGGGTCCCCCTGGAGGAACCGGTCACCGACAAGGGCCTGTCCCTGAACGGGACCACCGGGTACGCGCAGACGAGCGCGCCCGTCCTGGAGACCCGCTCGGCGTTCACCCTGTCGTCCTGGGTGCGGCTGGACGAGACCGACGCCTACGCCACCGTTCTGGCCCAACGCGGCCCGGACGGCACGCCGTTCGCCTTCTGGTACTCGGGCAACTCCAAGACCTGGTACTTCGGCATCCGCAAGCCCGACAACACCGGCTACTCCGGGGTCGCCGCCGTCTACGCCGCCCAGACCGGGGTGTGGACGCACCTGGCCGGGTCGTACGACCCCGCCACGGGGGAGCTGAAGTTCTATGTCGACGGTCGTCTCCAGCGCGGTGCCGTCACGGTGGAGGGCTCGTACGAGTCCACCGAACCGATGCAGTTCGGCCGTCTGCAGAACGGCGCCAGCAGTTACGTCTACCAGTTCCCGGGCTCCATCGACGAGGTCGCCGTCTGGCAGCGGGTGCTCACGCCCAAGGAGATCGTCACCGAGGCGCAGTTGCTCGTCTCCGACGGGTTCGCCGGCGCCGAACTGGTGGCGGACTGGAAGGCCGACCTGGGCAGCGGCACCACCGTGCCCGACACCACCTCCGGGTACGGCCGCAGCCTCACGCTCTCGGGCGGGGCCGCGCTGGACGACGGGGAGATCGTCCTGGACGGCACGGACGACTCGGCGACCGCGCCGGGGCCGCTCGTGTACGACCACGCGCCGTTCACGGTGTCGACACTGGTGACCCTCGACGCCACCGAACTCGCGAGCAAGGACGTCGGCTACACCGGCCAGGTCCTCGGGCAGCGCACGGAGGACGGCTCGGCCTGGGGCTTCTGGTTCAAGCTGACCGGCAAGGACACGGTGCTCGACGAGGAGACCCTGGAGGAACGCACGGTTCCGGTCGGTGTCTGGCACTTCGGCCGGCTGAACGCCGACGGAACGTTCTCCTCGGTGGCGTCCGACGAGGCCGCGGCCCTGGACAGCCCCGTACGGCTCACCGGTCTGTACGACTCCCTGACCGGGACGATCAGCCTCTATCTGGGCCACAACCAGAACGGCGACGACACGGCGTTCACCGTCAAGCTCGGCACCGGTGACTTCGCCATCGGCAAGGGCTTCACCGACGGCGCGTGGAAGCACTATCTGCCCGCACGCGTGGCGGAAGTACGGCTCTGGGCGGGCGCGATGGCCGGCTCCGACCAGATCGACTACCAGGTCGGCGACTGAGCCGGGTGAGTGCGGGCGGTGGCGTACACCGCCCGCACTCACCTCCCGCGCGCCGCGCACGTGCGGCCGTCACCGGCCGCGCGGTCTTCTTCCCGGAGTGCCCTCGGCATTCCGGATCACGGACTTCATCCGAACGGGGGTTCATCAACCATGTCATTCGACGTGATCGGAAAGAGCCGGGCGGAGAGGGTGGGCTGGCACAGACCATGGTCACTGGCGGCCGTCCTCGCGCTGTCGCTCGTGGTACCGACGGGGCTCGCTCCTCTCGCCCAGGCGAAAACCGGCGGCCTGGGCCGTCCCGATGTGCCCGAGCAGCGGGTGAGCAAGGTCAAGGCGGTCTTTGGGCAGGGCGCGAAGAAGGCCCGGCAGAAGGTCGCCGAGGACAAGAAGGCCAACGCCCGGCAGGCCGAGAAGGCACGGGCCGAGCGGGAGACGGCCTGGCCGAAGGCGGGCGAGGCGACCGTGGAGCTGACGGCCGACGGCAAGGGTGAGGCCTCGCCCGGCGGTCTGCCGCTGGCCGTCACCCCCGAGTCCAAGGCGCTGGCCGGGGACGGGACCGAGGCACATGTCTCGGTGCTGGACCAGAAGGCGGCGGACAAGGCCGGCGTCCTCGGTGTGCTGCTGTCCGTCGAGGCGAGCGCCGCCGGCTCCGTCGATCTGAGCGTCGACTACAGCGGCTTCGCCGGCGCGGTGGGCGGCGGCTGGGCCCAGCGGCTGGGCCTGGTGCGGCTTCCCTCCTGTGCGCTGACCACCCCGGAGAAGGCGGAGTGCCGCGAGCAGAGGCCGCTGAAGTCCCGCAACGACACATCGGACCAGACCGTCTCCGCGCGGGTGCCGGTGGCCGAGGCCGAGAACGGTATGTCGACGCAGCTCGCCGAGACATCCGCCTCCGTGCTCGCGGTCACCGCGACGGCCGCCACGGGCGAGTCGCCCTCCGGCCTCGGCACCTACACGGCGACCCCCCTGGCGGAGTCCTCCAAGTGGGAGGCGGGCGGCAGCTCCGGCTCCTTCACCTGGTCGTACGACTTCACGATGCCGCCCGCCGCGGCCGGACCGGTGCCCGGGCTCTCGCTGTCGTACGACTCGGGCGGCATCGACGGGCGCACCGCGTCGACGAACAACCAGAGCACCACGGTGGGTGAGGGCTTCGCGCTGACGGAGTCCTACATCGAGCGCTCGTACGGCAGTTGTGACCAGGACGGCCATGAGGACGTCTTCGACCAGTGCTGGAAGTACGACAACGCCCGGCTGGTGCTGAACGGCAAGAGCAACCAGCTGGTCAAGGACGGCACTTCGGGCGAGTGGCGGCTGAAGGACGACGACGCCTCGAAGGTGATCCGTGACACCGGCGCGGACAACGGCGACAACAACGGCGAGCACTGGACCGTCATCACCGGCGACGGCACCAAGTACGTCTTCGGCCTGGACAAGCTCGACGGCGCCGGCGACGAGCGCACCAACTCCACCTGGACCGTGCCCGTCTTCGGCGACGACTCCGGCGAACCCGGCTACGACGCCGGTGACTCCTTCGGCGACCGGGACGTGACCCAGGCCTGGCGGTGGAACCTCGACCACGTCGTCGACACCCACGGCAACGCCGCCACCTACTGGTACGCCAAGGAGACCAACCACTACAAGAAGAACAAGGCGACCACCGCCAACGCCTCCTACACGCGCGGCGGTTACCTCAAGGAGATCAAGTACGGTCTGCGCAAGGGCGCGCTGTTCACCGATGACGCCGACGCCAAGGTGACCTTCTCCTACGCCGAGCGCTGCACCGCCTCCGACTGCGCCGAACTGACCGAGGACACCGCGGAGAACTGGCCGGACGTGCCCTTCGACGCGATCTGCGCCAGCGGCGCCGACGAGGAGGACTGCAAGACCTCCGCCCCGTCCTTCTTCACCCGCAAGCGCCTGACGGACATCAACACCTACTCCTGGTCCGCCGCCACCAGCGCCTACGCGGCCGTGGACTCCTGGGCGCTGACCCAGAAGTACCTGGACGGCGGGGACATCGGCGACTCCAGCGACCAGACGCTGACGCTGACCTCGATCAAGCGCACCGGCAAGGCGGGCACCGACATCGCCCTGGACCCGCTGTCCTTCACCTACCAGATGCGGCCGAACCGGGTGGACGGCGTCGACGACATCCTGCCGCTGACCCGCCCCCGACTGTCGACGATCACCTCCGAGACGGGCGCGATCACCACGGTGACGCTGTCCTCGCCGGAGTGTGTGCGCAGCGAGGTCGTGGACGCCGCCGAGGACACCAACACCCGCTCCTGCTACCCGCAGTACTGGAACATCAACGGCGGCTCCGAGGCGTCCGTGGACTGGTTCCACAAGTACCGGGTGCTCGCCGTGGTCGTCTCCGACCCGGCCGGCCAGAACGACGCCGTCGAGCACTCCTACGCGTACGAGGGCGCGGCCTGGCGCCACAACGACGACCCCCTGACCCCCGAGGACGAGCGGACCTGGTCCGACTGGCGCGGCTACCGCCAGGTGACCTCCTACACCGGGGCCACCGACGTCACCCGGTCCAAGACCGTCTCGCTCTACCTCCAGGGCATGAACGGCGACAAGAAGAAGGACGGCACCACCAAGTCCGTCACCCTCGCCCCGCTCACCGCCCCCGACCTCGGCATCGCCTCGACCACCGACAGCGAGCAGTACGGCGGACAGCTGCGCGAGGAGGTCACCTACAACGGCTCCACCCCCGTCACCGTGACCGTCAACGACCCGTGGTCCAAGGAGACCGCCCGCCAGGACGTGCCCGACGCCTCCGACGCCGTGGCCCGCTTCGTACGGACCGAGCAGACCACCACCCACACCTATCTCACCGGCCCCAAGACCTGGCGGGCCCGCGCGACCACCACCGGCTTCGACTCCTACGGCATGGCCGTCACCGTCGACGACTCCGGTGAGGTCGGCAAGGGCGGCGACCAGACCTGCACCCGCACCTGGTACGCCCGCAACGCCGACGCCGGCATCACCAGCCTCACCTCACGGGTGCGTACCGTCGGCCGCTCCTGCTCCGTCACCGACGCGAACCTGAGCCTGCCGGCGGACTCCGGGACACGCGGCGACATCCTGTCCGACTCCGCCACCGTCTACGACAGCCCGACCGCCACCGCCTGGAGCGAGAACCAGCAGCCCACCAAGGGCGCGGCGACCTGGAGCGGACGCGCCACCGGCTACCCGACGACGGCGACGGACGGCCAGCGCCCGCCCACGGGCTGGCAGACCACCGGCACCACCACCTACGACACCCTGGGCCGCACCCTCTCCACCGCCGACTCGGCGGGCAACGCGACCACCACCGCGTACACCCCGACCGACGCGGGACCCCCGACCAGGACCGTCACCACCAACGCCAAGGGCCACCGGACCATCAACTACCTGGACCCGAGGCGCGGCCAGGCCGACCGCAGCTACGACGCGAACGCCAAGAAGACGGAGTTCACCTACGACGCGCTCGGCCGGCTCACCGCCGTATGGCTGCCCAACCGGAACCGGGCCGCCGACCAGAGCGCCAACGGCACCTTCGCCTACCACCTCAGCAACACCGAGCCCTCCTCGGTGTCGACCTCGACGCTCAAGGCCGACGGCGAGACCTACAACACCACCTACGAGATCTACGACGCCCTGCTGCGCAAGCTGCAGACCCAGGCGCCGAGCCCCCAGGGCGGACGCCTGCTGACCGACACCCGCTACGACAGCCGTGGCCTCGCCTACGAGACCTACGAGGAGATCTTCGACAGCACCAGCACCCCGAACGGCACCTACACGCGCGCCGAGTACGGCGAGGCGCCCAAGCAGACGGAAACGGTCTACGACGGCGCCGAGCGGACCACCGCCAGCACCCTGTACGTCTACGGGGTGAAGAAGTGGACCACCACCACGAGCCACACCGGTGACTCCACCGCCACCACCGCGCTCCAGGGCGGCAGCGCCCTGCGGACCGTCACCGACGCCCGCGGCCGTACCGTCGAGACCCGTGAGTACGAGGGGACCAGCCCGGCCGACGCCGACTTCGGCACCGGCCCCGGGACGGCGTACGCGTCCGTGAAGTTCGGCTACACGCTGGACGACAAGGAGAAGTCGATCACCGGCGCCGACGGCTCCGCGTGGACCTACGGCTACGACCTCTTCGGCCGCCGTGTCGACGTCGACGACCCGGACAAGGGCAAGGCCGAGACCGAGTACAACGCCCTCGACCAGGCGATCGAGGCGACGGACGCGCGCGGCAGGAGCATCCTGACCGCCTACGACGAGATCGGCCGGGTCACGGGCACCTGGGCGGGGTCGAAGACCGACGCCAACCAGCTCACCGCCCACACCTACGACACCGTCATCAAGGGCAAACCGGCCTCGTCCACCCGCTACGTCGGCGGCAGGACCGGCACGGCGTACACCAAGACGATCACCGCCTACGACAGCCAGTCACGCCCCGTCGCCACCAAGCTGGAACTCCCCGCCGACGACCCGCTCGTCAAGGCGGGCGCCCCGTCCGTCCTGGAGTCCACCAGCTACTACAACATCAACGGCACCCTGCAGAACACCCAGGAACCGGCACTCGGCGGCCTGCCGTCGGAGACCGTCGGCTACGAGTACACGGGCCTCGGCAACGTCACCTCGATCAGCGGCAGCACCGGCTATCTGCTGGACGTCGCCTACTCCGCCCTCGGCCAGGCCCAGCAGCTGACCCTGGGGGTCGCGAACACCGAGGCGCACAAGAAGGCCTACGTCACCAACACCTACGAGGAGGGCACCGGGCGGCTGACCCGCAGCCATGTCACGGACCAGACCCACCCGTACATGCTGCAGGACCTCAACTACGCCTTCGACCAGGCCGGCAACGTCACCTCCATCGCCGACCCCGCCACCCTCGGCGGCAGCAGCGCGGCGGAGACCCAGTGCTACGCCTACGACGGACACCGCCGGATGACCGAGGCCTGGACCCCGGCCTCCCAGAACTGCGCCGACACCCGCAGTGCCTCCAGCCTGTCCGGTCCCGCACCGTACTGGACCAGCTACACCTACGACGCGGCCGGCCAGCGCACCGGCGAGACCACGCACACCACGTCCGCCACCACCACGACCACCTACTGCTACGAGGGGGACAAGCCGCACGCCCTGACCGGCACCAGCACCGACGCCGACTGCGCCGCGCCCGACGAGGTCTACGGCCACGACGAGGCCGGCAACACCGACAGCAGGCCCGGTGAGACGGCCGCCCAGGACCTCGACTGGTCCGACGAGGGCAAACTGGCCAAGATCACCGAGGGCACCAAGGCGACCGACTACCTCTACGACGCCGAGGGCACCCTGCTGATCCGCGCCACCTCCGGCGGCGAACGCGTCCTGTACGCCGGAGCCACCGAACTCCACCTGCGGGCCGACGGCACCATGTGGGCCCAGCGCACCTACGGCTCCGGAGACCTCACGGTCGCCGTCCGCAGCAACGAGTCCGGCGGCAACAAGCTCTTCTACCTCGCCGGTGACCACCACGGCACCCAGAGCCTCGCCCTCACCGCCGACACCCAGGCAGTGATCAAGCGCCGTACGACGCCCTTCGGCGCGGAACGCGGCACCACCACGGGAGGCGACTGGCCCACCGACAAGGGCTTCCTCGGCAAGACGACGGACGACACGACCGGGCTGACCCATATCGCGGCTCGCGAGTACGACCCCGGGATCGGCCAGTTCATCAGCGTCGACCCCGCGCTGGAGTCGGACAAGCCGCAGACCATGAGCGGCTACGCCTACGCGGCCAACAACCCGGCCACCTTCAGCGACCCGACCGGCCAGATCCTCATGGAGTGCCACACCGGCGAGATCAAGTGCGTCGGCGGCAAGCCCGTCACCTCCAAGACGAAGACCCCCCGCAGCAGGAGTGGGGGCGGAGGCCAGAGCAGCTCAGGCACAGCCTCCGGCTCCGGCGGCACGGGCCACTACGTCGTGGGCAGCGCCCAGGAGCCCTACGTCTACTACAAGGACGACTTCCCCTACGACCCCAGCGCCGAGGCCACGGCGAGTGACTACACTGCCTGGCTCAAGTGGCAGGGCAAGAACACCGGTGCCTTCTGGTGCAGTTGGATCAGCGCCTGCGACACGTTCGGGGCCGAGGACGGCAACCTGAGCGACGCGGTCGCCATGTACGCGCACTACATGGGCGGCAGCGGGCTGGACGCGGAACTCGACTACGAGAAGGCGTACGACCAGGACAAGGGGATTCGCGCGGCGGTGGACGAGGAGATCGCGCTGGCCCAGACCTGGGCCGAGAAGATCCAGAAGAGCAACAAGAAGTCGACCTTCGACATCACGGGCAAGGCGACCAACGTCGGCGGCAGCCACTACCCGGAGACCGAGAACTGGCAGAAGGCCATCGGCGAGCACAAGATCTGGGGAAGCGCTTCCGTGAAGACCAGCGGTGACTCCTTCACCATGCGGATCACCATCCGCTCCAAGGACCGCTACGACTTCAACAAGGGGATGAGCGACATCGCGAGCGGAACCCCCGACGAGGTCAACGGCAGATTCGCCACCCTCGGCTGGGCCAAGCCCTTCATCAGCCGAGGGACGGTCACCCGTGAGGTCACCTGGCGGCGCGGCGACATCCTGGGCTCCACGTCCGTCTCCGGCGGAGGCCGCTAGTGGGAGCCCGAACCGGCGCCGCACTCAAGGGCGCGCTCGTCGCCGCCGCGATCCTCTCGGTGGGCTCCTGCGGTTCCTCGGAACCGCAGGGGTCCGCCCCCGGGACGGACAGCGCCTCGGCGGGCTGCGAGATCCGTGACACCACCCAGCAGGTCGCCGACCGCTTCTCCGCGCTGGGCGAGGTCATCACCACCGAATGGTGCGCGATGAACCTCACGACCGACCCGTCCCGCGCCCCCGGCCCGAGCGACATCAGGATGGTCGGCTACTTCGAGACGACGGCCGAGGCCATGAAGACCGTCCTCGACGCCCCGGACAGGACCTTCGAGAAGGCCCAGCCCGAGGACATCCCTGATCCCCTCAGCGGTTCCGTCACCGGGAAAACCGAGTGGCTGACCAGCCCCGAGGTGAACGAGGAGATCACGGCCGGCCTGTACACCGCGACGTTCTACTTCGACCGCGCTTCCAACAGGGTCCTCTTCGACACCATCAACCCGAGGAGAACCGAGGACGAGGGGACAGTGGTCGGAGGCTGAGGGCCGAGGTGGGGGCCTGCGGCCCGATGACAGAAGCGGGGGGCCGCGCCCCCGCTTCTGTCAGGGGCGCGGGGCTGTATCGATATGCGGCTCCGCCGCGTGGGCGCGACCAGCCCCCACCCACCCGCAGCCGAACAACTCCGCACGAACGCCGGCTGCCGCCCCGGCCCGAGGGCACCCCATCATGGTCACCCGGCGGAGCCGTTAGGCTGGACCTGTGGCAGTCGTCGATGTATCCGAAGAGCTGAAGTCCCTCTCCTCGACCATGGAGTCGATCGAGGCCGTCCTGGACCTCGAAAAGCTGAGGGCAGACATCGCTGTGCTAGAGGAGCAGGCGGCCGCGCCGTCCCTGTGGGACAACCCCGACGAGGCGCAGAAGATCACCAGCAAGCTCTCCCACCTCCAGGCGGAGGTGCGGAAGGCCGAGGCGCTCCGCGGTCGTATCGACGACCTCGCCGTCCTCTTCGAGATGGCCGAGGAGGAGGACGACCCGGACACCCGCGCCGAGGCCGAGGCAGAGCTCGCCCTTGTCAGGAAGGCGCTGGACGAGATGGAAGTCCGGACCCTGCTGAGCGGCGAGTACGACGCCCGTGAGGCCCTGGTCAACATCCGTGCCGAGGCCGGTGGCGTCGACGCCGCCGACTTCGCCGAGAAGCTCCAGCGCATGTACCTGCGCTGGGCCGAGCAGCACGGCTACAAGACCGAGGTCTACGAGACGTCGTACGCGGAAGAGGCCGGCATCAAGTCGACCACCTTCGCCGTGCAGGCGCCGTACGCCTACGGCACGCTCTCCGTGGAGCAGGGCACCCACCGGCTGGTGCGGATCTCGCCCTTCGACAACCAGGGCCGCCGCCAGACCTCCTTCGCGGGTGTCGAGATCCTGCCCGTGGTCGAGCAGACCGACCACATCGAGATCGACGAGTCCGAGCTGCGGGTCGACGTCTACCGGTCCTCCGGGCCCGGCGGCCAGGGCGTCAACACCACCGACTCGGCGGTCCGCCTCACCCACCTGCCCACCGGCATCGTCGTCTCCTGCCAGAACGAGCGGTCGCAGATCCAGAACAAGGCCACCGCGATGAACGTCCTCCAGGCCAAGCTGCTTGAGCGGCGCCGCCAGGACGAGCAGGCCAAGATCGACGCGCTCAAGGGCGACGGGGGCAACTCCTGGGGCAACCAGATGCGTTCGTACGTCCTGCACCCGTACCAGATGGTCAAGGACCTCCGGAACAACTACGAAGTCGGTAACCCCGAAGCCGTGTTCAATGGCGAGATCGACGGCTTCCTGGAGGCCGGAATTCGCTGGCGCAAGCAGCAGGAGAAGTAGTAGGGGTCCACGCGCCCGGCGCAAACAGCTCTTTGTCGACAAGGCAACTGCCGCCCCCTGGTCGGTAGTTGCCTTGTGTGCGTGGGGTTGTCTGGGTTTTACGTCACAACCACATCCCTTCACCATGGTCAAACCCTGTGGAACGGGACATCGCGTACGCAACGACCTTGACGTTGCTGAGAAAACTGGGAAGGCTGGCGCGTGGCATGCGCATTACTGGGGCGCATGTGAACCGGGGGTCGTAGAAGCGAAGCCACTTCCCCTGTTGATCGCGGCCCCGGGCGCTGCTCCATCTACTGAAGAGCTACTGGGGGTAGCAGCCATATGACGAAGAAGACACGGGTCCGTGTGGCGCGTATAGCCGCGGGTGCCGTGATCGCCGCAGGCGCGTCACTGACCGCCGCGGGTGCCGCTTCCGCACTCGACCTCAACGTCGGCATCGGGGTCGGTACCGATAACGGCGTCTCCGCCAACGTCGACGCCTCGGTCAACACCGGGAACACCGACGGCGGCACCACCGGTGACAACACCATCATCGGCGCGACCAGCATCGGTGGTGCCACGACCGACGGTGGGGCGACCACGGATGGTGGCGCGACCACCGACGGTGGTGCCACGACGGACGGTGGGGCGACCACGGACGGCGGTGCCACGACCGATGGCGGGGCGACCACGGATGGTGGCGCGACCACCGACGGTGGCGCCACGACGGACGGTGGGGCGACCACGGACGGCGGTGCCACGACCGATGGCGGGGCGACCACGGACGGTGGCGCGACCACCGACGGTGGCGCCACGACCGATGGTGGGGCGACCACCGACGGCGGCTCCAGCTCCAACGGCGGTGCCACCTCCAACGGCACCGGCAACGGTGGTGCCACCTCCAACGGCACCTCCAACGGCACCTCCAACGGCACCGGCAACGGCGGCGGTTCCTCCACCTCGGGCGGTTCCAGCGACGGCGGTTCCACGACCTCCGGCGGTTCCTCGACCGATGGCGGCTCGACGGACGGTGGCTCCGGCACCGACCCCGACGGCGGCAACGACGAGGTCGTCCAGCAGGAGGGCTCCTCCGCGCTGACCGACACCGGTTCCGAGACCGAGGCCCAGGGCACCGGCAACGGCGGCGAGCTGGCCGAGACGGGTGCCGCCGAGACCACGTTCCTGCTGGTCGGCGCGGCCACGATGATCGCCGGCGGTATCGGCTTCCGTCTGCTGCCGCGTCTGATGGCCGGCCGCGGCGCGGCCGCGTAAGCGTTCCGCGCGGACAGCCGACGTATCAAACGTGAGGCCCGGGGCAGCCAGCCCCGGGCCTTCGTCGTGTCCTCGGAGGTGTCGACGCCGCTATGCCGTCTGGTGGGCCAGCAGCGCCACCGCCGCTATCAGGATCGCCAGCAGGGCGATCAGGGTCATGGGGCTCAGGGCCGCGAAGGGGTTCTCCTGCTGGAGTCGCTCGCGGCTGGCCCGGCAGACGTGGCAGCGGCCCTCGGCGACGGGCGATGCGCAGTTCGCGCACACCAACCGGTCGTACGTCATGCGCCTCGCCCTCCTTGCAATGGCCTCACTCACACATTCCTTCAACGTACGGGGGAGCCGGAGCGTTCCGCTGTTTCGCTGCCGGTCCTCTACACCACTGTGCCAGGTTCCCGCGATTTAAGCGCGGGGTCCCTTGCAGGAGGGGGTTGTGACGCCTCGGGTGGGGTGGTTTCGGATGGTTTCGCGGCTGCGGGCCGTGTGTGGTTGCTCGCGCAGTTCCCCGCGCCCCTTAGGGGGCGCGGGTAGCGGTACAGTCACCGTCATCCCATCCCCGACGGCCTGTGGTGCATCCGTGATCCGATTCGACAGTGTGTCCAAGGTCTACCCGAAGCAGACCCGCCCCGCCCTCAGGGATGTGTCCCTGGAGGTCGAGAAGGGCGAGTTCGTGTTCCTCGTGGGGTCCTCCGGCTCCGGAAAGTCCACCTTCCTTCGGCTGATCCTCCGGGAGGAGCGGTGCAGTCAGGGGCAGGTGCATGTTCTGGGCAAGGACCTCGCGCGGCTCTCCAACTGGAAGGTCCCGCAGATGCGCCGCCAGCTCGGGACGGTGTTCCAGGACTTCCGGCTGCTGCCCAACAAGACGGTCGGCGAGAACGTGGCCTTCGCCCAGGAGGTCATCGGCAAGTCCAAGGGTGAGATCCGCAAGTCCGTGCCGCAGGTGCTGGACCTCGTCGGTCTCGGCGGCAAGGAGGAGCGGATGCCGGGCGAGCTGTCCGGTGGTGAGCAGCAGCGCGTGGCCATCGCGCGGGCCTTCGTCAACCGGCCCAAACTGCTCATCGCCGACGAGCCCACCGGCAACCTCGACCCCCAGACCTCCGTCGGCATCATGAAGCTGCTCGACCGCATCAACCGCACCGGCACCACCGTGGTGATGGCGACCCACGACCAGAACATCGTGGACCAGATGCGCAAGCGCGTCATCGAGCTGGAGAAGGGCCGTCTCGTCCGCGACCAGGCGCGCGGCGTCTACGGCTACCAGCACTGACCGCGCCGCCACCTCTGGCGCATCCTTCGTAGACGTCCACGGAAAGGCCTGATCAGACGCCATGCGCGTGCAGTTCGTCCTGTCGGAGATCGGTGTCGGTCTCCGCCGCAACCTCACGATGACCTTCGCGGTCGTCATCTCGGTCGCCCTCTCGCTCGCCCTGTTCGGCGGCTCGCTGCTCATGCGGGACCAGGTGAGCTCCATGAAGGGCTACTGGTACGACAAGGTCCAGGTGTCGATCTTCCTGTGCAACAAGGCCGACGCCGAGGCCGACGCCAACTGCGCCCGGGGTGCCGTCACCACCGAGCAGAAGGATGAGATCAAGTCCGACCTGGGCAAGCTCGACATCGTCGAGAAGGTCTACTACGAGTCGGCGGACCAGGCGTACAAGCACTACAAGGAGCAGTTCAAGGACTCCCCGCTGGCCGCGTCCCTCACACCGGACCAGATGCAGGAGTCGTACCGGATCAAGCTCAAGGACCCCGAGAAGTACAAGGTGATCGACACCGCCTTCTCCGGGCGGGCCGGGGTGCAGTCGGTCGAGGACCAGCGCGATGTGCTGGAGAACCTGTTCAATCTGCTGGGCGGTATGAACGTCGCCGCGCTCGGTGTGATGGGTCTCATGCTGATCGTGGCGCTGCTGCTGATCGTCAACACCGTGCGGGTCTCGGCGTTCAGCAGGCGGCGGGAAATCGGGATCATGCGCCTGGTGGGCGCCTCGGGCTTCTACATCCAGGCGCCGTTCATCATGGAGGCCGCGATCGCCGGGCTCATCGGCGCCGGATTCGCGGGCAGCCTGATCCTGGCCGGCAAGTACTTCCTGATCGACCAGTGGCTTCAGCAGAAGATCCCCCTGGTCACCTTCATCGGCTGGGACGTCGTCCTCTCCAAGCTGCCGCTGGTCCTCGCCATCGGCCTGCTGATGCCGGGCCTCGCCGCCTTCGTCGCCCTGCGCAAGTACCTGAGGGTCTGACCCGCTCGGGAGCGCCGAAGGGCCTCGCGTCCGGGCGGGTGCGACCCGCTCCGGGGGCGATGCGCAAGTACCCGAGGGTGTGACGCATGCCAAGGGGGCCGTACCGGCAAGCGCCGGTGCGGCCCTTCGCGTTGTCCTAGACTCGCCGACATGTCCGGCCGCGACCTGTTCAGCCGGCCCCGCCGCATCAGCCGCGGGGCGGCTCTGTCATTGGTCTTCGCCAGTGTGCTCGCCACCGGCGCCGCGACCGGCTCCTTCGACGCCTCCCGCCGCGAGGCCCTTCCCGCCACCCGCGCCACCGGCCCCGACCTGGCCGAGCGGCAGCAGGACGTCGCCGACGCCGCCGCCGAGGCCATGGCCGAGGGCGAGTCCCCGGTCGAGGCCGCCGAGCGCGCCGTCAGCCGCAGCGGCGACCGCTGGGGCGCCGTCTACTCGGAGGGCGAGTACGAGCAGTTCGAGGAGGCCCTCGACGGCGAGTACACCGGCGTCGGCCTCTGGGCCAAGCAGGACAGCGACGGCCGTATCGAGGTCAGCCGTGTCCAGGACGGCTCGCCCGCCGACACCGCGGGCATCCGCTCCGGCGACCGGCTGCTCAGCGTCGACGGCGAGAAGGTCGACGGCCGCCCCGTCACCGAGGTCGTCTCCTTACTGCGCGGCGACGCGCTCGGCGAGGAGACCGAGAACGCGAGCGCCGGTACGACGGTGTCGCTGGGCCTGGAGCGCGGCACCCGCACATGGCAGCGGACGCTGCGCAGGGCCCGCCTCTCCACCGAGGACGTCACCGTCCGCACCCTCGCCGACGGGGTCACCGTCATCAACGTCGACGCCTTCACCAAGGGCTCCGGGGACATGGTCCGGGCCGCCGTGGAGCAGGCCGGCGGCACCTCCGGCTTCGTCCTCGACCTCCGTGGCAACTCCGGGGGCCTGGTCACCGAGGCCGTCACCGCCGCCTCCGCCTTCCTCGACGGCGGACTCGTCGCCACCTACGACGTCGACGGCGAACAGCGCGCCCTGCACGCCGAGGGCAGCGGCGACACCACCAGACCCCTGGTCGCGCTCGTCGACGGCGGCACGATGAGCGCGGCCGAGCTGCTCACCGGCGCCCTCCAGGACCGGGGCCGAGCGGTCGTCGTCGGCTCCCGCACCTTCGGCAAGGGCTCCGTCCAGATGCCGAGCCGCCTCCCCGACGGCTCCGTCGCCGAACTCACCGTCGGCCACTACCGCACCCCCTCCGGCCGCAGTGTCGACGGCAGCGGCATCACCCCCGACCTGGAAGCCGACGACAACGCCCTGAAGAGCGCCGAGACGGTCCTCAGCGGCCTCGGCCGGTGACCGCCGTCCGCCGCCGGCCGACTCCTCCTTCCGGCCGGCCCCGTTAATCGGCTTCCCGAGAACCCCCTCCATGGTGCGAAAATGGTCGGCACTATGAGCAAGGGAATGTACGTACCGAAGGAGTCCCAGCCCAAGAAGGGTGGGACCGCCGCCAAGGGCCGGGACGGCGAGAAGGGCGGCAAGAAGAAGATCGTCGCCCAGAACAAGAAGGCCCGGCACGACTACGCGATCATCGACACCTACGAGGCCGGCATCGTCCTCACCGGCACCGAGGTCAAGTCGCTGCGCCAGGGCCGCACCTCGCTGACCGACGGCTTCGTCCAGATCGACGGGGGCGAGGCCTGGCTGCACAACGCCCACATCCCCGAGTACAGCCAGGGCAGCTGGACCAACCACTCGGCCCGCCGCAAGCGCAAGCTCCTGCTGCACCGCGCGGAGATCGACAAGCTGGGGGCGAACGCCCAGGAGACGGGTCACACGATCGTGCCCCTCGCCCTGTACTTCAAGGACGGCCGGGCCAAGGCCGAGATCGCGCTCGCGCGAGGCAAGAAGGAGTACGACAAGCGCCAGACCCTGCGGGAGCAGCAGGACAAGCGGGAGGCGGCCCGCGCCGTCGCCGCCGCCAAGCGCAGGCAGCGCGGGTAGCGGATCGCGGACGGCGCGCGTGGTTGCCGGGAATACGGTGGCATGCGCTCGCGTTGGTCACGTACGATGGCACCAACACCGGCCAGCCCGGTGTGAGCATTGAGAACAGAACATGGGGATGATCGGTTTCGACAGCGGATGTCGAGGCAGGGGAAGCGTGTCGAGGAAGCGGCCATGATCTCGTAAACCACAGGCCGAAAAAAATAATCGCCACTGTTAAGAGCGATTCTCCCAAGCAGTTCGCCCTCGCCGCCTGATCTCAGGTAGCGACTCGCGAACTCCTTACTCAAGGGAGTGTCAGCCCGGGGGTGTTCCCGACCCGGTCACTGGCATCAGCTAGGGGACTAAACCTTGATCCCGGTCACGGGGTGAAGAGGGAAATCCAACAGTGACTGAGCCCGTCGGCGACTTGTTCGCGTGATCGCCGGGGCTGAGAAAAGCGCAGCGGACTGCACACGGAGAAGCCCTGGTTCCGCACCGTTGGACGCGGGTTCGATTCCCGCCATCTCCACGACGGCCCCGTCGCTTTGAAGCGACGGGGCCCTTTTCATGCGGCGCCTCATAGCTCGGGGGGTTCTGTTGTGTGGCGGCTGCCGGCTGGTTGTGGCTGGTCGCGCAGTTCCCCGCGCCCCTTTGGGGCGCGGCTGCAGCTCGACTTTCTCTAGGGGCGGCGGGTTGTGCTTGCTCTCACTGTCAATCGGGGGGCCAGCAAGGTGGTTTGCGGGGCCTCTGCTCCCTCCAGTTTGCGCATCAGCAGCTCCACCGCTCTCTCGCCCAACTCCGCCGAGGGGATCGCGATCGACGTGATCGGGACGGGGGCGGTCTGGGCCGACTCGTCCGGGCAGAGGGCTGTGATGGAGAGGTCTGCGGGGATGCGTAGGCCCAGTTGCTCGAAGGCGTCTGTCAGGGGTTCCAGGATCGCCTCGTTGTGGATGACCACGCCGGTCAGGGCGGGGTGTTCGCGCAGCAGGCGCTCGGCGACCGCGCGGGCTGCCGCCGGGGTCGCCTCGCAGGGGTGGACCGTGGAGGTGATGCCGTGGCGGGCGGCGGCGGAGGTGAAGCCCTGGACCACGCGCTGGGCGAAGGCGGTCTGGCGGACGTAGACCTCCGGCGGGGAGCCGATCAGGGCGATGACACGGTGGCCGAGGCCCGCCAGGTGTTCCACGCAGAGTTCGCCCGCCGCCTTGAAGTCCAGGTCCACACAGGTCAGGCCGGACGGTTCGGCGGGGAGACCGATCAGGACCGAGGGACGGTCCAGGGCGCGCAGCAACGGCAGCCGGGGATCGTGGAGTTGGATGTCCATCACGATCAGCGCGTCCACCAGGGCCGTGTCGGCGACCCGGCTGAGGCCCTCCTCGCCCTCCTCCTGGGTGAGGAACAGTACGTCGTGGTCGTGCTCGCGGGCGGTGGTGACGACGGAGGCCGCGAACTGCATGACCACCGGGACGTTGATACCGGGGCGTAAGGGGACCACCATCGCCAGGACATTGGACTTGTTGCCGGCCAGGGCTCGGGCGCCGGCGTGCGGGCGGTAGCCGAGCTGGCGGATGGACGCCTCCACCCTGGCCCGGGTCTCCGCCGAGATGGGGCGTTTGCCGCTGAGGGTGTAGGAGACGGTGCTGGGGGAGACACCGGCGTGCCGGGCCACATCAGTGATCTTCACCATCGGGCGTCACCTTCCAGGTCCAATTCCAGGTCCAGTTCCTGTTCTGGTTCCAGGGTGAGGAAGCCTGTGCCGGGTTCGGCCCCGGCCCTGCGGGTGCCCGCCGCCAGGGCCCACCGAGCCCTCGGGTCGTCGCAGGACGCCCGCAGGACATCGCCCTCGCGTACGACCGTGAAGGTGGTGTCGCCGACGGGGACCGTGACCCGGGCGCCGCGTTCCAGGCCGTGGGCGTGGAGGGTGACGCCGTCGGCGTGGTCGTAGTCGGGGCGGTCCGAGACGGCGCCGACCGGGATGACCGCGCCGGGGCGGACCAGCAGGGGCACGCTGTCGAAGGCGTGGCGTTCGCGGACCCAGCGGGGGCCGGTGACGTGCTCGCCGGTGAGGAAGTGGGTCCAGGTGCCCTCGGGGACGTAGTACGTGACGTCGCCCTCGTCGCTGAAGACGGGCGCCACGAGGAGGTCGGGGCCGAGCATGTACTGGCGTTCCAGATGGGCGCAGCCGGGGTCGTCGGGGAACTCCAGGACCATCGCCCGCATCATCGGCACGCCTTCGGTGTGGGCGGTGCGCGCGACCTCGTAGAGGTAGGGCATCAGGCTCAGCTTGAGGCGGGTGAAGTGGCGCAGGACGTCGACCGATTCGTCGTCGAAGAGCCAGGGGACGCGGTACGAGGACGAGCCGTGGAGTCTGCTGTGGGAGGAGAGCAGGCCGAAGGCGATCCAGCGTTTGAAGAGGGCGGGCGTGGGCGTGCCCTCGAAGCCGCCGATGTCATGGCTCCAGTAGCCGAAGCCGGACAGGCCGAGGGAGAGGCCGCCGCGCAGGGACTCGGCCATCGAGGCGTAGGTGGCCTCGCAGTCGCCGCCCCAGTGGACCGGGAAGCGCTGGCCGCCGGTGGTGGCGGAGCGGGCGAAGAGGACGGCCTCGCCCTCGCCCCGGTGTTTGCGCAGGACGTCGAAGACCGTGCGGTTGTAGAGGTGGGTGTAGTAGTTGTGCATCCGCTCGGGGTCGGAGCCGTCGTGCCAGATGACGTCCGTGGGGACGCGTTCGCCGAAGTCGGTCTTGAAGCAGTCGACGCCCTGGGCGAGCAGGGCTTCGAGTTTGCCCGCGTACCAGGTGCGGGCGGCCGGATTGGTGAAGTCGACCAGGGCCATGCCCGGCTGCCACATGTCCCACTGCCACACGCTGCCGTCGGGGCGCTTGAGGAGATATCCGGCCGCCTTGCCCTCCGCGAAGAGGGGGGAGCGCTGGGCGATGTACGGGTTGATCCAGACGCAGACCCGTAGGCCGCGTGCTTTCAGGCGGGCCAGCATGCCCTCCGGGTCGGGGAAGACCCTCGGGTCCCACTCGAAGTCGCACCACTGGAACTCGCGCATCCAGAAGCAGTCGAAGTGGAAGACGGAGAGGGGGAGTTCACGCTGCCGCATACCGTCGATGAAGGAGGTGACGGTCTCCTCGTCGTACGACGTGGTGAAGGACGTCGACAGCCACAGGCCGAAGGACCAGGCGGGTGGGAGGGCCGGGCGGCCGGTGAGGGCCGTGTACTTGCGGAGGATGTCCTTCGGGGTGGGGCCGTGGATGACGTAGTACGTCAGCTCCTGGGTCTCCGCGCTGAACTGGACACGTGACACCACCTCCGAGGCGACCTCGAAGGACACCTTGCCGGGGTGGTCGACGAAGACGCCGTAGCCCTTGTCGGTGAGGAAGAACGGGACGTTCTTGTACGCCAGTTCGCTGCAGGTGCCGCCGTCGGCCTGCCAGATGTCGACGACCTGGCCGTTCTTGACCAGCGGGCCGAAGCGTTCGCCGAGGCCGTAGACGCAGGTGCCGACGCCGAGGTCGAGCTGTTCGCGCAGATAGTGGGCGCCGGTGGCGTCGCGCATGATGCCCATGTTCTTGTGGCCGCTGGTGGTGAGCGGGCGGCCGTGCGCGAGGAAGTCGACCCGCCAGGGGCCGCCCCGGGCCACCCGGACCGACAGGGCGCCCGAGGTCAGGGTCGCGTGGTCGTCGTCGTACGAGAGCTGCGGGGTGGTGTCGTCCTCGGTGAGTTCGAACTCGGGGCCGCGTGGGCGTTCGCCCGTGAAGTGGGTGAGGGTGAGGCCGATGACGTCGGGCATCGGGGTGTGCGCGCGGATGGTGACCACCGGTCCCGTCATCAGGTCGCCGCGGCTGCGGATGGGGCGGGTCGGGGCGTGGATCTCCAGGACGCCGCCGCCGCCGTCGCCGTCGGTCGGCTCGGTGACGTCGAGGACCTCCGCCGGGTACGCCGCCGTGACGCCCTCGCGTAGCAGCCAGTAACCGTCGGTGAACTTCATGTGGGGGGAGTCTCCTTGGGTCGGCGGGTCGGCGGGTCGGCTGCCGGTCGAATCGCTTCGATGGGATTCGATGAGGTTCGATGAGATTTCGATGTGGGGTGTCGAAGCGCTTCGACGAGGACGTTAGGTGGGGGGTGGGGGTCCGTCAATGGGGCGTGCGGGGTGGTTGGTGGGAGGCGCCTGATAGCTCGGGGGTGCGGGAGGTTTTGGCGGGTGCGGGTGCGTTGGGGTTGCTCGCGCAGTTCCCCGCGCCCCTATCAGGCCTGCGGCCTGATAAAGGGCTGCGGGCTGGCACAGAGCTGCGGGCCGATGAAAATGCACGGGGCGCAGCCCCTGCATTTTCAGGGGCGCGGGGAACTGCGCGACCAGCCACAACGCACCCGCACCCGCCAAACCTCCCGTACCCCCGAGCTATTCGGCGCCGGCGGCAGCCGAGTTGTGCAGGTAGGCCAGGGTCGCGGCCAGTGCCGGTAGGGCGAAGGCCGTGGTGAGGGGGCCGGGGCCGTGGTCGGCCGTCCAGCCGCCCGCCGCCGAGCCTGCCGCGATGCCGGCCAGGAGACCTGTGACGGCCAGGGTCATGCCCTCGTTCAACTGGCCCTTGGGGGTGCGCTGTTGGACGAGGGTCATCGCGGTGACCATCGTGGGGGCCGTGGCCATGCCGGCCAGGAGGAGGGCCGGGGCCAGGGGGAGGAGGGACGCGGTGGTGACGGCCGTCAGCCAGGGGAGGGTCATCAGGGCCGCCATCGCCGCGAGGCAGTGGCGGAAGCGGCGGGGTGTGGGGCCCTTCGGGTTCCGGGCGCCGTAGGCCAGGCCCGCCGCGCAGGAGCCCGCCGCCTGGAGGGCCAGGATCACACCCGCCGCCGAGGGGCGGCCGTGGGCGTCCGCGTAGGCGATCGTCGCGACCTCCAGCGAGCCGAAGACCGCGCCCGTGGCGACGAAGGTGATCAGGAGGGAGGGGATGCCGGGGGCGCGGAGGGGGGATTTCGCCGTCGTACGGCCGGTGGGGGGTGGTTCCGTGGCGCGTTGGGCGGCCAGGAGCACCACGCCCGCCATGCAGATCACCCCGCCTATGAGGGTGCCCGCCTCCGGGAACAGGGCCGTGCAGAGGAACGCGGCGATGATCGGGCCCAGCATGAAGCAGAGTTCGTCCACCGCCTGTTCGAAGGCGTTCGCCGTGTGCAGGGCCTCGGGGTCGTCCTTCAGGAGGTGGGCCCAGCGGGCTCGTACCATGCCGCCGGTGTTGGGGGCGGTGGCCGTCGCCGCGTAGGCCGCGAAGAGGGTCCAGGGCGGGGTCCTCCAGTGGACGCAGGCGACCAGGGCCAGGCCGCCGAGCAGGGCGATCGCCGTTGCCGGGATCGCCACCCTCGCCTGGCCGTGGCGGTCGACCAGGCGGGCGGTCCAGGGGGCGACGAGCGCGGTGGCGGCGAGGCCGGTGGCCACCACGCCGCCGGCCAGGGCGTAGGAGTCGTAGACGGTGGAGATCATCAGGATGGCGCTGATGCTGAACATGCCCATGGGGAGGCGGGAAAGAGCGCCCCCGGCGGTGAAGCCGATGGTGCCAGGGGTGGTGAAGAGGGTTTTGTAGCGGGGGGTGGGGTGGGCGCCTGATAGCTCGGGGGTGCGGGTGATTCGGCGACTGCGGGTGCGTTGTGGTTGCTCGCGCAGTTCCCCGCGCCCCTTTTGGGGCGCTGTACCCGGGCGGCGGCCACGTGGGTTGAAGTCCGCTGCCACCAACATGTCCGCGGTGACTGTGAGCAGGAGTGGGTGGGGCCTCTCGGGCCTCGGTGGGTACGGCATGTATTCACCGTCGCTCCGGCCATGATCCACCGTCCAACACTTACTCCGTGGTGATTCACGCACCCCGGTTGTAAGTTCGCCGGGTGTCCAGCTCTTCCGGTCTTCCCGGCCCCTCCGGTCTTCCCGGCTCTCCCGGTCTCGTCGAACCCCGGCTGTTGCGGGCCTTTCTCGCGGTGGCCGACGAGCTGCACTTCACTCGGGCCGCCGCTCGGCTGTATGTGGCGCAGCAGGCGCTCAGTCGGGACATTCGGCGGCTGGAGCGGGAGTTGGGGGTGGAGTTGTTCGTGCGGACGACTCGGCAGGTGACGCTCACGGGGGACGGGGAGCGGCTGGTGCCGTATGCGCGGCGGGTGTTGGAGGCGCAGGAGGCGTTGGTGGCCGCCTTTCGGGAGGCCCGGCCGTTGCTCGTCGATCTCAACTCGCCGGGGTTGGAGACCGGGCAGCGCGTACTGGGGCGGGCCCGCGAGATCGTGCCGGAGCAGGAGTTGATGGCCCGGTACGAGAGCGGGCTGACGTATGCCGCCGCCGAGATCCTCGCGGGGCGGCTCGATGTGTCGTTCGGGAGGTTCGCGGGGCTCGACCCGGCGATCCGGGCCGGGCTCGAACAGCGGCCCGTGCGGTACGAGCCGATGGCGGTGATCCTTCCCGCAGGGCATCGGCTGGCCGCGCTGGACGCCGTACCGCTGGCGGAGCTGGCGGGTGAGCGCGTGTACGCCGGTGCCGGGAATCCCCGTACGCCGGAGTGGACCGGCCTCGCACGGGAGTTGTTCGAGGGGCGGGGGATCGAGGTGGCGCCGCCGGTGCCGTTGGCCGTGGGGCCCGAGGAGTTCCAGCGGCTGATGGCCAAGACGGGGACGCCCGTGCTCGCGGTCGTCGGGCTGCCCGCCCTGCTGCACACCGTGTCCCGGCCCCTCGTCGACCCCGTACCGCTCTCACCTGTGTCGATGGTGTGGCGCAAGGGGCTCACGCACCCCGGGTTGGATGCGCTCCGGCGCGCGGCGGAGGAGCTGGCGCGGGCGGAAGTATGGCTTTCGTTTCCGGAGGACGGGTGGATTCCGGCCACAGATGCACTCATCATGATGAACCGCGCCTGACAGCACACCCCTGGACATCACGCACAGTTCTACATTCGTCGCCCGGGTGTGTGTGAGGGGCGGGCCGCCCCGGACCGGGTGGGGGCCCGGTCCGGTACCGGAAAGTGCGAAAGCCCGTTACCCCGATACGTCGAACACGCACCCCTATTCTTGTCCCGTGGGGGGAAGTGCGTGCACGTGGAGAACTGGCCGAAGGGCTCTCAGCCGAAGCGGTCGAAGGTCGAACACCAGGGTGGGCCCGGAGCCGACCCCGCCGGGTGGCCCGGCGCGGGTGTCAGCAGGGGGGATGAGGTGGTGTGGCCCGATGCCGCGCCCGGTACGGGGGCTGTGCCCCGGCAGCCGAGTGCGGCGGGGCGTGACGGCAAGACGGCCTCCGGTGGTGTGCGTGGCGTATCGGCTTCCGGTGGTGTGCTGGGTTCCGGTGGCCTACCGGCCTCCGGTGGCGCACCGGCCCCCGGTGGTGTTCCGGCGTCCCTCGGGTCCACCCCCTGGGAGCGGGCCGATCAGCCCGGTCGTCATCACGACCCGCATGAGGTGACCGTCCAACTCGACGGTGCGGGAAGGGAGTTGGGCGGCACGCCGGGGGAGTCCGGTGGGGACGCCGGCGAGGGGGCCAAGGAGTCCGACGGGCCCGTGTTCGTGGACGAGTCGGGGCGGCGCAGGAACCGCTACCGGCGGCTCGGGATCGCCGTCGGGACCGCCTGCGCGGCCTACGCGGCGGTGATCGCCGGCACGCTGCTGTCGGGCAACTCGGACGCCCCCTGGCTGCCGGTGCCGATGCAGAAGGACGACAAGCCCGCGAGCGAGGTGGACTCGCCGCCGCTGCCGGACGAGTCGACGGGCTCCGGCGAGTCCGGGGACCGGGCCGACACGGCGGAGGGGCAGGTGCCCAGCGGTGGTTCGGGGCCGGTCCGTACGGGGGCGTCGTCCTCGCCGGGCGGCAAGGCGTCCGGCGGCGGATCAGCGGGGAGCAAGGGGCGCGAGGGCGAGGACGGGAGGAAGCCGTCGGCGTCCGCCAGCGGCAAGCCCTCCGCCGGGCCCGGGGTCAGCCCGGCGCCGAATCCGCAGCCCAGCGCCAGTGTGAAGGACCCGGAGCCCTCGCCCTCCGCGCCCGAGTCCCCGGTCGGGCCCAGCCCCTCCGCCCCGGCCTCGCCCTCGCCCTCCGAGTCGGCGGGCGCCGCCCCGGGGTCGGGGTCGGACTCCGGCTCGGAGAACGTCGCCGGCGGCCCGCCCAGCCCGGCGCCGGTCGAGACCGCCTCCCCGACCCCGGACGCCCCGCCGCAGAACCCGCAACCCTCGCCGACCCCGGAGAACGCCGCCTGATGTCCCACCCCGAGCACGGCGGCGAGCACCCGCACGCCGCCGAGCGCCGTACGGAAACGGAAGGGGAAGGGGAAGGGGAAGGGGACACGGGCTCGCGTAACGCCGCCCATGTCCGCACCCGCTCCCGCAGCCGCACCCGTACGCGTACGCGAAAAAACGCCGACACCCGCACCACGACCCGTACCACCACCCGCACCATGACCCGTACCGCGCCCCGGACGACCACCCCTGCCGCCACCCGCACCCGCCGCGTCCGTCTGCCGCTGCGGCACATCCTGCCCGGCGTCTTCCTCCTCGCCCTGATGGCGATGCTGATGCTGCGCGGCTATGTGCACAGCGAGATCCTCGCCGACCACCGCGTCGGGCCGCCCGTCGCGAACGACCGGGTGCCCAAGGAGATACTTGAGGGCGGCCCGGTGATCGACACCCGATCGGGGCGCCAGGTGAGCTTCGAGGTGCCGGACCGCGAGCTGGTCCTCACCTTCGACGACGGCCCCGACCCGGTGTGGACCCCGAAGGTCCTCGACATGCTGAGGAAGTACGACGCCCACGCCGTCTTCTTCATCACCGGCACCATGGCCTCCCGCCACCCCGAACTGATCGAGCGGATGGTCGCCGAGGGCCACGAGATCGGGCTGCACACCTTCAACCACCCCGATCTCTCGCTCCAGTCCAAGGAGCGCATCGACTGGGAGCTGTCCCAGAACCAGCTGGCGCTCGCGGGCGCCGCCGGTGTGCGCACCTCGCTGTTCCGGCCGCCGTACTCGTCGTTCTCCTCACAGATGGACAACCGGACCTGGCCGGTCGCCCAGTACATCGGCAGCCGTGGCTACATCACCGTCGTCAACACCACCGACAGCCAGGACTGGAGCCGGCCGGGCGTCGACGAGATCATCCGCCGGGCCACACCGGAGGACGGCAAGGGCGCGATCGTGCTGATGCACGACTCCGGTGGTGACCGCTCGCAGACGGTCGCCGCGCTGGACCGGTACATCGGCGGACTCCAGGACAAGGGCTATGAGTTCGACACCCTCACCGAGGCCCTGGACGCGCCCAGCGCGCACACCCCGGTGAGCGGCCTCGGTCTGTGGAAGGGCAAGGCGTGGGTGGCGCTCGTGCAGGCGTCGGAGAAGACGACCGGCGTCCTCGTCGTCGCGCTCTCGGTCGTCGGCGTCCTCGTCCTCGCCCGCTTCGGGCTGATGCTGATCCTGTCGATCGCCCACGCCCGCCGGGTCCGCCGCCGGGGCTTCGTCTGGGGCCCGGACGGCCCGGTCACCGAACCGGTCTCCGTGCTCGTGCCCGCGTACAACGAGGCCAAGTGCATCGAGAAAACGGTGCGTTCGCTGGTCAAGGGCGACCACCCGATCGAGGTGCTGGTCATCGACGACGGTTCGAGCGACGGCACGGCCCGCATCGTCGAGGAGCTGAGCGCCGAACTGGCCGCCGACCCCGCCGTACGCCATGAGGTGCGCGTCGTACGGCAGGAGAACGCGGGCAAGCCCGCCGCCCTCAACCGGGGGATCGCCAATGCCCGCCATGACCTGATCGTCATGATGGACGGCGACACGGTCTTCGAGCCGTCCACCGTACGGGAGTTGGTCCAGCCGTTCGCGGACCCGCGCGTGGGCGCGGTCGCGGGCAACGCCAAGGTCGGCAACCGGGACACCCTCATCGGTGCCTGGCAGCACATCGAGTATGTGATGGGCTTCAACCTCGACCGCCGGATGTACGACGTCCTGCGCTGTATGCCCACCATCCCGGGTGCCGTGGGCGCGTTCCGGCGCGAGGCGCTCGACCGGGTCGGCGGGATGAGCGAGGACACCCTCGCCGAGGACACCGACATCACCATGGCCATGCACCGGGACGGATGGCATGTGGTGTACGCGGAGAAGGCGCGCGCCTGGACCGAGGCGCCCGAGTCCGTCCAGCAGCTGTGGTCCCAGCGGTACCGCTGGTGCTACGGCACGATGCAGGCCATCTGGAAGCACCGGCGGTCGCTGTTCGAGCGGGGCGCCTCCGGTCGCTACGGCCGCGTGGGCCTGCCCCTGGTGTCCCTGTTCATGGTGGTCGCACCACTCCTGGCCCCCCTCATCGACGTCTTCCTGCTCTACGGGCTGGTGTTCGGGCCGACGGAGAAGACCATCGCCGCGTGGCTGGGCGTCCTGATGGTCCAGGCGGTGTGCGCGGCGTACGCCTTCCATCTGGACAAGGAGCGGATGACGCATCTGATCTCGCTGCCGCTTCAGCAGTTGCTCTACCGGCAGTTGATGTACGTCGTGCTGCTGCAGTCGTGGATCACGGCGCTGACCGGGGGCCGGCTGAGGTGGCAGAAGCTGCGGCGGACGGGGGCGGTCGGGCTGCCGGGTGAGCCCGGCTCCTCGGACGCCCAGGCGCGGTCGCAGGCTCGGTCGCGGTCGCGGGAAGGGAGCCAGGTCGTATGAGCACGCTGGCCCAGGGCTCGGACCCGGCGGCCGCGGGGACCGACGCGGGGACGGAGGCGGCCCGAGCCCCCTCCCGTGACCGCTACTTCGACTTCCTCCGGGCGGTCGCCCTCTTCCGGGTGGTGCTGTACCACCTCACCGGCTGGGCGTGGCTGCCGCTGCTGTTCCCGTCCATGGGGGTGATGTTCGCGCTGGCGGGCAACCTCATGGCCCGTTCGCTGAAACGCCCGCCGCTGGGGGTCGTCAAGGGCCGGATGCGTCGACTGCTGCCCCCGGTGTGGCTGTTGGGCGCGGTGGGCGTGACCGGGATGGTGGCGCAGGGCTGGGGCCCGGACGCGGACGGGCACCCGGGCTGGTGGTGGTTCCATCTGACCTTCTGGGCCCTCCCGATCAGCGATCCGCCGTACGCGGAGGGCCTGCCCGGGGTCCGGGGTTTCATCGGCGCCGACTGGGCCGTGGAACTGGCCGGACCGCTCTGGTACGTCCGCGCCTACCTCTGGTACGTGCTCCTCTCCCCGCTGCTGCTGCGCGCCCTGCGGGCGAGGCCGCTGCCGACGGTCCTGGCCCCGCTGGCGCTGGCGGCGGCGTTCGAGTCGGGGCTGCTGGACGTTCTGCCGGGGGAGCGTTTCGCCTCCGGACTGACGGACTTCAGCACGTTCGGGGCCTGCTGGGTGCTCGGGATGGCACACCAGGAGGGGATGCTGAGGCGGCTGCCGCGCTACCTCGTCCCGTCCGTGGCCCCGGCGATCGCCCTGTTCGGCCTCTGGTACGCGCTGAACGACGACTTCGGCGCGGGCAACGACCTGGACAGTATGCCGTTCGCGCAGTCGCTCTGGTCGTTCGCGACGGTTCTGCTCCTGCTGCACATCAGCCCGACGTGGACGGAGTGGCCGCGCCGGCTGCGCCGCTGGGACGGGGCGATCACCCTCCTCAACTCCCGTGCGGTGACGATCTATCTCTGGCACAACACCTGCATCCTCATCGCGGCGACCCAGTGGGACCGCCTGTGGAGCGTGGTGTTCCTGGAGCAGAACGTGCCGTGGCTGCTGGAGAGCCCGTGGCCGGTGCTGGTGGTGACGTGGCTGCTGATCGCGCTCTGCGTCGTCGCCTTCGGCTGGGCGGAGGATCTGGCGGCGCGGCGGAGGCCGCGGTTGTGGCCGAGCCGGGTGGGGAGCGGGGGGACCCTGCGAAAGGGCTGACCTGCTGGGGGAGTTGGCCGGGCGCGGTCGGGCTTGGTCATGTACTGACCGCGTAACCAAGTGGGATACGCACTTGCGTGCGGTTGAGGGCGTGGTGGATGTTGGGCTCCGATGCGACTTGAGGAGTGACACCCGCCGATGACCCAGCCTCCCGGCCAGCCGCCGTACGACGGTTACGGAGCCCAGCAGCCGCCGCAGCAGCCGTACCCGGGGCCGTACACGCCTCCGCCGCCGGGGGCGGGTCCGGGGCAGGTTCCGGGGCAGCCCGGGCAACCCGGTTACGGGGGTCAGCCGGGGCAGCCCGGATATCCGGGACAGCCCGGTCAGCCGGGTCAGCAGCCGAACCCGTACGCGGGGGCTCCGCAGCAGCCGTACGGTGCGCCGGGCGCACCCGGGATGCCGGGCGCACCCGGCGCACCGGGGATGCCGAACTACGGTGCCCCGTACGGGGGTTACCCGCAGCCGCCCGCGCCCTCGGGCAACGGCGGCAGGCTCGCGCTGATCATCGTGGCGGCGGTGGCGGCGCTGGCCGTGATCGGCGGCGGCATCTTCCTCCTCACCTCCAGCGATGACGAAGGGACCGTCGCCAAACCCGAGAACAGCGTGTCGGCGCAGGCGAGCGAGAGCGAGAGCCCGAGCGAGGAGGCGACCGACGAGGTCACCGAGACGCCGGACGGCGGTTCGATCGGCGGCGGCGGCGAGGACGACGACTCGACGGGCACGGCGCCGGCCAAGGGCGTCGAGGGCCAGTGGCAGGACGCCGAGGCCCGCACCCTCACCATCCGCGAGGAGGAACTCTCCGGTGGTACGGCGGGCCAGCACGCCCTCTCCTACATCGACCTGACCAGCGGCAAGGGCATCCTCAGCGGCGTGGGCGCCTACCGCGACGAGAACTCCTTCCGCATGGCCCTGCGCCCCCTGGCCTCCCCCGACGCGGCCGACGAGGACCTCCTCTACGCCACGGTCCGCCGCTCCGGCGACGACGTGGTCATCACCTGGGACGACGGGGGCACCAACACGCTCAGCTATGTGGGCGCGGCGTCGAGCTGACCGGGGCCGCACAGCGATCCGCCGCGGGCGCTGTCGTGTTGCGGCGCTCGCAGCGGATCGGGGTGGGTCGGAGCCGGCCAGGGGCCTACGTCAGCGGGCCTGGGCTCACTTGAAGTTGCGGGTCTGGACCTCGGTGTTGGGGCTGGTCGGCCTCTTGATGGTGAAGGTCTTGCTGTAGGTGTGCTCCTCCTCGTCACTGTCGATGCAGACGATCTTGGCGTTGGCCGACTGACCGTTCGTCGACTTCGTGACTCCGGTGAACGTCAGGGAGTACGCCTCGGACACGTCCTCACCGGAGAGGTTGTCCTTCTTGGCCTTGCCCTTCGTGGTCACCGTGATCGAGTCCACGTTCGAGTCTTCGAAGCGTTCACAGCTCACGGTTCCCTTGAGCTTGACCCTGCTGGAGTCCGGGTCGGCCTGAGCGGTGCCCGCCGCCGTCGCGGATGCGCCGAACGCCAGGGAGGCGACAGCCAGGGCGGAGCCGTACTTCTTCGTCCTGCTCTTGCTCTTGAAAGACCGCATTTCACTCTCCACTCATCTGCTTCGGCCATGCCGACCGCGGCGATCCAGTGAGCGGCGCGGGGAAGCGCGGCATCGCATCGTCGTGGGCGGTTCGCCGTCGCGTGGGTAGTGCGTCTGTCAGGGGGAGGGCAGTCGTCCGAGCTCCTACGCTCGTCCGTCGACGCCTGAGGATCGGCGTACCGACTACGACTGCTGCATGTGTGACGCCACCTGTTCGACCGTAGCGAGCGTGCGGTGCTATGTCCACTTGTGGGCGTATTGCCTACTGGGTCACCCAGCGGAACGCCGAGATACGGGTGTAGACACCGGGTTTGTTCGCCTTTCCACAGTCCTTGTAACCCCAGGAGGCGATTCCGGCCAGATACTGCCGCTTGCCCTGGGTGACGAGCAGCGGGGCGCCTTCGTCACCGGCGCAGAAGTCCACGCCGCCCTTTTGCTTTCCGGCGCAGAGCATGGTCTTCGCCTGGAAATTCTTGGTGGTGTAGGGCTTGGCGCACGAGGAGTTCGGAAGGATGCCGACATTCGCTTCCTTCAATTGGTTCGAATAGTCCGTGCCGGCTCCGGAGTCGCCCCAGCCGACGATGCGGGCCTTGGTGCCCGCCGTGTACGTGAACGACTTCGGCACGAGCGCGACCGGGGTGTAGGGCATCTTCTTGGTCAGCGTGAGCACGGCGACATCGGCGACGGGAACGCCGTCCTCGGTGTACTTCATGTCGGCGGAACGGTCGACGCCGGCGACTCCGCTGACGGTGCCGCCCTTGCCGTTGAGGTTCTTGCGGCCACCGACGACCGTGGTCGTGTCCTGTGAACCGTCACCTGTGGCAAGGCAGTTGAACGAGGTCAGGACCTTCTTCGGGGCTATGAGAGCGCCGACGCACTTCACGTCGTCGCCCGAGGGGGTCTTGGCGCCGGTCGAGATGTCCACGACGAACTGGTACTTGGCCTTGTGCGTGGCCGCGGTGACGGCCTTGCCGCCGACGATGGCGTGCGCGGCCGTGGCACCGCCGAGCAGCGTGGCGACACAGGCCGACGCGGTCACGACAGCGGCCGTTCTCGTACGGGAGGAAAAAGACATGAGGGTCTCCTGAGTGCGGCCCCGAAGGAATCACGACAAGGGCCGGTGGGGGAAATGGAGTTACCCGAAGGTGAGGCTCAACGTAGCACTGCGAAAATGGGGAAACCGTAAAGCCTGGTGAAGGTTGAGCGCTCGCGGGTTTCTACCCGCACGTAACTTTGCTATTTCCCTTGATTAACCGTGTCAGGATGAACTCGACGCCCCTCGGGGTGCTTACGGGCGCCTCACCTGCGGGCGGTGATGCGCCCGCCGAGTTCGGTGGCCCCCGGGCTGTCGGGGAGGGACGGCAGTCGGGCGGCGATGTTGGTCAGGCCGTCGTCGATCCGTACGGACCGCACGCCGTCGGCGGCTGCCGCGCGGGCGTAGGTATTGCGGTAGTACGCGAGTGCTTTGGGGTTCGTGAGCTTGCGGCCGCGCTGCTCGCACGCCTCGGCGAGCCGTACGGCGGTGGGGATGTGCCCGAGGTCGATGGCCTGGTCCGCGAGTCCGCGCAGGGCGGTCGCGGCGAGTTCGTTCTCGCCGGCCTCGGCGGCGAGCCGGTAGCTGTGCAGATGGTACTTCTGGCTCAGACCCTGGTTGCCCTCGTCCCTCGCCATCCAGCCGATCAGGTGCACCAGCTCACTGGCCGCGGCGAACAACTCACGGCCGCACGGCCACGGGGCCGAACCGGTTCGCGCGGCGAGTGATGGCCTCGGCGTCGGGGAGATCGAGCGCGGCAAGGCCGACGGCGGCGGATGCCACGAGGAACTGCCGTCGGTCCACGTCGCTGCCTCCCAGGAGGATCACTGAGGTCACGGTATCGGCGAGCTGGGTCTCATTGTCCTCGGACAGATCGATGTTGAGTACCTGTTCGATGAACGGCAGCCACGCCCGGGGGACCCTGCGTCCCTTCCCCCACCGGTAGACCTGCTGCCGGTCGAGAAACCCGGGCTTCCCCCAGCGCGCCACCGACAGCTCGTTCGCGAGCTTCTCCTGGCTGCGTTTCGGGCGCCTTGCTTCGCGTGCCGCGCGGATGCGCTCACCAATGGTCATGTCCGGCCCGCCGGTCGTCGGTCCTGGTTCACAACTGGCCTACAGCTGGCAGACATTCTGGCAGCTCCCCACGGCCCGAGTCTGGGCGTTGACTGATGGTCACCAGCCCGACGAGACGGAAGCGGTGCGTTCACTGATCCCGGTAACACGCCGAACACACCGAGGGCTTCGGCACACCCGTAGCTCATGGCGCCCGACACTGGCCGGGGCGTACACACCGTACGCCGCGACCGCCGTGGGTCTGCCATCGGTGGCGGAGCCCCCAGCCCTCCCAAGGAGACGATCGTGTACGTCATGCGCCCGGCCACCGCCGACGACCAGGAGGCGATCGCCGAGATGGTGCGGGCGCGGTGCGCCTGGATGCGTGAGCGTGGCATCCCGGACTGGCCCCGTACCGAGGACGACATCCGCAACGCCGCCTCGCAGGCGGCGAATCCGGCCTTTCCGGTGTGGGTCCTCGCCGAAGGCCATCAGCTCATCGGCTGTACGACCGTCTTCACCAGGACCCCCGAATGGGGTTGGACCGCCCTGGAGCTGGAGCAGAGCGCGTACTTCCTGGCGACGTCCTTCACCCACCCCGCCCATCGGCGCGAACAGCCTGGCCGTCTGATGGCCTGGTGGGCTCTGGACCGGGCCGCCCACGAGAACGTGACGTGGGTTCGCCGGGGCACATTCAGCGAACGCCTCATGACCTACTACCGCGATGTGCAGGGCTGGGACCTGGTCCACACCCCCACACGCAAGGGCCGTACCGCCTATCTCATGGCCCGCAGGTCCGAAGCCATGCCGGTGCTGGCCGGGCTGATCAAGGACTCAGGAACCCCTACCGGGTGACTGACGCACCACCACCCCGTCCCCGACCACCTCGGCCCCGCCGCCCGCCCCCACATCGCGCACCGCGATGCGCCAACGGCTGCGGCAGGCCGGTTACACCGCCGAAGTGGTGCGTCCGCCCATGCCGGAGAACTTCACCGAGATCTGCGACACCGCTATGCGCCGGTACGGCCGTCCACTCCTCGAACGACTGCTGCCGGATCTGATGCTCGGGGCAAGCGAGTTGTACCGCCCCTTGGCTCTCGAACTGTCCCTGCGTGGCCTCAGCGTGAGGGGTGGGCTGTTCGCAGGGTGCGAATGAGAGTGGCCAGGGTGGGTGGAGTGGTGGTGATGACGGTGCCGGGGGCGTCGCTTTCGCGGAGGTGTATTTCGGCCCGGGTGGGGGCGGCTATGTAGAGGCAGTTGGATGCGTCGCCGCAGTAGGTGGACTTCTGCCAGGGCAGCATGGGTATACCGGGTGCCTTTCACAGGTCGTTCGCGATGCTGTGGACCAGATCGCGAGACTTCTCTGGGGCCAGGGCGCAATCGTCCAGCCTGTCCATCACTGATCGGTACTTGGCCAACTGGGCTTCGCTGTCCAGGAACTCGCAGCCATGGTGGCTGTCCAACTGCACCGTGTCGATCTGGGGCACGGGGCCTGCGGCGTAGGTGATGCTCTGCCCCGCGCCCGGGAAGTTCGCGTTCCCGAAGGGGATGACTCGGACGGTGACATGGGGCAACTCGCTCATCTCGACCAGGTGCCTGAGCTGTTCGATGGTCACGGCTCGGCCTCCGAACCCCATACGCAGTGCCGCCTCGTGGATGGTGACGAGGTAGGGGGTGGGGTTGTCCCGGTAGAGGATTGCTTGCCGCTTGATCCGGTGGGTGAGCCGGTGCTCGATCTCGTACTGCCGCAACGGGGGCACGACAGTGCGGAAGATCGCACGGGCGTGGTCGGTGGTCTGGAGCAGTGCGGGGATGTGGACGAACAAGGCCACTCGCAGCGAGACCGCGTGATGTTCGAGTTCCACGAGGTCGATCAGGTTGGCCGGGAGGTGCTCGCGGTACTCCTCCCACCAACCGCGAACCCGCCGTCCGGTCATCGCGCTCAGGGCCTCGATGAGTGGCTCGTCCGCGCAGTCGTACGCCCGTGCCGTGGATCGGATGCGGTCGGCGCTGATGGGGGTGCGGCCGGTCTCGACCATGCTGACACGTGCCTGGCTGACGCCGAGGCGTGCGGCTGCGCCCGTGGTGTTGAGCCCTGCCCTTTCGCGGAGTTTGCGCAGCTCAGTGCCCAGTCTGCGCTGACGCAACGTGGGGCTGTTAGTGGGTGGCAAGGCCTCTCCCTTCGTGCCATGGCTCGGCTGGCGCATCCCTCACATGGGTGAAGCATGGAGAACTTCAGCCCATTTGGTTAGAGGTATCTAACCAAAGAGCCTACGGTGTTCACGTGCCGCTCAACTGGCCGCCCCGGTAAGCCGGAAGCGCCCGTACGGCCGTTGTGTGAACCCACGCCCCATTCCTCCCTGGAGGTCTCATGGTCACCGTATCCCCGCTCGATGCCTCGCTGCCCCGCTCCTGGGAGTACTTCCTGAGGCTGCCGCACGACCCCCGAGCCGTCCGCGTCGCCCGTTTGACCGTGCGGGCGGCACTCACCTCGCACGGCTGGGACGAACTCCTCGATGTCACCGAGCTGTTGACCTCGGAGCTGGTGACGAACGCGTACCTGCACACCTCGACCCCCGCGACCCTGCGTCTGCTCGCCTTCCCCGAAGGCCGGCTCACGGTGTTCGTTGGTGACTACGACCCGCGCATCCCGCCTCCGTTCGATCGGCTGTCCGCGGCCCACTCCGCGAACCCCGAGCCGTCCCCGCCCACCCCCACGGACGACGATGAACACGGCCGAGGCCTCCTCCTCGTCCAGCGCTGCGCCGACCGCTGGGGCTGCTGGCCGCTGGAGGGCGGGACCCGGGGGCTTTCGGGGCCTCCCGGGAGGGGGCGGGGGAAGCTGGTGTGGTTCGAGGTCGGGGGCGCGCGGACGGCGGCGGCTCGGCTGGAGGCGGCGTGACGATGGTTC
Source organism: Streptomyces sp. NPDC002643 (assembly GCF_053592555.1). Lineage (NCBI taxonomy): Bacteria > Bacillati > Actinomycetota > Actinomycetes > Kitasatosporales > Streptomycetaceae > Streptomyces > Streptomyces sp. NPDC002643. The sequence goes on from NZ_JBSFVY010000002.1 coordinate 120,857, forward strand.
CCGGGCGGCCTCCGTGCGGCCTCCGCCTTCCGTGAATGTGACCTGCGCCACAAGGTGTCACGGCCGTCACGGACCCGGTGTCTTGAGACCGAACCCCCTTGGAGCGACGGAGGAGACACCATGACCGGCAACAACACCGAAGGCGCCCGGAGCACCACCGAAGGCCCCCGCAACACCATCGAAGTCCTCGTGATCGGTGGCGGTTACGCGGGCGTGATGGCCGCCAACCGGCTGACCCGGCACGACGAGGTGCGCGTGACCCTGATCAACCCCCGCCCGGCCTTCGTCGAGCGGATTCGGCTGCACCAGCTGGTCGGCGGCTCCGACGACGCGGTCGTGGAGTACCGGGAGGTGCTGGCCGAGGGCGTACGGCTGACCGTCGACACCGTCACCCGGATCGACGCCGCCGGGCGCGAGGTGACCCTGGCGAGCGGCGGCGGCCTCCGCTACGACCACCTGGTCTACGCGGTGGGCAGCGGCAGCGCCGACCCGGGGGTGCCGGGGGCCGCCGAGTTCGCGTACCCGATCGCGAGCCTGGAGGAGGCCCGGCGGCTGCGCCCGGCCGTCGAGGCCGTGTCCCGGACCGCCCCGGTGACCGTCGTCGGCGCCGGCCCGACCGGTATCGAGACCGCCGCCGAACTGGCCGAAGAGGGCCGGAAGGTGACCCTGGTCTGCGGCGGCGTCCTCGGCCCCTATCTCCACCCGAAGGGCCGCCGCTCGGTCGCCCGACGCCTCACCGAACTCGGCGTGACCGTACTGGAGGGCCCGAACGCCAAGGTCACGGAGGTGATGAGCGACGCCGTACGCCTCAGCGGCGGCCGGACCCTGCCGAGCGAGGTGACCATCTGGACCGCCGGCTTCGGCGTGCCGGACCTGGCCGTACGCAGCGGGCTGACCACCGACGCCCTCGGCCGGCTGCTCACGGACGAGACGCTGACCAGCGTGGACGACCCACGGATCGTCGCGGCCGGCGACTCGGCGGCGCCGTCGGACCTGCCGTTGCGGATGAGCTGCCAGGCCGCGATACCGCTGGGCGCGCGGGCCGCCGACACCGTGCTGGCCCGGATCGCGGGGGAGCGGCCGGCACCCCTCAACCAGGCGTTCGCCGGGCAGTGCATCAGCCTGGGCCGGGGCGGCGGGATCTTCCAGTTCGCGCGCCGGTACGACGTCGCGGTGGGCCTCCACATCGACGGCCGACTGGGCGCGAGGGTCAAGGAGTTCGTCTGCCAGGGCATCGTCAAGCACCTCGCGGGCGAGGCCCGCAAGCCGGGTTCGTACAAGCTGCACAACGTCTCGGGAGGCCCCCACCGCGGCCGCCTGCTGGCGACCAGGCCGGACGCGACCGCCGGCGGGCAGCCGACCGGACCCGTGCCCGCCCCGGAACGAGCGGCCTCCTAGGCCGTGTCTTGGAACGTGCCAGGGCCTCGCGCCCAGGCGTGATCCGAACGACAGGCCCCAGCGCGCTCCGGCGGCACAGCCCACACTCGAAGAGGGGACGCTTCGCACCATGACCGAGCACACCACCGATCCGACACCGGGCACCCCGCCCACCGACCCGGCCACCGAGTCCTTCGTCGCCCACCGGAACCTCCTCTTCACGGTGGCCTACGAAATGCTCGGCTCGGCCGCCGATGCCGAGGACGTGCTCCAGGAGACCTGGCTGCGGTGGGTAGGCGTCGACCTGGACCAGGTGCGCGACCGGCGCGCGTACCTGGTCCGCATCACCACCCGCCAGTCCCTGAACCGGCTGCGCACCCTGACCCGCCGCAGGGAGGCGTACGTCGGCCAGTGGCTGCCCGAACCGCTGCTCACCGCACCGGACGTGGCCCAGGACGTCGAACTGGCCGAGAGCGTGTCGATGGCGCTGATGCTCGTCATGGAGACGCTCTCGCCCACCGAGCGCGCGGTGTTCGTGCTGCGCGAGGTCTTCGACGTCGGCTACGAGGAGATCGCGGCGGCCGTCGACAAGACCCCCGCGGCCGTACGCCAGATCGCCCACCGCGCCCGCCGTCACGTCGACGCCCGCCGCCCCCGCGAGGTGGTGTCGGAGCGCAGGAAACGGGCGGTCGCGGACGCCTTCGCCAGGGCGATCGCCACCGGCGACCCCCAGCGCCTCCTCGACGTACTGGCCCCCGACGTCGTCATGATCAACGACGGCGGCGGCGTCAAGCAGGCCGCACTGCGGCCGATTCTCGGCGCCGACAAGGTGAGCCGTTTCATCGTCGGCGGCATCACCAAGACGGGCGCGACGATCACGTTCGACCCCACGGTGGTGAACGGCAGCCCCGCCCTGTTCCTCCGCAAGGACGGCGAGATCGACGGCGTCGTGGCGTTCCGCGTCGAGAACGACCGAGTCACCGGCCTCTACTACGTCCGCAACCCCGAGAAACTGACCCGGTTCGAGGCCGAGACCCCTCTCACCCTGCACTGATACGCCCGCGAGCCCTCTCCCCGGCCGCCGTCACACGACCCCTGCCCGCCGTCCCACGCCCCCGGGTGGTGCCGTCGCTGTGGTCTTCGCCACGCTGAGCGACGGCACCGGTGCGCATACATTGGAACGCGGGCCGCGCCCAAGATGGCGTGATCGCCTCTGCCGCACCACGCGGACCTGCGGTGACCATGACCACGGGCGCCCTGTGTGGCGTTCCGCTCACCGATTCCTCACCGATCGGTCCATCCGCCGGTGAGAGCAAAGTTCCTTTCCGGTCACCCGGTGCCACAGTCAGGAAACGCGCTCTGCCTACCTTCGGGACTCATCACCCCATCACCACCCCCTGGTACGAACCGAAGCCCGGAGAAACGTGGAGGCGTCATGACAGCCCCGAGCACAGCCCCCGCCGCGAACAGGGGAGGCCGGTGGATTCAGCACTGGGACCCGGAGGACGAGGCCTTCTGGAACGAGACCGGTGAGAAGGTCGCCCGCCGCAACCTCCTCTTCTCCGTCCTCTCCGAGCACATCGGGTTCTCCGTCTGGACCGTCTGGTCGGTGATGGTCCTCTTCATGGGCCCCGAGTACGGGCTCACCCCGGCCGACAAGTTCTTCATCGTGTCCATGGCCACCCTGGTCGGCGCGATCGTCCGCATCCCCTACACCTTCGCCGTCGCGATCTTCGGCGGACGGAACTGGACGGTCGTCTCCGCGAGCCTGCTCCTCGTACCCACCGTCGCGGCCTTCATCGTGATGGAGCCGGGGACGTCGTTCTCCACCTTCCTGATCTGCGCGATGCTCGCCGGTATCGGCGGCGGCAACTTCGCCTCCAGCATGACCAACATCAACGCCTTCTTCCCGCTCAGGAAGAAGGGCTGGGCCCTCGGCCTGAACGCCGGCGGCGGCAACATCGGTGTCCCCGTCGTCCAGCTCATCGGCCTCGCCGTCATCGGCGCCAGCGGCGGTCCGCGGGTGCTCCTCGGGATCTACATCCCGTTCATCGTGATCGCCGCCGTGCTCGGCGCGCTCTACATGGACAACATCGCGTCCCTGAAGAACGACACCGGCGCCGCCAAGGAAGCCGTCAAGGACGCCCACACCTGGATCATGTCGTTCCTCTACATCGGCACCTTCGGCTCGTTCATCGGCTACAGCTTCGCCTTCGGCCTGGTCCTGCAGACCCAGTTCGGCCGTACGCCGCTGGAGGCCGCGTACGTCACCTTCATCGGCCCGCTGCTCGGCTCGCTGATCCGGCCGGTGGGCGGCGCGCTCGCGGACCGCTTCGGCGGCGCGAAGATCTCGCTGTGGAACTACGTCGCCATGGCCGCCGCCACCGGTGTCATCGTCATCGCGTCCATGCAGAAGTCGCTGCCGCTGTTCACGGTCGCCTTCATCGCCCTGTTCGTCCTCACCGGCCTCGGCAACGGCTCCACGTTCAAGATGATCCCGGGCATCTTCCAGGCCAAGGCCCTTGCCAAGGGGCTTCGGGGCGAGGAGGCCGCGGCGTACGGCCGTCGTCTGTCCGGCGCCTCGATGGGCATCATCGGCGCGGTGGGCGCCCTCGGCGGGCTCGGTATCAACCTCGCTCTGCGCCAGTCCTTCCTCTCCGTGGGCTCCGGCACCGGCGCCTTCGTCTCCTTCCTCGCCTTCTACGGCGTCTGCTTCGCCGTCACCTGGGCCGTATACCTTCGCCGCCCGGCCGCCGCGCAGACCGAGTCCGCGGCCGGAACGGATGCGAAGCCGCAGCTCAGCTACGCCGAGGTGTGACGCAGCACAACCCCTCACCGGGGTGACGTAACACCGACGACATCAAGCCGAACCGAGCCTGTCACGCGCCGTTGACAGGCTCGATCGGCATGTAGGTGCACTTTCCATGGAGCCTTTCCATGGAGCACTGACACAGTGCGACGACTCGGCGGGACGAGAGCCATGTACGACGAACAGCAGCGACCTGAGCGACCAGAACGAGCCGAGCGAGCCGAACGGCCGGCGCAGCCGGACCACGGCCCGCTGGCCGGTTTCACCGTGGGCGTGACGGCGGCACGACGGGCCGACGAGCTCGGCGCGCTGCTCCAGCGCCGAGGAGCCGCGGTCCTCCATGCCCCGGCCCTGCGCATCGTGCCGCTCTCCGACGACAGCGAACTGCTGGCCGCCACCAAGGACTTGCTGGACCAGACCCCCGACATCGTGGTCGCCACCACGGCCATCGGCTTCCGCGGCTGGATCGAGGCGGCGGACGGCTGGGGCCTGGGCGAGGCCCTGCTGGACAAGCTGAGGGGCGTGGAGGTCCTGGCCCGAGGCCCGAAGGTGAAAGGCGCGATCCGAGCCGCGGGCCTCACCGAAGAATGGTCCCCGTCCTCCGAATCCATGGCGGAGGTCCTGGACCGCCTGCTGGAACACGGAGTCGAAGGCCGCCGTATCGCCGTACAACTCCACGGCGAACCCCTTCCCGGCTTCGTGGAGGCGCTGCGGGCGGGCGGCGCGGAGGTGGTGGGCGTCCCCGTCTACCGCTGGATGCCGCCGGAGGACCTCACCCCCGTGGACCGCCTCCTCGACGCGACGGTCGCCCGAGGCCTCGACGCGGTGACGTTCACCAGCGCCCCCGCGGCGGCCTCCCTGCTCTCCCGCGCCGAGGCCCGGGGCCTGCTGCCCGAGTTGCTGGCCGCCCTGAACCACGACGTACTCCCGGCCTGCGTCGGCCCGGTCACCGCCCTCCCCCTCCAGGCCCACGGCATCGACACGATCCAACCGGAACGCTTCCGCCTCGGCCCCCTCGTCCAGCTCCTCTGCCAGGAACTCCCCACCCGGGCCCGCTCCCTCCCCATCGCCGGCCACCGCGTCGAGATCCGCGGCCACGCGGTCCTGGTCGACGGCGCCCTACGCCCCGTCCCCCCGGCCGGAATGTCCCTCCTGCGCACCCTGAGCCGCCGCCCCGGCTGGGTCGTCCCCCGCTCAGAACTCCTCAAAGCCCTCCCCGGCGCAGGCAAGGACGAACACGCGGTCGAAACAGCGATGGCCCGGCTACGCACGGCCCTGGGCGCGCCAAAGCTGATCCAGACCGTCGTCAAACGCGGCTACCGCCTGGCCCTGGACCCGGCGGCGGACGCGAAGTACGGGGACGAGTGACGCGGCGTGTATGGCGGCTCCCCGCCGCTGACGCCGTACGGGGCCACCGAGCCCTTTGCTGGACCGTCGGCCCCTCCGAGGAGCTGGCGGTCCTGCTGGTCCACCGGCGACACCTCGATCACAGCCGTTACGTCAAGGGGTGGATCGGGTGGCGACCGCGACTCCCGTTCACAGGTGAACTGGTCACCGTCGAGGGACAGCGGGAACGGCGCACCCCGGTCCAGAACATCCACATCCGTCCCAGCCACCTGGCCCTCCTCCCGGACTCCCGGTTCCTCCTGGCGAGCGGCCGCACCTTCCGATCCGAGATCGAGGACTCCTGGGCACCCAACGCCGTGGTGTTCTCCGCATCGGGCACGCCTGAAGGGGAGTTCTGCCTCGGCGATGACCTTCAGGCATTGGCGACCGATGTCCATGGAGGCATCTGGACGGCTTACGGTGATGAGGGCATCTACGGCGGCCACCCCGAGTCAGCGGCGGGCCTCGCCGGCTGGAACACCCGAGGCCAGGCCACCTGGACTCCCCAAGGCCGACTGCCGGATCACCCTCTTGAAGGCCGCACCGCAGCAACGGCCAACGAGCACACCTGGCTCGTCTGGTACTCGGGAAGCAGCAGAGGCAGCACCTACCTGACCCGGATCACACCATCCACCGGCGACGTTACCAGCTACCCCAGCCCCGTCCCCGCCCCGGACGGATTCGCGGTCCGAGGCGACAGAGCGGTACTCAGCCGTCGAAACCACAACAAGCGCTCGGTCGAACTCACGCACGTCGAACTCAACGGCACCACCTGGACGGCAACCAGCCGCCGGCGCCTACGGGTCCCCGGCCGAGTGGTCAAGAACTGCGCCCAAGGCCGCAACGGCGCCCTCTGGCTCCGCACGGGCAACACTTGGCTGCGCATAGAGGCATGAGGAGCCCCGCGCGGGCACCACGACGAATCTGTCCGGGTCGGCCGAGGGAGGAGTACCGCAGGTGATCGAGGCGGAGTTGAAGGCCCGGGTCCGTTCGCCCGAGGCGGTCATGCGGCGGCTCGACGAGTGTGGTGAAGCTCGTGTCGAGGTGTACCGGGACACGTACTACGAGCGTCCGGACGGCTCGCTGGGCGGAGCGGGCCAGGAACTGCGGCTCCGGACCGTGCACGAGGCCGACGGGACAAAGGCAGTGAGGACGGTGCTGACCTTCAAGGACGCGGCCGTGGACGAGGATTCCGGTTCGAAGCCCGAGTACGAAACCCGCGTCGACGACGCCGACGCGGCGCACGCGATCCTGCTTGCCCTGGGGCATGTCGAGTCCATCGCCTTCGACAAGCGGTGCCGGAACCACTCCTTCGAGGCGTACGGTCGGAGGATGTCGGCCACCCTGGTCCAGGTTCCCGAGATCGACGGCACGTTCCTGGAGATCGAGACGCTCGTCCATGAGGGCGACGTCAGCGAGGCGTTGAACGATGTCCGGGCGGTCTTCACCACGCTGGGGATCTCCCCGGAGGACCTGACCCGCGACACGTACACCGACGCGGTGCGCTCGGCTCGCGGGCACGCCGGGACATGACCGCGAGCCACCCCGACCGCCGCCTTGAGCTGCGGGAACTCCAAGTCGCCGACACCGAAGCCGTGTTCGCGATCTACGGCAGTGAGACGGCCACCGAGCACCTGTCCTTCGAGCCCCGGACGCCGGACGAGGTGCGGTGGATCATCGCCCGATCCATCGAAGCGGCCCGAGCCGACCCCCGCACCGAACACGCGCTCGCCATCATCGAGCGCGGCACCGGCACCCTCGTCGGCTTCGGCCGCCTGGCCCTGGACCCGCACCAGCCCGGCGGAGCCACCATGGGCTTCGCCCTGCGACCCGACTCCTGGGGCCGGGGCTACGGCGTCGAGACCGTACGACTGCTCCTCGGCCTCGGCTTCGGGGAACTCGGCCTCCACCGGATCTGGGGCGCCCGGTCACCCCTCAACGAAGCCTCCGCGAAGACGATGGCCCGTGCCGGGATGATCGAGGAGGGCCGAATCCGTGAGCATGTCCGCAAGGGCGGAGTATGGCGGGACTCCATCGTCCACGCGATCCTCGACCACGAATGGGCCGCCCGGGAAACATGAGCGGCCGGCGGCGGCAGCCGCGTGCGGTCACCGCGACGACCCTCCACACACGGAAGCCGGTGCACATGGCGCGACTGGTCCTGTGGGACATCGACCACACGCTGATGGACACGCGCGGGATGAACCGCGAGCTGTCGGGGGCGGCGTTCCTGCGGAGCATGGGGCAGGTCATGCGGGAGCCGGCGATGGTCGACGGCGGTACGGAGCCGGTCACCTTTCGGGAGACCGCCGCGCTGCACGGACTCACCACGGACCGGGCCGACTTCGACCGCTTCGCCGACGCCCTGGCCGAGGAACACCTCGGTCGATCGGCGGAACTCCGCGAACGCGGCCGTGCCTTGCCGGGCGCGGCGGACGCCCTCGCCGCGCTCGACGCCGCCGGTGTCCGACAGACCGTCGTGACGGGCAACATCCGCCCGGTCGCCGCGGTCAAGCTCCGCGTCTTCGGCCTAGACCAGCACATCCACTGGGACCTGGGAGCCTACGGCGAAGAGCACGACGTACGCGCCGAACTGGTCCGCCTCGCACTGCGGCGGGCCGGCGCCTCCCCGTCGGAGACCGTGGTGATCGGCGACACCCCCGCCGATGTGACCGCCGCCCACACCAACGCCGTACGGGCGATCGCGGTGGCGACGGGACGCAACGACGAGCCCACCCTCCGGGCCACCGGCGCCGAAGCGGTACTGCCGAACCTCCTGGACACCGAGCTGCTGGTCGAGTTGGTGACGCGTCGGTCCTGAGCGGCGGCGCCCGCTGACCGCACGCCGCTCGGCCGGCGGCCACCACTCACCCTCGCCCCGAGGGTTCCGTTCCGTACGTGCGGCCCGGCACTGTATGGGGTACGAAGCAGTCGAACACCTTGTGCGGGTAACCGGTAACCCCAAGGCGGTGACGGGCACATGGCATCGGGTACGGCCACGGCCACAGCGGCGTCGGAGTCGCTCTCGTACGAGCCCCGCTTCGACTGCGGACGGCTCTGCCTCGACCTCCTCGCGACCACCCACCCCGAGGAACGCCTCGACTCGGTCGACCGGTTGTGCGCGTGGATCACCGGTACCGGGCTGGTCCCCGACCACACCCCCCTCGACCACGCCACCGCCCACTGGCTCGTCGGCTTCCGGGAACTCCGCGGCCACATCGCCCAGTTGATCCCGGCCACCCCCGGCGCCACCCCCGGAGGCCCCCGACCGGCCGCTGTCGCCCTCGACATCTCCCTCGGCCGAGTCAATGAACTGGCCCGCGCGGAGACCCCGGCCCCCCGTGCCGTCCGCACCCCCGAAGGCTCCCTCGCCCGCGCCCTCGACCACGCCCCGGAGTGCGCCGCCCTGCTCGCCGTGATCGCCCGTGACACCGTCGAGTTGCTCACCGACCCGGCGGCCTGCGCGAGCCTGCGCCAGTGCGCCGGCGACAACTGCCCCATCGTGTACGTGGACACATCGAGGGGCCGACGCCGCCGCTGGTGCTCCAGTGAGATCTGCGGAAACCGCGAACGAGTCGCCCGCCACCGCCGCCGCGCCGCCCTGGCCAGGCCCTAGGGCCCTGCACGCCCCAATTCCCCCTGCTTGTCGGCGAATTGCCCACCTGCCTTACCCCATACGGGAGTTGGGCAAACCCAAGCACGCCGTAAAGAAGCAGCAGTGCTGTTTTTCACATCACGGTGCGCCTGTCTTCACAAATCCCGCTCATAGGTGCCGGTTTAAGAAGTGATACGGCCGCATTTGTCCCCCAGCTGCCCCAACTTCCCCAAGTTGAATCGAGAAAGTTGTGGCTCAACTCTGAACACACAACTGATTACCTACGTATCCCGATGTGAGCGACCGACTGGGGGAACCCCCGGACACCGGAGGTAGCCGTGCGCAAGGATTCCGCTGTGGCCGATGAACGCCCGCACAGGGCCCGACATCGCGCGTCGCAGCCCTCGCAGCCAGACGAGGAGCTGATGCGCGCGCTGTACCGCGAGCACGCTGGACCCTTGCTCGCGTACGTGCTGCGTCTGGTCGCGGGCGACCGCCAACGTGCCGAGGACGTTGTGCAGGAAACTCTCATCAGGGCCTGGAAGAACGCCGGTCAGCTCAATCGAGCGACCGGATCGGTACGCCCCTGGCTGGTGACGGTCGCACGCCGCATCGTCATCGACGGCCACCGCAGCCGGCAGGCCCGGCCGCAGGAGGTCGACCCGTCGCCGCTGGAGGTCATCCCCGCGGAGGACGAGATCGACAAGGCGTTGTGGCTGATGACACTGTCGGACGCGCTGGACGACCTGACCCCTGCCCACAGGGAGGTCCTGGTCGAGACGTATTTCAAAGGGCGTACGGTCAATGAGGCGGCCGAGACGCTTGGCATCCCCAGTGGAACCGTCCGCTCCCGGGTGTTCTACGCCCTGCGGTCGATGAAACTGGCTCTGGAGGAGCGCGGGGTGACGGCATGAGCAACATCTACGGGGGGTATGGACCGGGAATGCCCGGGTCTGTGCAAGGAGCCCAAGGTTCCGGCGACAATATCCACGAAACCGTCGGCGCGTACGCCCTCGGGATACTCGACGACGCCGAGGCCACCCAGTTCGAGGCCCATCTCGCCACCTGTGAGTGGTGCGGCCAGCAGCTCGACGAGCTGGCCGGGATGGAACCGATGCTGGCGGCCCTCGCGGATCTGCCCGCGGCACAGGGCACACCCGCGATCGGAGAGTCCCTGGCGGCCAAACCGAGTACGAAACTCTCGGACCGGCTGGTCACCGAGGTCGTACAACATCGCGCCAAGAAGAGCAGGCGCAACTTCTTCATGCTGGCCGCGGGGATCGCCGCCATCATCGCGGGCCCGACCGCGGTGTTCGCGACGACCGGCACCGGCGGAGACGACGACGGGTCGACGACGGCCAATGTCCTTCAGGACAACCCGGCCCAGGCGGCCTTCACGGAGCTGAAGTCGGCGGAGAAGATCTCCTCCACGGACGCGTCCACGCAGGTCACGGCCACGGTCGGGATGAAGGAGAAGAAGTGGGGCACCCAGACCGTTCTTGAGTTGAAGAACGTCGAGGGTCCGGAGAAGTGCTCGTTGATCGCCGTCGGCAAGAACGGCGAGCGTGAGACGGTCACCTCCTGGGCGGTCCCGGAGTGGGGTTACGGCATCAAGAACGCCAAGACCGAGGAGGCCAGGAACCCCCTCTACGTCCAGGGCGGCGCGGCCTTCACCCCCGACGAGATCGACCACTTCGAGGTCCTGACCTTCAGCGGCAAGAAGCTGGTCACCGTCAAGGCATAGCGAAAAGCAACAGCAGACGGCGGACGGACCCCGGTCGGGCGCATAGCCTGTCGGGGTCCTTTTCGCGTACGGTTGACGGCTGCCCAGCACGTCAGAAGGGGGCCCGGGTGGCCGCTCAGGTTCAACAGGACACGCTCGACGCAGCTCACGATTCGGTACGTGAGCGGGAGATCGGCGTCGAACAGGAACATCTGGACCGGGTCTACCGGCGCCTTGAGGAGAAGATCCACGAGGCGGAGTTCCTGATGAACGACGCGGCCAAGCGCGGGCAGGTCGGCACCCCCGGCGCACTGGCCGAGCGGGACGCCCAGGTCTTCCGCGCGGGCGTCCATCTGAACCGCCTGAACAACGAGTTCGAGGACTTCCTCTTCGGCCGTATCGACCTGCTGCTGGGGAAGGACGGAAAGAAGGGCCCCGACGGCGCGTACACCGCCGTCGAACCGGCCGAGGGCGCGGTCCGCCCCGACAACACCGCCGACATCGCCGAGACCCTGCACATCGGCCGCATCGGTGTCCTCGACTCCGAGTACGCGCCCCTGGTCATCGACTGGCGGGCCCCCGCCGCCGCCCCCTTCTACCGCTCGACCCCCGTCGAGCCCGGCCGGGTCGTACGCCGCCGGGTCATCCGCTCCAAGGGCCGCAAGGTGCTCGGCGTCGAGGACGACCTGATGCGACCCGAGCTGAAGGCCACCCTCGACGGCCAGGAACTGCCCGTCATCGGCGACGGTGCCCTCATGGCCGCCCTCGGCCAGGCCCGCGGCCACACCATGCGCGACATCGTCGCCTCCATCCAGGCCGAACAGGACCTCGTCATCCGCGCCCCCGCCGCGTCGGTGACGTACGTGGAGGGCGGCCCCGGCACCGGCAAGACGGCCGTCGCCCTGCACCGCGCCGCCTACCTCCTCTACCAGGACCGGCGCCGCTACGCGGGCGGCATCCTGATCGTCTCCCCGACCCCGCTGCTGGTCGCGTACACCGAGGGCGTCCTCCCCTCCCTCGGCGAGGAGGGCCAGGTCGCCATCCGCGCGATCGGTTCGCTGGTCGACGGCGCCGAGGCCACGCTGTACGACTCCCCGTCCGTGGCCCGCGCCAAGGGCTCGTACCGCATGCTCAAGGTGCTGCGGAAGGCCGCCCGGGGCGCCCTGGAACTGGGCGACGCCCCCACCCGCCTCAGGGTCGTGGCCTTCGGCCGCCGCCTGGAGCTTCAGGCCGAGGAACTGAACCGCATCCGCCACAACGCCCTCGGCGGTACCGCCCCGGTCAACCTCCTGCGCCCCCGCGCCCGCAAACTCCTCCTGGACGCCCTGTGGGCGCGGTCCGGCGCGGCGGGCCGCCACACCGACCCCGAACTCGCCGCCGAACTCCGCTCCTCCTTCGACGAGGACATCACGAGCGAGGACGACTTCATCGCCTTCCTCGACGCCTGGTGGCCCGAGCTGACGCCCCGCGCGGTCCTCGACGCCATGGCCGACGAACGCCGCCTCGGCCGCTGGGCCCGGCGCGTCCTCAACCCCGGCGAGGTACGACGGGTCGCCCGCTCCCTCAAACGCGACGGCCTCTCCGTCCACGACGTCGCCATGCTCGACGAACTCCAGGCGATCCTCGGCCTGCCGGCCCGCCCGAAGAAGAAGCGCGACCTGGACCCGCTGGACCAGCTCACGGGCCTGGAGGAGCTGATGCCCGTACGCGAGGAGACCCAGCGCGAGCGCGCCGAACGACTCGCCCAGGAGCGCACCGAGTACGCCCATGTGATCGTCGACGAGGCGCAGGACCTGACGCCGATGCAGTGGCGGATGGTGGGCCGACGGGGCCGCCACGCCACCTGGACGGTCGTCGGCGACCCGGCGCAGTCCTCCTGGTCCGACCCCGACGAGGCGGCCGAGGCCCGTGACGAGGCCCTGGGCACCCGCCCGCGCCGCCGCTTCACCCTCACCGTCAACTACCGCAACCCCGCCGAGATCGCGGAACTGGCCGCCAAGGTCCTGGCCCTCGCCATGCCGGGCTCGGAGTCCCCGACGGCGGTCCGGTCCACCGGAGTCGAACCCCGCTTCGTCATGACGGCCGGCCGCGACACCCTGGCCCGAACCGTCAGGGCGGAGGCCGCGCGCCTGCTGGACCTCGTCGACGGCACGGTCGGCGTCGTCGTCGCCATGAACCGCCGCGAGGAGGCCGCCCGCTGGCTGGCCGGCCTCGGCGACCGGGTCGTCGCCCTCGGCAGCCTGGAGGCGAAGGGGTTGGAGTACGACGCGACGCTCGTCGTCTCCCCGGCGGAGATCGCCGATGAGTCCCCGGCGGGCCTGCGGGTCCTGTACGTGGCCCTGACGCGGGCGACGCAGCAGCTGACGGTGCTCTCGGCGGACCGGGACGATCCGGACGCGACGGGCGTCCCCGACCTCCTCCGCGACTGACCTCGCCGGTCGGGTGCGGCACCGTCGTGGCTGGTCGCGCAGTTCCCCGCGCCCCTAAAAGCCTGCAGTGGCCCTGAGCGGATAAGGGCCCGGGGGCATTAGGCGGATGAAAAAGCAGGCCGCAGGCCGCTTTTTCAGGGGCGCGGGGCTGTGACATTTGCGGCTCCGCCGCCTGGGCGCGAGCAACCCCCACCCACCCGCACCCGCCAACGCACCATCAACTCCCCTAGCTCCAAGGCGCCTGTTAACCTTGAACACGGCACCGGCTCGATCCAAGCCCCCGGGCCCAACCTTCGTCGCTACGAGCGACCACTTGCCGCGAGGCGAGCATGGCGGGTCGGTGCCACTCGAACTGAACAAGCGGGAAGAAGAGGTCCACGCCGACTGTGACGTGGGCCTCTTTTCATTGAGAACAAAACGACCGCAACCCCACCGGGCTAACGCCTACTCGTCGGTAGGTGCGACGATCGGACGGCAAAACGCAGCAAACGTAAGTGCTCTCAGCAGAGGAAGTCGGCCATGGCAACGGCGCCCAGCGTCTCCTACTCGATGACGGTCCGCCTGGAGGTGCCCGCGAGCGGAACCGCGGTCTCCCAGCTCACCACGGCCGTCGAGTCCCACGGAGGCTCGGTGACCGGCCTCGACGTGACCGCCTCCGGCCACGAGAAGCTCCGCATCGACGTCACCATCGCCGCCACCTCCACCGCCCACGCCGACGAGATCGTCGAGCAGCTGCGCCAGATCGAGGGCGTGACGCTCGGCAAGGTCTCCGACCGGACGTTCCTGATGCACCTCGGCGGCAAGATCGAGATGGCGTCGAAGCACCCCATCCGCAACCGTGACGACCTCTCCATGGTCTACACGCCCGGCGTGGCCCGCGTCTGCATGGCGATCGCCGAGAACCCCGAGGACGCCCGCCGCCTCACCATCAAGCGCAACTCCGTTGCGGTCGTGACGGACGGCTCCGCCGTACTGGGCCTCGGCAACATCGGCCCCAAGGCCGCGCTGCCCGTCATGGAGGGCAAGGCGGCCCTCTTCAAGCGGTTCGCCGGCATCGACGCCTGGCCGCTCTGCCTGGACACCCAGGACACCGACGCGATCGTCGAGATCGTCAAGGCCATCGCCCCCGGCTTCGCGGGCATCAACCTGGAGGACATCTCCGCGCCCCGCTGCTTCGAGATCGAGGCCCGCCTGCGCGAGGCCCTCGACATCCCCGTCTTCCACGACGACCAGCACGGCACCGCCATCGTCGTACTCGCCGCCCTCACCAACGCGCTTCGCGTCGCGGGCAAGGCGATCGGCGACATCCGGGTCGTGATGTCGGGCGCCGGCGCCGCCGGTACGGCCATCCTCAAGCTGCTCATCGCCGCCGGTGTGAAGAACGCCGTCGTCGCCGACATCCACGGTGTCGTCCACTGCGACCGCACCGACCTCGTCGACGCCGCCGCCGACTCGCCGCTGCGCTGGATCGCCGACAACACCAACCCCGAGGGCCTCACCGGCACGCTCAAGGAGGCCGTGCGCGAGGCCGACGTCTTCATCGGCGTCTCCGCGCCGAACGTCCTCGACGGCGACGACGTGGCCGCCATGGCCGACAACGCGATCGTGTTCGCGCTCGCGAACCCCGACCCCGAGGTCGACCCCGCGATCGCCCGTCAGACGGCCGCCGTCGTGGCCACCGGACGCTCCGACTTCCCGAACCAGATCAACAACGTGCTGGTCTTCCCGGGTGTCTTCCGCGGCCTCCTCGACGCGCAGTCCCGCACCGTCAACACCGAGATGATGCTCGCCGCCGCGAAGGCCCTCGCCGACGTCGTCACCGAGGACGAGCTGAACCCGAACTACATCATCCCGAGCGTCTTCAACGACAAGGTCGCCGGTGCCGTCGCGGGCGCCGTGCGCGAGGCCGCGAAGGCCGCCACCGCGTCGTAGAACGGCGTAGAGAACCACGGCCCGGGAGGGGCGGCGGGCTGATGTCCCCGTATACGCGCGGATGTGATCGTTGCCACGTCCGCCCCGATTTCGGCGCGTCGGGGGAGACGGGCTTCCGGGGCGGCCCTAGGGTGGCGGCCAGGTCCGCTCTGGGGGCGGGCGGAAAGCGTGATCATGATCAAATCATGGCGCTTTCCGTGTGACTCCCAAGGGTGTTCGTGTGACTCCCACGGGTGCCGGATTGGCTTTCCCGCCGCAGGTGAGTGCAGGATGCGTCCCTGGGCGCGAGGGTCTGACATGGGACCCGGCTCCGGGGACACACCACGGACCCTGGCAGCATCGGCTCGGCTGAGCCCCACATGCGGCCTCCGCCGCGTGGCACGCCTCAACGGCAAGAAGAACACGGGAGTAACAACATGAACCGCAGTGAGCTGGTGGCCGCGCTGGCCGACCGCGCCGAGGTGACCCGCAAGGACGCCGACGCCGTTCTGGCCGCGTTCGCCGAGGTCGTCGGCGACATCGTCTCCAAGGGCGACGAGAAGGTCACCATCCCCGGCTTCCTGACCTTCGAGCGCACGCACCGCGCCGCCCGCACCGCGCGCAACCCGCAGACCGGCGACCCCATCCAGATCCCGGCCGGCTACAGCGTGAAGGTCTCGGCGGGCAGCAAGCTCAAGGAAGCCGCTAAGGGCAAGTGACCTTGCCGTCTATCCCTTAGGGGATGGTGTACGGCGCGTAGTACGCCTGATGGGGGCGGCACCTGGGGTCCAGGGGCCGCCCCCATCGTCGTAGGCGTGCGGCTGCGGGTTCGTTGTGGCTGGTCGCGCAGTTCCCCGCGCCCCTGGGACAAGCAGGGGCTGCGCCCCTTGCTTGTCCCAGGGGAGGAGCTCTAGCCGAGTGCCTTGGCCGGGAGTTCCACCTTCGCGCCCAGCTCCATGAGCTTTTCCATGAAGTTCTCGTAGCCGCGGTTGATGAGGTCGATGCCGTGGACCCGGGAGGTGCCCTGGGCCGCGAGGGCCGCGATGAGGTACGAGAAGCCGCCTCGGAGGTCGGGGATGACCAGGTCGGCGCCCTGGAGGCGGGTGGGGCCGGAGACGACCGCCGAGTGCAGGAAGTTGCGCTGGCCGAAGCGGCAGTCGGAGCCGCCGAGGCACTCGCGGTAGAGCTGGATGTGGGCGCCCATCTGGTTCAGGGCGGAGGTGAAGCCGAGGCGGGACTCGTAGACCGTCTCGTGGATGATCGACAGGCCCGTGGCCTGGGTGAGCGCGACGACGAGGGGCTGCTGCCAGTCGGTCTGGAAACCGGGGTGGACGTCCGTCTCCAGGGCGATCGACTTCAGCTGGCCGCCGGGGTGCCAGAAGCGGATGCCCTCGTCGTCGATCTCGAAGGCACCGCCCACCTTCCGGTAGGTGTTCAGGAACGTCATCATCGAGCGCTGCTGGGCGCCGCGGACGTAGATGTCGCCCTCGGTCGCGAGCGCGGCGGACGCCCAGGAGGCGGCCTCCAGACGGTCCGGGAGGGCCTTGTGGTTGTAGCCGCCGAGCGAGTCCACACCGGTGATGCGGATCGTGCGGTCGGTGTCCATCGCGATGATGGCGCCCATCTTCTGCAGGACGCAGATGAGGTCCTCGATCTCCGGCTCGATCGCCGCGTTCGAGAGCTCCGTCACGCCCTCCGCGAGGACGGCGGTCAGCAGCACCTGCTCGGTCGCGCCCACCGACGGGTAGGGCAGCCGGATCTTGGTGCCGCGCAGCCGCCGGGGCGCCTCCAGGTACTGGCCGTCCTCCCGCTTCTCGATCTTCGCGCCGAACTGCCGCAGCACCTCGAAGTGGAAGTCGATCGGCCGGCCGCCGATGTCACAGCCGCCGAGACCGGGGATGAACGCGTGCCCGATGCGGTGCAGAAGCGGACCGCAGAACAGGATCGGGATACGGCTCGAACCGGCGTGCGCGTCGATGTCCGCGACGTTCGCGCTCTCCACGTTCGTCGGGTCCATCACCAGCTCGCCCGGTTCCTCGCCGGGGCGGACCGTTACGCCGTGCAGCTGGAGCAGTCCGCGCACCACCCGTACGTCGCGGATGTCCGGGACGTTGCGCAGCCGGCTGGGACCACTGCCGAGCAGTGCGGCGACCATGGCCTTCGGTACGAGGTTCTTCGCACCGCGGACACGGATCTCGCCACTGAGCGGGGTGCCGCCGTGTACAAGCAGTACGTCGTCAGAGCCGTTGACGGTCATGAATCTCGCGTTCCGTGGAGTTGGGCAGAGGGTTTTCGGCGTGGGGGCCCGCGCGGCAGACCCGTTGTGCGGGGGCCGTCGCGGAGAGCCGGAGAGCTAGCGTAATCGCCGCCCACCCCCCTTCCGTAAGCCCAAGTACTTCTCAGCCAGGTCATGGGTTTGCCACAACACGAACCGTCCGCGGCCGGCCACATGGGGTCACCGGCCGGACCGTACGCCCCCTCTGCTTCCCTGTGCCGTGGCCTGCGTTCATCCGGCTACCGGGATTGGCTCCCCCGAGACGGGCAGGATGCGGGATCATGTCTGGCATGACCGAGGTGTCCTCGCTCACAGGGCGGCTGCTCGTGGCCACTCCCGCCCTGGCGGACCCGAACTTCGACCGCGCTGTGGTGCTCCTCCTCGACCACGACGAGAAGGGCTCCCTCGGGGTGGTGCTCAACCGCCCCACCCCGGTGGACGTCGGCGACATCCTGGAGGGCTGGGCCGCGCTCGCCGGTGAACCCGGCGTGGTCTTCCAGGGCGGCCCGGTCTCCCTGGACTCCGCGCTCGGCGTCGCCGTCATACCGGGCGGCAACGGCGACCGGGCGCCCCTCGGCTGGCGCCGCGTCCACGGCGCGATCGGCCTCGTCGACCTGGAGGCCCCACCGGAGCTGCTCGCTTCGGCGTTGGGGTCGCTGAGGATCTTCGCCGGGTACGCGGGCTGGGGCCCCGGCCAATTGGAGGACGAACTGACGGAGGGCGCCTGGTACGTCGTGGAGTCGGAGCCGGGGGACGTGTCCTCGCCCTCCCCGGAACGCCTCTGGCGGGAGGTCCTGCGCCGCCAGCGCAGCGAACTCGCGATGGTGGCCACGTACCCGGACGACCCTTCGCTCAACTGATGCCCGTGGGCTTCAGTACCCTTGGCGGCATGAGCACTCTTGAGCCCGAGCGCGGTACTGGTACGGGGACCCTCGTAGAGCCGACACCACAGGTGTCGCACGGCGATGGTGACCATGAGCGCTTCGCCCACTATGTCCAGAAGGACAAGATCATGGCGAGCGCGCTCGACGGCACGCCCGTCGTGGCGTTGTGCGGCAAGGTGTGGGTCCCGGGCCGCGACCCGAAGAAGTACCCCGTGTGCCCCATGTGCAAGGAGATCTTCGAATCCCTGGGCGCGGGCGGCGACGACGACAACGGCAAGAAGTAGCCGCCGCTGAGCATGACCGCGGTGCCTGTGGGGTGGGTACCGCGGTTTTGTTGTGTCCTGACGCTGGGTGCCACGTCCGCCGCCGCGAGGCGCGAGCAACCACGAATCACCCGCAGTCGCCATGAAACCTTCGGCCCCGAGCTCTGTCGCGTCGACCAACCATGCGTCCCGTTGTCACAAGGTGGTTGAGACCTCTTGTGGGCCCCTTCATCAACTCCCTAGCCTCCGTGTGTTGTAGAGAGCAGAACCCCCGTTGCAGCCAGTGCAACGCCCCCGTCCGGAGGACATCTCTCAATGAAGCTCGCCGCCAGACTCGTCGCCCCCATCGCCGCCCTGGCCCTCGCCGGCCTCACCGCCTGCGCCCCCTCGACCTCCGACAACTCCTCCGCGAAGGAGGACGAGAAGACCGGCACGCTTCGGGTCTGGCTCTTCCAGGAGGTGAGCAACGAGCCGAAGGCGAAGGTCGTCGACAAGGTGGTCTCCGCCTTCGAGAAGGCGCACGACGGCGCGAAGGTGAAGGTCGAGTACATCCCCGTCGAAACGCGCGCCCAGCGCATCAAGGCCGCCTTCAACGACCCCAAGAGCGCCCCCGACGTCATCGAGTACGGCAACACCGACACCGCCGGCTACGTCAAGGACGGCGGACTCGCCGACGTCACCCAGGAGTTCAACGAGTGGTCCGAGTCCAAGGACTCCGACCCGACCGCCAAGACCTCCGTGACCGTCGACGGCAAGATCTACGGCGCCCCCTTCTTCGTCGGCGTCCGCGCGCTGTACTACCGCACCGACGTCTTCGAGGAACTCGGCCTCGAACCCCCCACGTCCATGGCGGAGTTGACCACCACCGCCAAGCAGATCCGGGCCGCCGAGCCGGACCTGTACGGCCTCGTCGTCGGCGGCGCCTACACCTACGGCGCGATGCCGTTCGTCTGGGCCAATGGCGGCGAGATAGCCGAGGGCAAGGGCGGCTCGTACACGGCGGCCATCGACAGCGCCGCCGCCCAGAAGGGCATCACGGCCTACACCTCGCTCTTCGGCGACGACAACTGCCCCGCCGCCAAGTGCGCCGGCATGGGCGGCAACGACACCGTCACGGCGTTCGCCTCGGGCAAGGCGGGCATGGCGATCGGCGGTGACTTCAGCCACGCCGCCGTGGAGGCGGGCGAGGTCAAGGGCAAGTACGCCGTCGTACCGCTGCCGGGGGTCGAGTCCGGCTCGGTGGCACCGGCGTTCGCGGGCGGCAACAACATCGGCGTACTGAACAGCACGACCCATCGCACCCTCGCCGTCGACCTGATGAAGCGGCTCGCCTCGAAGCGGACGCAGGGCGAACTCTTCGACGCGATGGGCTTCCTGCCGACGTACACCGACGTACGGGCCGAGGCGGCGAAGAAGGAGCCGTTCATCGAGCCGTTCGTGAAGACGCTGTCGTCGGGGACGAAGTTCGTGCCCGTGTCGCCGGCGTGGGCCCAGATCGACGCGTCGCTGGTGCTGCCGACGATGTTCCAGGAGGTCGTCAGCGGGAAGAAGGGTGTGGCTGCGGCGTCCGAGGACGCGGCGGCTCGGATGAACGAGGCGTTCGGCACCGTCGGATGACAGCGTCCAGCGGGGTGGGAGTGGGGGAGCGTGGGCGGCTGCCGGCCCGTCGTGGCTGGTCGCGCCCACGCGGCGGTAGCCGCAAATCCAACACGGCCCCGCGCCCCTTTAATGGCTGGACCCCGTGGCTATATCTCGCCCCCGCCCTCCTCGTCCTCGGCGGGCTGCTCGTCTATCCCATCTATCAACTCGGCCTGATCTCGTTCCTGGAGTACACGCAGGCCCAGGTCAGTGGCGGGCAGCCGACCCGCTTCCAGGGGTTCGGCAACTACAGCGCGCTCTTCTCGGACCCCGAGTTCTGGCGGGTGCTGCTGGACACCGTGGTGTTCGCGGCGGTGTGTGTGGTGTCGACGATGGCCGTCGGGTGTGCGCTGGCCGTGCTGTTGACGCGTGTACGGGCTCTGCCCCGGCTCGTGCTGATGCTGGCGGCGCTCGGGGCCTGGGCGACCCCGGCCGTCACTGGGTCCACCGTCTGGCTGCTGCTCTTCGACCCGGACTTCGGGCCCGTCAACCGGGTCCTCGGGCTGGGGGACCACTCGTGGACGTACGGGCGGTACAGCGCGTTCCTCCTGGTGCTGCTCGAAGTGGTGTGGTGCTCCTTCCCCTTCGTGATGGTGACGGTGTACGCGGGCATCCGGGCCGTACCGGGGGAGGTGCTGGAGGCGGCCGCGCTGGACGGGGCCTCGCAGTGGCGGATCTGGCGGTCGGTGCTGGCGCCGATGCTGCGGCCGATCCTCGTCGTCGTCACCATTCAGTCGATCATCTGGGACTTCAAGATCTTCACGCAGATCTATGTGATGACGAACGGCGGCGGTATCGCCCGGCAGAACCTCGTACTGAACGTGTACGCCTATCAGAAGGCCTTCGCCTCCTCGCAGTACAGCCTCGGTTCGGCGATCGGTGTGGTGATGCTGCTGATTCTGCTGGTGATCACCCTGGTCTATTTGCGGCTGCTCCGCAGGCAGGGGGAGGAGCTGTGAATTCGGTGCGGTCAATGAGTGCCGTGCGCTGGGTACGGCGGCCCTGGCGGCTCGCCGCCGAGGCGTCCGCGCTGGTCATCGCGGTCGTCGTGTCGTTTCCCCTGTACTGGATGGTGCTGAGCGCCTTCAAACCGGCGGGGGAGATCGAGTCCGGCGAGCCCCGGCCCTGGACGCTCGCGCCGACGCTGGATTCCTTCCGGCGGGTCTTCGGGCAGCAGGAATTCGGCCGCTACTTCGTCAACAGCCTGGTCGTCGCCTGCACGGTGGTGGTCGTCTCCGCGCTGATCGCGTTTCTCGCGGCGACGGCGGTCGCGCGATTCCGCTTCCGTTTCCGGACCACCTTGCTGATCATGTTTCTGATCGCCCAGATGGTGCCCGTGGAGGCGCTGACCATCCCTTTGTTCTTCCTGATGCGGGACTTCGGGCAGCTGAACACCCTGGGGTCGCTGATCCTGCCGCACATCGCCTTCTCGCTGCCCTTCGCGATCTGGATGCTGAGGGGCTTTGTGAAGGCCGTACCGGAGGCCCTGGAGGAGGCCGCTTACCTCGACGGGGCGAGCCGTTCGCGATTCCTGTGGCAGATCCTTTTCCCGCTGGTCTTCCCGGGGTTGGTGGCGACCAGTGTGTTCTCCTTCATCTCGGCCTGGAACGACTTCCTGTTCGCCAAGTCGTTCATCATCAGCGACACCTCCCAATCGACCCTGCCGATGGCCCTGTTGGTGTTCTACAAGCCCGAAGAACCGGACTGGGGCGGCGTGATGGCGGCGTCCACCGTGATGACCATTCCGGTGCTGGTCTTCTTCGTACTCGTACAGCGACGACTGGTCTCCGGACTGGGCGGCGCGGTCAAGGACTGACGTGATGAGAGAGGTGGCGAAAGGCGTGTCGGAGACGGATCTGATCCCGGCGCCCCGGTCGGTCGAGGGGCCCTCGCGCTGCGGGGTGCTGCTGGGCGAGAGCACCACGCTGTGGGCGGCGCCGGGCACCGGGACCACGGAGCGCTGGCTGCGCTCCACCCTCGGCGCCGCCCTCGGACTGCCCCTGCGGCCGGGGCCCGAGGACGCCCGGGACACCGTATGGCTGCGGCTCGACGAGAGCCTGGAGCCGGAGGCGTACAGGCTCGGCGTCGTCGCGAACTGGGGCGTCGAGATCCGGGGCGGCAGCGCGGTCGGTGTCTTCTGGGGCGCCCAGACGCTGCGCCAACTCCTCGGACCCGACGCGTTCCGGCGTGCTCCCGTGCGGCCGGGGACCACGTACGGAATCCCCCACCAGATCGTCGAAGACGCCCCCCGCTTCCCCTGGCGCGGCCTCATGCTCGACGTAGCCCGGCACTTCCTCCCCAAGGACCAGGTGCTGCGCTATCTCGATCTGATGGCGGCGCACAAACTCAACGTCCTCCACTTCCACTTGACCGACGACCAGGGCTGGCGCGTCGAGATCGAGAAGTACCCCCGGCTCACGGAGATCGGTTCCTGGCGGGCGCGTACGAAATTCGGCCATCGCGCGTCACCCCTCTGGGAGGAGAAGCCGCACGGCGGCCACTACACGCGCGACGACATCCGCGAGATCGTCGCCTACGCCGCCGAGCGGCATATCAGCGTCATCCCCGAGATCGACATCCCGGGACACAGCCAGGCCGCCATCGCCGCGTATCCGGAACTCGGCAACACCGATGTCATCGACACGACCTCCCTCGCCGTCTGGGACACCTGGGGCATCTCCAAAAACGTACTCGCCCCCACTGACAACACCCTGCGCTTCTACGAGGGGGTGCTGGAGGAAGTCCTGGAGCTGTTTCCGGCCGACGCGGGCCCGTTCTCGGGTTTTGTGCACATCGGCGGCGACGAATGTGCCAAGGACCAGTGGCGGGAGTCGGCCACCGCGCAGGCGCGGATCGCGGAGCTGGGGCTGGCGGACGAGGACGATTTGCAGTCGTGGTTCATCCGGCACTTCGACAACTGGCTGACGGCGCGCGGGCGTCGCCTGATCGGATGGGACGAGATCCTTCAGGGCGGCCTCGCGCCGGGGGCCGCCGTGTCGTCCTGGCGCGGCTACGCGGGCGGCATCACGGCGGCCCGCGCGGGCCACGACGTGGTCATGTGCCCGGAGCAGCAGGTGTATCTGGACCACCGTCAGGACGGCGGCCCCGACGAGCCGGTGCCGATCGGGTACGTGCGCACCCTGGAGGATGTCTTTCGCTTCGAGCCGGTTCCACCGGAGTTGACGCCGGACGAGGCGCGGCACGTCCTGGGCGCCCAGGCCAATGTGTGGACCGAGGTGATGGAGAACCCCGCGCGCGTGGACTACCAGGCGTTTCCCCGGCTCGCGGCCTTCGCCGAGGTGGCCTGGAGCGAGCTTTTGGCCCCCGCCGAACGGGACTTCGCCGACTTCGAGCGCCGGATGACGGCCCACTACGGGCGACTCGACGCCCTGGGGGTCGGTTATCGGCCGCCCGGCGGACCGCGCCCGTGGCAGCGGCGGCCGGGTGTTCTCGGGCGCCCCATGGAGGGTCCGCCCCCGAACGTGTGAGGTGCCCGGCGGCCCTCCGGGCGCACGCCCCGCGCTACGGGCCCCAGGGGAACAACAGGCGCAAGGGTCGCCGAAGCGTGCCAATTCGCGCTCTTTGGTGATGCCGTGGCAAAACGGACCATCCCCCGGGTGAGGAGGGCGAATGCCTCCTAGCGGACCCCTGCGTTCGGGCCTCGCGAGAATGTGCCAGAGTTGCCACGTCCGCCCTGTCAGCACGTACCGTACGGCCCGTACGGCAACCACAGGGTGGACCAGGTGGGGCAGCGGGAAGGGGCAGCCGGTTTGACCACGCACGCACCGCAGGCGGCGCAGGCCGTGACCCTGCCCGGCTCGCTCGACGAGGCCGTGGCGGCCCTGGCCGCCATGCCCTGGGCGGTCCCGGTGGCGGGTGGCACGGACCTCATGGCCGCGGTCAACTCCGGGCAGCTCAGGCCCGCCGCGCTGGTCGGGCTCGGCAGGATCAGCGAGATCCGAGGCTGGCAGTACCAGGACGGACA
The DNA here is from genome assembly GCF_053592555.1 of Streptomyces sp. NPDC002643. Lineage (NCBI taxonomy): Bacteria > Bacillati > Actinomycetota > Actinomycetes > Kitasatosporales > Streptomycetaceae > Streptomyces > Streptomyces sp. NPDC002643. The sequence goes on from NZ_JBSFVY010000002.1 coordinate 145,132, forward strand.
CGCCCTCCTGGGGGCCGGGCTGACGCACGCGCGCATGGGGCGCCCGGACTTCGCGGCGCTCATCCCGGCGCTCGCCGCCGCCGCGCGCGCCGCCGGCCCCCCGCAGATCCGCAACGCGGGCACCCTGGGCGGCAACATCGCGACGGCCGCCCCCACGGGGGACGCGCTTCCGGTGCTGGCCGCCCTTGAGGCCACGCTGATCATCGTGGGCCCGGGCGGGGCCCGCCGCGAGGTGCCCGTCTCGCATCTGCTGGCCCACATGGAGATGCTGCGCCCCGGTGAACTCATCGGGTACGTGCGCGTGCCGCTGCTGCACGCCCCGCAGGTCTTCCTGAAGGCCACCGGGCGCACCGGCCCCGGCCGCGCGGCCGCGTCCGTCGCCCTCGTCCTCGATCCCGCCCGGCGCGGGGTGCGGTGCGCCGTCGGAGCCATAGCGCCGATGCCGCTGCGGCCCCTGGACGCCGAGGCGTGGGTCGCCGGGCTGATCGACTGGGACGGCGAGCGCACCCTCGTCCCCGAGGCGCTGCAGGCCTTCGGCGAGTACGTGGCCGCCGCCTGCATCCCCGACCCGGCCCCCGAGGTCGACGGCTCCGTACCACCGCTTCCGCCCGCCGTACTGCACCTGCGGCGCACCGTCGCCGCGCTGGCCCGACGAGCACTGGGGAGGGCACTGTCGTGACCGACGACCAGCACGGAGACGGCACCGGGCAGCAGGGTGGCCAGGGCGGCTGGGAGCGGCTGCCCCAAGGGGACTACGACGACGGCGCCACCACCTTCGTACAGCTCCCCGAAGGGGGCATCGACGCGCTGCTGGCCGCCAACAGCCCGCTCGCCGCGCCCGGCCAGGGCTATGTGCCGCCGCCCATAGCGGCCAACCCCGCGAGCGGCACCGGCGGAACCGACCCGTCCGGCACCGGCGAATGGGCCATGCCCGCCGGGGGCGCCCAGTGGCACGACCCCAACGCCGGTCAGCAGGGCCCCGCCACGCAGCACGGGTTCACGTACAACCCGGGGGCGACCGGGCAGTGGTCGTTCGAGGAGCAGACCGCGCGGGAGAGCGAATCCGCAGGGTCTGCTGGGTCCGCCGGTTCTGCCGCCGCACCCGGTCACGACGTGACCGGCGAGTGGTCGATTCCGGTCGCCGGCGGTGATCTTCCGGACGAATCCGGCGAGTTCAGCGCTTCGGCTCTTGTCGAGCAGTGGGGCGGCGGCACCCCGCCCGCCACGCTCCCCGGCGGCGCCCCCGCGCCCTGGGCGACCTCGACGACTGCGCAGCCGCAGCAGACCCCGCCGACCCCGGCCCCCGCGCAGATCGGCACGGCCTGGACGGCGCCGCCCCCCGGCGAGCACTCCGCCGAGCGGCCCGTCGAGACCACGGGGGTCGCGGAAGCCGCTGAGGCGCCCTCTGACGAGCCGTACGCCGATCCCGCACCCGGGACCGCCGGGCAGGCCCCCGAGGCCGCCCAGGAGCCCGCGGAGCCCGTCGCCGAGGCGGCCCCGGAGACCCCCGAGCCGGGGGAGACGGGCGAGCAGTCGGAGCCGGACGCCGAACCCCACGCCGACACGCCCGAGTCCGGCGCGGCCACCGCGCCCCCCGCGACCGAGGCGGCCGAGGCCGACCCCGAGGCGGACACCGCCCCGGCCGCCCCCGACTCCGCCGAGCCCACCCCGCCCCCGCACGACGACCACCCCCTCGCCTCGTATGTCCTGAGCGTCAACGGCACCGACCGGCCCGTCACCGACGCCTGGATCGGCGAGTCCCTCCTCTACGTGCTGCGCGAACGGCTCGGCCTCGCGGGCGCCAAGGACGGCTGCTCCCAGGGCGAGTGCGGCGCGTGCAACGTCCAGGTGGACGGCCGGCTCGTCGCGTCCTGCCTGGTGCCCGCCGTCACCGCCGCGAGCAGCGAGGTGCGCACCGTCGAGGGCCTCGCCGCCGACGGACAGCCCTCGGACGTGCAGCGGGCCCTCGCGCGCTGCGGCGCCGTGCAGTGCGGCTTCTGTGTGCCCGGCATGGCCATGACCGTGCACGACCTCCTGGAGGGCAACCCCGCGCCCACCGAACTGGAGACCCGCCAGGCGCTGTGCGGCAACCTGTGCCGCTGCTCCGGCTACCGGGGCGTCCTCCAGGCCGTACGCGAGGTCGTCGCCGAACGCGAGGCGCACTCCGCCGTCGAGACGGAGACCGAGTCCGGCGAGGACACCCAGGAGGCCCGTATCCCGCATCAGGCGGGCCCCGGCGAGGGCGGCGTCAACACGACGGCGTACGACTCCCAGGGAGCGCCGCCGGAGGGGAACGCCGACCAGTCGTACGGCGGCCAGGGGCAGCAGTTCACGGGCCCCGGTGACACCTACGGCGGTCAGGGTCAGTCGTTCGCCGGCCAGGACGGCACATACGACGGTCAGGGACAGTCGTACGTCGACCAGAGCGACACCTATGGCGGTCAGGGGCAGTCCTTCGCCGACCCGGACGGCACCTATGGCGGCCAGGGCCGGCAGTTCGTCGCACCGGACGACAGCTACGGCGGCCAGGGCCGGCAGTTCGTCGGCCCCGACGGCACCTATGGCGGTCAGGGGCAGCAGTTCGTCGGTCATGACGACACCTACGGCGGCCAAGGGCAGTCGTTCGGCGGTCAGGACCAGTCGTTCGGTCAGGACGGAGGCCAGGCGTGAGCAACGAAGCCGCCACGGCGACGCCCGCGGTCCCCGGAACCACCGGGGAGACCGCGAACGCCCCCGAGCAACTGGCGCACGGTCTCGGCGTGTCCCTGCCGTCGGCCGACGCCCGCGCCAAGTCCGAGGGCACCTTCCCGTACGCGGCCGACCTGTGGGCCGAGGGCCTGCTCTGGGCGGCCGTCCTGCGCTCACCGCACCCCCACGCGCGCATCGTGTCGATCGACACGACCCACGCGCGCGAGATGCCCGGCGTACGGGCCGTCATCACCCATGAGGACGTGCCGGGCACCCCGTTGCACGGCCGCGGCAAGATCGACCGTCCCGTCTTCGCCTCCGAGGTCGTCCGCCACCACGGCGAGCCCATCGCCGCCGTCGCCGCCGACCACCCGGACACCGCGCGGATGGCCGCCGCCGCCGTCATCGTCGAGTACGAAGTACTCGACCCGGTGATCGACCCCGAGCAGGCGTTCGAGGCCGAGCCGCTGCACCCCGACGGCAATCTGATCCGGCACATCCCGCTGCGCCACGGCGACCCGAACGCCTCCGGCGAGATCGTCGTCGAGGGCCAGTACCGCATCGGCCGCCAGGACCCCGCCCCCATCGGAGCCGAGGCCGGTCTCGCCGTGCCCCGCCCCGACGGCGGAGTCGAGCTGTACCTGGGCTCCACCGACCCGCACACCGACCGCGACACCGCCGCCGCCGTCTACGGCCTGGCACCCGACCGCGTCAAGATCGTCGTCACCGGGGTCCCCGGAGCCACTGCCGACCGCGAGGACCAGGGCTTCCAACTCCCGCTCGGCCTGCTCGCCCTGAAGACCGGCTGCCCGGTCAAACTGACCGCCACGCGCGAGGAGTCCTTCCTCGGCCACGCCCACCGGCACCCCACCCTGCTGCGCTACCGCCACCACGCGGACGCCGAGGGCAAGCTCGTCAAGGTCGAGGCGCAGATCCTGCTCGACGCGGGCGCCTACGCCGACACCTCCTCCGAGGCCCTGGCGGCGGCCGTGTCGTTCGCCTGTGGCCCGTACATCGTCCCCAACGCCTTCATCGAGGGCTGGGCCGTACGCACCAACAACCCGCCCTCCGGCCATGTGCGCGGCGAGGGCGCCATGCAGGTCTGCGCCGCGTACGAGGCCCAGATGGACAAGCTCGCCAAGAAGCTGGGTCTCGACCCGGCCGAACTGCGGATGCGCAATGTGATGTCCACGGGTGATGTGCTGCCGACCGGCCAGTCCGTGACCTGCCCGGCCCCCGTCGCCGAACTCCTCCAGGCCGTCCAGGAGTTCCCGCTCCCCGCCCTCCCCAAGGACACCCCCGAGGACGAGTGGCTGCTGCCCGGCGGCCCCGAGGGCGCGGGCGAACCGGGCGCGGTCCGCCGGGGCGTCGGCTACGGCCTCGGCATGGTCCACATGCTCGGCGCCGAGGGCGCGGACGAGGTCTCCACGGCCACCGTCAAGGTCCACGACGGCATCGCCACCGTCCTGTGCGCCGCCGTCGACACCGGCCAGGGCTTCTCCACCCTCGCCCGGCAGATCGTCCAGGAGACCCTCGGCATCGAAGAGGTCCACATCGCCCAGGTCGACACCGACCAGCCCCCCGCGGGCGCGGGCTGCCGGGGCCGCCACACCTGGGTCTCCGGCGGAGCGGTGGAGCGAGCGGCGAAAATGGTCCGCACGCAGCTCTTGCAGCCCCTGGCGCACAAATTCGGTATGTCCACGGAGCTGTTGCAGATCACCGACGGCAAGATCACGTCGTACGACGGTGTCCTGTCGACCACGGTCGCGGAGGCGATGGACGGCAAGGAGCTGTGGGCCACCGCCCAGTGCCGCCCGCACCCGACCGAGCCGCTGGACGGCGCGGGCCAGGGCGACGCGTTCGTGGGCATGGCCTTCTGCGCGATCCGAGCCGTGGTGGACGTCGACATCGAACTCGGCTCGGTACGGGTCGTGGAGCTGGCGATCGCCCAGGACGTGGGCCGGGTCCTGAACCCGGCGCAGCTCGCCGCGCGCATCGAGGCGGGCGTCACCCAGGGCGTCGGCATCGCGCTGACGGAGAACCTGCGCACCCCCCGGGGCCTGGTACGCCACCCCGACCTCACCGGCTACGCCCTCCCCACCGCCCTCGACGCCCCCGACATCCGCATCGTCAAGCTGGTCGAGGAACGGGACGTGGTGGCACCGTTCGGCGCGAAGGCCGCGAGCGCGGTGCCGGTGGTCACGTCCCCGGCGGCCATCGCGTCGGCGGTACGCGCCGCGACGGGCCGCCCGGTGAACCGCCTCCCGATCCGCCCGCAGGCGGCGGTCGTGACGGCGTGACGGCGGGCGCAAGGTCACTCCTGCGACTCCCGCACCCCCACATGGCCTCTGACATGGGTGTTCTCACATCATCCGGACGTTGTCAGTGGGGCCGCGTATGGTTCTTGGCAGTGGGAACGACCGCTGGGCGGTGAGGTGTTGCCCGCTGGGGGACGCACGCTGTGAGCCATGTGCCGGGGAGCTTGGGGGAGCCATGAGCACGACGACGATGGGGACCATGGGCCTGACGGACCTGAACGACCTGATGGATCTGGCCGAGTTGACCGGGGGGCCGGTCACGAGGTCGGGGCTGACGCTGGATCTGCCCGCCCGGCTGCTGGACGAGGAGTTCGGCGAGAGCAGGGTGTGGCGCTACGAGGACTTCGACTTCCCGGCCACGCTGACGCACGAGCCGACCCGCCGCTTCCTGCGCGACATGGGCCTGCCGGAGGAGCACGCCGTGTTCCACCTCGACACGGACATCCCCCTGCCGACCCTCGCGGAGTACTACGCGGGCGAGCACCCCGAGTACCGCGCGGGCGAGTGTGCCGATGAGCCGACCCCCGTCCAACTCCCCTCCCGGGCCACCCACTTGATACGCCTCGGCCACTTCGTCGAGGGCAACAGCGTCGTGGTCGACGGCACGACGGGCGAGATCCTCAACTGGAGCGAGCGGGAATCCACCCTGTGCTCCCTCCACACGGACATCTCGACGCTGGCGTTCTCGCTGTGGCTGCTGCACAGGGAGAGCAGGGAGAACGGCGCGTGCTTCGGGAACGCCGAGTGGCCGACCACTTGGTAGTGGCCGGCCGGTAAGCGGGCTGGAACACAGAGGCCGTGGCGGGAATCGAACCCACGTAACTCGCTTTGCAGGCGAGTCCCTAAACCACTCGGGCACACGGCCGGGTTGGGAGCGTTTGGGGTGCTCCGGACTTGATGTGTAGACCGTAGGCCGGGCTCGGGTGAGGGCTCAAGGGGTGGGGGCGGGGTGCAATGGGACTGCCATGTGCCGTTCATAAAACGTCGCTGCGGGCGGTCGTACGACCAAGGTCTTAGGTGGTGGGGGACTTGGGACAGGGGTCAACGTCAGGGGTGCCCCTTACCGTGGTGGGCATGGCCGTTCCGAGACCGCGTGGCGCTGGTGTCGCGCATGAGACCGATCTGTCCGTTGGCGTCGCCGAGAGCGAGGAGGGGGTGCTGGGGCGGTCGTATCGGGCGCTCAGCGTCGGCATCGTCTCCGTCGTGTTGCTGATCGCCTTCGAGGCGTCGGCCGTCGGGACCGCCATGCCGGTGGCGGCGCGGGAGTTGAACGGCATCTCGGCGTACGGGTTCGCGTTCTCGGCGTACTTCACGACGAGTCTGTTCGGGATGGTGCTGGCCGGGCAGTGGTCCGACCTGCGGGGGCCCTTGGGGTCGTTGACGACGGGGATCGCGGCGTTCGGGGCCGGGCTGGTGCTGGCCGGGACCGCCGGGGCGATGTGGCTGTTCGTGCTCGGGCGGGCCGTGCAGGGGCTCGGCGGTGGACTGGTGATCGTCGCGCTCTATGTGGTGGTCGGGCGGGCCTATCCGGAGCGGCTGCGTCCGGCGATCATGGCGGCGTTCGCGGCGAGTTGGATACTGCCGACCGTGATCGGCCCGCTCGCCGCCGGTGCCGTAACGGAACACCTCGGCTGGCGCTGGGTGTTCGTGGGCATCCCGGCGCTGGTCGTCCTCCCGCTGGTGCTGGCGCTGCCGCAGATACGGCGGCGGGCGTCGGGTCCGGTGGGGGGAGGGGAGGGTGACGCCGGGGCGGATGTCGGTGCGGATGCCGGTGCCTTCGACCGGCGTCGTATCCGGCTCGCCTTCGGGATCTCGGCCGGGGCCGGGCTGTTGCAGTACGCCGCTCAGGAGTCGCGGTGGTGGTCGCTGGTGCCGGCGGCGGTGGGCGTGGGGTTGCTGGTGCCGGCCGTGCGGGGGCTGCTGCCGAAGGGGACGTATCGGGCGGCGCGGGGGCTGCCGTCCGTGGTGTTGTTGCGGGGGCTGGCGGCGGGGGCGTTCATCGGGGCCGAGGCGTTCGTGCCGTTGATGCTGGTCACCGAGCGGGGGCTCACGCCGACGCAGGCAGGGATGTCGCTGGCGGCGAGTGGGGGGACGTGGGCGTTGGGGTCGTGGATGCAGTCGCGGGCGCGGCTGGAGCCGTATCGGGAGCGGCTGATGACGTTCGGGATGCTGCTGGTCGCGGCGGCGATCGTGGTGGTGCCGAGCGTGCTGATCGAGAGCGTTCCGGTGTGGACCGTGGCGGTGGTGTGGTCGTTCGGCTGCTTCGGGATGGGGCTGGTCATCTCCTCGACCAGCGTGCTGCTGCTCAAGCTCTCCGCCCCCGAGGAGGCCGGTACCAACTCCGCCGCCCTCCAGATGTCCGACGGGCTCTCCAACGCGTTGCTGCTGGCGGCGAGCGGTGCGGCGTTCGCCGCCCTGGGGGGCGGTGCGGTGGGGCACGCGGCCACCACCGCCGCCGCCGAGACGGCTTCGCATCCGGGCGCCTTCGTTGTCGTATTCCTGCCGATGGCGGGGGTGGCGTTGGTGGGGGCTTGGGTGACCAGGCGGTTGCGGGCCGTATAGGCAATTGGTACCAATGTGGTCCCTTGAGTGGTACCGTCGTGGTATGGCTATGAACCTTCGTCTGCGCGACGACCAGCAGGAAGCGCTCAAGCTGCGTGCCGAGGAGGAGGGGCGCAGTATGCACGCCATAGTGCTTCAGGCGATCGATCGGTATCTGGAGCAGGAGGCCGACCGGGCCACGATTCGCCGACTGGGGGCCAAGTACGCGGCGGGTCACGCCGACCTGCTGAAGCGGCTGGGGGAGTAGATGAAGTACCTCACGGTCCAGGAAGTCCTGGACCTGGCGGAGTTGGCGTGCGGGGAGCAGACCCAGGTCGCGGTGCGGGACCTGGGTCTGCTCAGCTCGGCCGTTCACCGCCCCCAGTCGCAGATGTTCGGAGTGGAGGCGTACACGGACCTCTTCGAGAAGGCTGCCGCGCTGCTTCAGTCGCTTGCTGTGAACCACCCCTTGGTGGACGGCAACAAGCGCATGGCCTGGATGTGCACGGTTGTGTTTCTCGATGTCAACGGCACCGAGATGCTCGACATCGATCAGGACGAGGCGTACAAGCTCGTCATCGAGGTGGCGAGCGACAGCCTTGAGGATGTGACCCTGATCGCTGGGCGCTTGAGGACGTTGCACGAGGCGATGTGAGCTGAGTCCCATCCGCCGGTGCCCCGGCGTAGTTCGCGTATTGACGGGCCCGGGCCGCCGGTAGGGTGGCCCGGTTGTCATACGTAGCCGGGGTGTCCGAGTCGGTTTGGTGAGGGCGCCCCGCTGCCTCGCCCCGAGCCGCCCACCCGTCTCCCACCACCGCCCTAACTGACGCGCTTCGCGCGGCCCCTTCGATTCGACCCGCAAAACCCGGAGATCGTGACTACCACCGCCGCATCCTCTTCCACGAGCCACCACCTCTCACCCGCCTTTCCCGGTCGTGCCCCCTGGGGTACGGCCGGCAAGCTGCGTGCCTGGCAGCAGGGGGCGATGGAGAAGTACATCCAGGAGCAGCCGCGGGACTTTCTCGCGGTCGCGACACCCGGAGCCGGGAAGACGACCTTCGCGCTGACGCTCGCGTCCTGGCTGCTGCACCACCATGTCGTGCAGCAGGTCACCGTCGTGGCGCCGACCGAGCATCTGAAGAAGCAGTGGGCGGAGGCGGCGGCGCGGATAGGGATCAAGCTCGATCCCGAGTACAGCGCGGGCCCGCTCGGCAGGGAGTACGACGGGGTCGCCGTCACCTACGCCGGCGTCGGTGTGCGGCCGATGCTGCACCGCAATCGCAGCGAGCAGCGCAAGACCCTCGTCATCCTCGACGAGATCCATCACGCCGGTGACAGCAAGTCCTGGGGTGAGGCGTGTCTTGAGGCCTTCGAGCCGGCGACCCGGCGGCTCGCGCTCACCGGTACGCCGTTCCGGTCCGACACCAACCCCATCCCCTTCGTGGCGTACGAGGAGGGGGCGGACGGGATTCGGCGGTCGTCCGCCGACTACACCTACGGCTACGGGAACGCGCTCGCCGACCATGTCGTGCGGCCCGTCATCTTCCTCTCCTACAGCGGCAACATGCGGTGGCGGACCAAGGCCGGCGACGAGATCGAGGCCCGGCTCGGCGAGCCCATGACCAAGGACGCGATCAGCCAGGCATGGCGTACCGCGCTCGATCCGCGCGGTGAGTGGATGCCGAGTGTGCTGCGCGCCGCCGACCATCGGCTCACCGAGGTCAGGAAGGCGATCCCGGACGCCGGTGCGCTCGTCATCGCCTCCGACCAGGACTCGGCGCGCGCCTACGCCAAGCTGATCCGGGAGATCACGGGGACGAGTGCGACGCTCGTACTGTCCGATGATTCGGGTGCGTCGGACCGGATCGACGAGTTCAGCGGCAGCACCGATCGGTGGATGGTCGCGGTGCGGATGGTGTCCGAGGGCGTCGACGTGCCCCGGCTCGCGGTCGGGGTGTACGCCACGACCATCTCCACGCCGCTGTTCTTCGCGCAGGCCGTCGGGCGGTTCGTACGGTCGAGGCGCCGGGGCGAGACCGCGTCCGTGTTCCTGCCGACGGTGCCCGATCTGCTCGGGTTCGCGGGCGAGATGGAGCGCGAGCGGGACCACGTCCTCGACAAGCCGAAGAAGGGCGGCGAGGAGGACCCGTACGCCGAGGAGGACAAGCTCCTCGCGGAGGCCGAGCGGCAGCAGGACGAGGACACCGGCGACCAGGACATGCTGCCCTTCGAGGCGCTGGAGTCCGACGCCGTGTTCGACCGGGTCATGTACAACGGCGCCGAGTTCGGGATGCAGGCCCACCCCGGGAGCGAGGAGGAGCAGGACTACCTCGGCATTCCCGGGCTGCTGGAGCCGGACCAGGTGCAGTTGCTGCTGCAGAAGCGGCAGGCCCGGCAGATCGCGCACAGCCGGAAGAAGCCGGACGCCGAGGCCGATCTGGTCGAACTCCCGGCCGAGCGGCGGCCCGTCGTCACCCACAAGGAGCTGCTTGAGCTGCGGAAACAGCTCAACGGCATGGTGGGGGCGTACTCGCATCAGAGCGGTAAGCCGCACGGTGTGATCCACACCGAGGTGCGGCGGGTGTGCGGTGGGCCGCCGAGTGCCGAGGCCACGGCCGGGCAGTTGCGGCAGCGGATCGCCAAGGTGCAGGAGTGGGCCACGCGGATGAAGTGACCACCGCGCCGCCGGGCATCCGCTGCCGGGTACGCGGTGATGGGGGCTGTGGGGCTGTGGGGCGTGTGGGTTTGCGGGTGCGCTCGGTGTGGGGGTGTGTGCGCCGGGTGAGGGGCGCCCTTACATTTCGTGACATAAGGAAGTAGTCCATACCGGCGCTTGACCGGATTCTGGACGGAGTCTTCCGCTCAGCGAACCCGCTCGTCTACTGTCCCGCTACGCATACGCCCCGTGGCAGCGCCGCCGCGGAGCGCAGCCGTGAAGCGACTCCGCCCGGATCAACCCGGGTCCAGCCGATCGGCGGCCTCTGTAGCGCGTCGCCGACGGGACCGGTGACGCATCCCTCGCGACTGGGGCCGCCGCCTCACCACGAAGGAGTGGGCGTCGTGACCGCGGAGACCTCTCAAACCCTTGATCGGGGACTACGTGTCCTCAAACTCCTCGCCGACACCGACCACGGGCTGACCGTCACCGAGCTGTCCAACAGGCTCGGGGTCAACCGGACCGTTGTGTACCGTTTGCTCGCCACCCTGGAACAGCACTCTCTTGTACGTCGTGACCTGGGCGGACGTGCCCGGGTGGGGCTCGGTGTGCTGCGGCTGGGGCGGCAGGTGCATCCGCTGGTGCGGGAGGCCGCGCTGCCCGCGTTGCGGGCGTTGGCCGAGGACATCGGGGCGACCGCTCATCTGACGCTGGTCGATGGCAGCGAGGCGCTCGCCGTCGCCGTCGTCGAGCCGACGTGGACGGATTATCACGTCGCCTATCGGGCCGGGTTTCGGCATTCGCTGGATCGGGGGGCCGCGGGGAGGGCGATCCTGGCGGCTCGGCAGCAGCCTGCGGACGGGCCCGGGTACACGCTCACGCATGGGGAGCTGGAGGCGGGGGCCAGTGGGGCCGCGGCTCCTCTGCTCGGGGTGAGCGGGGTCGAGGGGAGTGTGGGGGTGGTGATGTTGGCCGAGGCGATACCGGAGCGGGTGGGGCCTCGGGTGATGGATGCGGCTCGGGAGGTGGCTGATGCGTTGCGGTGAGCGGTGGGGGTTGGGTGCCCTTCGTTGGAGTGGGGCGCCTGGGGTTGGGGCTGAGTACCAGGGGGCGGCTTTGGCAGCCGGGGCTCAGCTTTAAAAGGGGCGCGGGGCTGTGTCGATTTGCGGCTCCGCCGCGTGGGCGCGACCAGCCACGATGTACCGGCAGCCGCGATATCACCCTGTGCCCCCGAGCTATTAGGCACCCGGCGCCGGGGCTGGGCGGGGGTGGGTTTCGCTTGCCGGCGCTGACAGGGTGCCGCTCTCTGTGGGATGGGTGCCGCCCCAGCGGCACGATTGCCCGCAGCTATGACGGCTGGGGTGGCGCCCGCAGCTGTGGCGGCTGGGGTGGCGGCGGCAGCTACGACGGCTGGGGGTGCGAGTACCGGCCCCCGGCCGGAAGTCGTGCTCACGTAGATTGATTCCGTGCTCTCTCGTCTCGACCGTTTTTCGCGGCCCATCGCTGTAGGTATCTGCGCCCTGCCCGTCGTGGGGCTGCTGGCCACGGCCGTGTTCGCGCCGTTGCCGTTTACTGTGGCGCGGCCGGGGATGACGGCGAATGTGCTCGGGGAGAACAAGGGGGAGCCGGTGATCACCGTCTCCGGGGCCGAGACCCGGAGGACGAGTGGGCAGTTGCGGATGACGACCATCGAGGCGACCGGGCCGGAGGCCAGTGTCGGGCTCGGGGACGTGATCGACGCGTGGCTGGATACCGACGAGGCCGTCATGCCCCGGGACGCGGTCTATCCGAGCGGCGAGACCGTCGAGGAGATCCAGGAGTACAACCAGGCCGAGATGAAGAAGTCCCAGGACACGGCGACCGAGGCGGCCCTCGCCCACCTCGGTGAGGACTCCGGCGACATCGAGGTCACCCTGCGCCTCGCCGACGTCGGCGGCCCCAGCGCCGGTCTGCTCTTCTCCCTCGGCATCATCGACAAACTCGACGGCGACGGCAGCGGCGGCGATCTCACCGGCGGTCGGGTCATCGCCGGTACGGGGACCATCGACGCCTCCGGCAACGTCGGTGCCGTCGGCGGTGTGCCCCTCAAGACCCAGGCCGCCCGCCGCGACGGCGCCACCGTCTTCCTCGTCCCGCAGGCCGAGTGCGCCGACGCCAAGGCCGAACTGCCGAAGGGGCTCCGGCTCATCCCCGTCAAGACACTCGACGGCGCCGTGAACGCGCTGGTCGCCCTGGAATCCGGCAAGGGCGAGGTCCCGGCCTGCTGAGCACGAGGAACGGTGCCCGCACCACGTCCCCTGCGCCCGCAGCCCCACTCACCCCTCGCCCCACTCACCCCTCGCCCCACTCACCCCTCCCGTACGAACCCCTCCGCCACCATCCACTCCAACGCCACCTGGTGCGGGTCCTCGCCGTCGACGTCCACCTTGGCGTTCAGCGCGCGGGCCACGTCGTTGTCGAGCCTGCTGGTGAGGGGGGCCAGGATGTCGGCGATCTCGGGCCAGCGCTTCAGGGTGGCTGAGTTGATCTCGGGGGCCGCGTTGTAGTTGGGGAAGAAGCCGCGGTCGTCGGCCATCACGGCCAGCCGCATCGAGGCGATCCGCCCATCCGTGGTGTACACCTCCCCGTACAGGCAACTCCCCTTCGCCGCCTGCGTGTAGATGATCCCGGTGTCCATCTGAGTGATGTTGGCGGCGGGAAGGCGCATGCCGTACGCCCGCTGCAGGCCCGGCAGCCCGTCCGCGCGGTTGGCGAACTCGCTCTCCACGCACAACGTGACCGCCCGGGGATCGCGTGCGGCCAGCCCGGCCACGTCGGAGAGGCTCCTCGTGCGGTACTTGGCGGAGTTCGCGCGGTTCAGAGCGAGCGCGTAGGTGTTGTTGAGGGCGGCGGGCGGCAGCCAGGTCAGACCGTTCCCCAGGTCGGCGTCGCGTACCGCCTTCCACTGGCGGCGCGGGTCGGCGATGGGGGTGCTGTTGCCCTGGTAGGTGATCCAGGCGGTGCCCGTGTACTCGTACATGGCGTCCGCCTCCCCGCTGCGCACCGCCTCCCGGGCGCCGAACGAACCCTGGATGCCGGTACGGTCGACCACCTCCGCCCCGGCCGCCTGGAACGCGATGCCCATCATCGCGCCGAGGATCAGGTTCTCGGTGAAGTCCTTGGAGGTCACGGTCAGCTCGGCGCCCGCCAGTGGCCGGCCCTTCCCGAGGGAGCCGGGCCGTACGTCGTCGGTCATGGGGGAGCCGCTGGTGAGGCCGCAGGAGGCCGAGAGCAGGGCGAGTAATGAGCAGAGGGCCGGCGCGGCGGCGGCCCGCGGCGGGGGCGTACGGCTCATGGGTCCGTCTCCAACCCCCTGGGCCGCAGCGCCAGTTCGGCCAGGGAGGCCAGCCAGTCGATCAGGAGGGCCAGGGTGACCGTGAGGATCGATCCCAGGACCAGGACCGGCATGCGGTGGGTGGTGATGCCGGTGGTGATCAGTACGCCGAGGCCGCCGCCTCCGCCGAACGTGGCGAGGGTGGCCGTGCCCACGCTCAAAACCAGGGCCGTGCGGACGCCCGCGAGGATCAGGGGAAGGGCGAGAGGGAGTTCGACGCGGGTGAGGACCTGGGCCGGTGACATGCCGATGCCCCTGGCGGCTTCCAGGAGGGTGGGGTCGTTCGATTTCAGGCCGGTGATCGTGTTGGAGAGGACCGGTAGGACGGCGTAGATGACGATGCCGATCAGGGCGGCCGTGCGGCCGATGCCGAGCCAGATCACGAGGAGGGCGAGCAGGCCGATGGCCGGGGTGGCCTGGCCGGTGTTGGCGATCGCCATGGCGGCGGGGGTTGCTCTGTGGAAGGGGTGGCGGGTGAGGAGGATGCCGAGGGGGATCGCGGTCAGGAGGACGAAGAAGGTCGAGATCGCGGTCAGTTGGATGTGTTGCCAGAGGGCTTGGGAGACCTGGTCGTTCGAGAGGGCGTTCTCGGTGATCGGGTCGAGATCCGCCTGGCGGAACCAGAGCCAGGTGGAGAGGAGGACGAGTACGAGGAGGGCGGGCAGGAGGGTGAGCTTTTGCCAGGTCAGGTGGGGAGGGCCAACCGCCAGGCGGGGCGGGGTGGGTGCGTGGTCCGGTGCCGGGGCTGGGCGGGGCGGGGTTTCGCTTGCCGGCGCTTGCCGGGTGCCGCTCTCTTTGGGATGGGCGCCCCCCTCTTTGGGATGGGCGCCGCCCCAGCGGCACGATTGCCCGCAGCTATGACGACTACTGGGTGGGCAGCTGCCGCAGTGGCATGACTGTCCGCAGCTACGACGGCTGCTGGGCGCCTCCGGGGCCGTCATCCGCTTGACCCCCGCTTCGCCCGGCCTCCCACGAAACCCGATACGAAATCGTCCGCCGGGCTGGTGAGGATTGCCTCGGGAGTATCGAACTGGGCGATGCGTGACCGTTCGCCGAGGATCGCGATGCGGTCGGCCAGTTTGAGGGCCTCGTCGACGTCGTGGGTGACGAAGACGATCGTCTTGCGGAGTTCGCGTTGGAGGTGGAGCAGCTCGTCCTGGAGGCGGTCGCGGGTGAGGGGGTCCACGGCGCCGAAGGGTTCGTCCATCAGGAGGACGGGAGGATCGGCGGCCAGGGCCCGGGCCACGCCCACGCGTTGTTGCTGGCCGCCGGAGAGCCGGCGGGGGTAGCGGTCGTGGAAGTCGCCGGGGTCGAGGCCCACCAGATGCAGCATCTCCGTCACCCGCGCCCTGACCCGCGACGCCGGCCAGCCGACCATCTTCGGGACCAGGGCGATGTTCTGGGCGACGGTCATATGGGGGAAGAGGCCCGACGACTGGATCGCATAGCCGATCTTGCGTCGTAGCTTGACCGGATCAATGTCGGTCACGTCCTCATCATTGATCCGGATGGAACCACTGGACGGCTCGATCAACCTGTTGATCATCTTGAGCGTTGTCGACTTGCCGCACCCCGAGGGGCCGACGAGCACCACCGTCTCGCCCGCGTTGATCCGCATATTGACGCCATTGACGGAGGGTTGACGGCTGCCTTGATAGCGCTTGGTGAGATTGATCAGCTCAATGGTTGCGCCGGTCGTACGGTTGTCAACCACGAATCCCCCTCGTAATCGTCAACCGCCCGACCAGTACATAGGCCGCGTCGAAGAGCAGGGCCAGGGCGATGATGCCGAGGGTGCCGGCGAGGACCTGGTTGAGGGCGTTGGCGCTGCCCAGGGAGGCGATGCCGCGGAAGATCTCGTTGCCGAGACCGGGGCCGGAGGCATACGCGGCGATGGCGGCGATGCCCATCAGCATCTGGGTGGAGACCCGGATGCCCGTGAGAACGGCCGGCCAGGCGAGCGGCAGTTCGACGCGTGTCAGCCGTGCCGTCCGGGACATGCCGATGCCCTTCGCCGCGTCCACCAGCGCCGGGTCGACCCCGCGCAGGCCCACGATCGCGTTCCGGACCACCGGCAGCAGCCCGTACAGCGTCAGGGCGATGACGGTCGGGGCCACGCCCAGCCCCACCACCGGGATCAGCAGGCCGATCAGGGCGAGGGAGGGGACGGTCAGGACGGCGGAGGTGGTGACCGTGGCGAGGCCGGCGGCCCATGCGCTGCGATAGGTGACGACACCGATGAGCACACCGAAGACGGTCGCCAGGACCATGCACTGGAACACGGCGCTCGCATGCTGATACGCGTCGAACAGCAGGCGCTCGTGGTAACTGCACAGGTACTCCCAGAAACTCACCGCCACCTCACCGCCACGTCACCGTCACGCGCTCCCGCAGGCGACCGACCGGCACGACCCGATCGACCCGATCGACCCGATCGGCCCGCTCGACCCGATCGGCTCACTCGGCTACGTCGTCGTCTCCCGGTCCTCCGCCGCCTGTTCCACCAGCGGGATGATCCGCAGCGGAACGGGGTTCTCCATGACGATCGCGGTGGAGGCCCGGACGATCCCATCGAAACCGACAACCAGGTCGATCACCCGTTGAAGATCGGCGTTCGAACGGGCCACCAGACGGCACAGCATGTCTCCACTGCCGGTCGTCGTATGCAGCTCCAGCACCTCCGGCACGGTCGCCAAGTGCGCCCGTACACGCGCCCCTTGACCCTGTCGGATCTGCAGCGTCGCGAACGCCGTCACCGGATAGCCGAGGGCGGCCGGATCGACCTGGGGCCCGAATCCCCGGATCACTCCATTCGACTGAAGCCGGTCCAGCCGCGCCTGGACCGTGCCGCGCGCGACCCCGAGCCGCCGCGACATCTCCAGCACCCCGATACGCGGCTCCCGCGCCAACAGCACGATCAACCGACCATCCAGATGATCGATCGCCATGAGACCTCCCCGGTTGGTCACCCTGCACAGAAAACCCGCCCGAACCCCCGCACGGTTGAGCACATTGTGCAGCAAGAAAGCGAAGTGTTGCGCACCTTGTGAGGCGGGAGGACTCTGCGACTATGGCAGCCACCTCCGCGCACACCCACCATGTCCCCGACACCGCACGGCAGGCAGACCCCTTCCCGGTCAAGGGAATGGACGCTGTCGTCTTCGCCGTGGGCAACGCCAAACAGGCCGCCCACTACTACTCGACCGCCTTCGGTATGCGGCTCGTGGCCTATGCCGGGCCCGAGACCGGCAGCCGTGAGACGGCGAGCTATGTCCTGGAGAACGGCTCGGCCCGGTTCGTCCTCACCTCGGTGGTGAAGGCGGCCACCCCCTGGGGCCACTTCCTCGCCGAGCATGTCGCCGAGCACGGGGACGGCGTCGTCGACCTCGCCATCGAGGTCCCGGACGCGCGCCGGGCGTACGCCTACGCCGTCGAACACGGCGCCCGCTCGGTCGCCGAGCCGTACGAGGTCGAGGACGAGCACGGCACGGTCGTCCTGGCGTCGATCGCCACCTACGGCACCACCCGCCACACCCTCGTCGAACGCGGCGCCTACGACGGCTTGTACCTCCCCGGCTACGCCGCCGCCGACCCCCTCGTCGAACCGCCCGCCCAGCGCACCTTCCAGGCCATCGACCACTGCGTCGGCAACGTCGAACTCGGCCGGATGAACGACTGGGTCGACTTCTACCACCGCGTCATGGGCTTCACGAACATGAAGGAGTTCGTCGGCGACGACATCGCCACCGAGTACAGCGCCCTGATGTCGAAGGTCGTCGCGGACGGCACCCTCAAGGTCAAGTTCCCGATCAACGAGCCCGCTATCGCCAAGAAGAAGTCCCAGATCGACGAGTATCTGGAGTTCTACGGCGGGGCCGGCGTCCAGCACATCGCGCTGAACACCAACGACATCGTGCGGACCGTACGCACGATGCGGGCGGCGGGGGTCCAGTTCCTGGACACGCCCGACTCGTACTACGACACCCTGGGGGAGTGGGTCGGCGACACCCGGGTTCCCGTCGAGACCCTGCGCGAGCTGAAGATCCTCGCCGATCGCGACGAGGACGGGTATCTGTTGCAGATCTTCACCAAGCCGGTTCAGGACCGTCCGACGGTCTTCTTCGAGATCATCGAACGGCATGGCTCCATGGGCTTCGGAAAGGGCAACTTCAAGGCGCTGTTCGAGGCGATCGAGAGGGAGCAGGAGAGGCGGGGGAATCTTTAGCGGGGGCGCCTAACAGCTCGGGGGTATGGGTGAGATGGCGACTGCGGGTGGTGTGTGGTTGCTCGCGCAGTTCCCCGCGCCCCTGAACAGGGGGCTTCGCCCCTGTTCGAAAGACAGGCCCGCAGGGCCATGTCTTTCAGGGGCGCGGGGAACTGCGCGACCAGCCACCTACGGCCCGCAGTCGCCGTCCTACCCGTACCCCCGAGCTATGAGGCGCCCCTCCCCACATACGGATTGATCCTCCCCGCCTCCTCCAAATGCCTCCGCGCCGAAGCCGAAAGCCCGAGCGCCTGCTCGATCTCCCCCCGGCGGTGCATACGCACCGCACTGCGCACCTCCCCACCCCGCCCCCGGTCCGTCGCCCGGAGGGCATAGCGCAACGCCTCCTCGTCCTCACCGGCCCGATGCAGCGCCCACCCCAGCGCATCGGCCACCCCCAGCCCGGGCTGTCGCCGCCACTCCTCGCGAAGCACCCGCACCGCGACCTCCGGATCACCGTGGTCCGCCTCCAACGCCCCGAGGACGAGCGAGTCGTTCACCCCGGCGGCGGCCGACGCGCGCACCAGGGCCCGTACCACCCCGTACTGCTTCCGCGCCGCCTCCTCCCGCCCCAGCGCCTCGTACAACTCGCCCAGCCGCAGCGCGACTTGGGGTGACGGGCGCAGCGCGAGCGACGCCCGGTACGCCCGTACGCCCTCAGGCGCGCGGCCCAGCGCCGCGAGCGCCCGCCCCCGGCAGGCCTCCGCCTCCGCGTCACCCCCGGGGATCAGCCGTCCGGCGGTCCCGCAGTAGCGCAGTGACGCCTCGGCCTCCCCGCGCTCCCACGCCAACTCCCCGGCCCTGACCCACCACGCGGCCTCCTCGGCGGGCGTCTCCGCCGAGATCGCGGCGTCGGTGATCGCCGAGGCCGCGTCCTCCCGGCGCCCCTCGTCCCAGTACACCGACGCGGCCCGCGCCCGCACCGCGGCGGCGGCCCCCGGCGCCACCTCCAGCTCCAGCAGTTCCCCCAAGATCTCGCGGGCGTCCCGGTAGCGGCCGAGCCCGTCGTACGCGTCGATGAGCAGGACGTACGAGGTCCAGCGCCCGGGGGAGTCCCGCACCGCCCGCTCGGCCCAGTCGCGGGCCGTGGCGAAGTCCCGGCGGGCGGTGGCCAGCGCGGCCATGCCGTCGACGGCCGCCGCGTTCTCGTGCGGCCGGAGCGTCAGCGATCTGCGCAGCGCCCGCGCGGCCTTCGGATAGTCGGTCACGGCACCGGCCCGCCGCGCCCGTTCGACATACGCCGTACCGAGCACCGCCCACGACCCGTGATCCCGGGGCCGCGCCCGCACCCGCCCCTCGCGCTCACGAATGACCGCCGAGAGGTCCGACGCCGCCATCGGAACCCCCGCCCGCACCACCCTCGCCCGCACCGCTTCCGCGGCACGCCCCTGAGGCCCCGGCGCTCCCACCGCCCCCACCGCACCCACAGCCCCCGCAGCACCACCCGTAACCGCTGGCTCCACCGCCCCGGCACCCCGCCCGCCGTCACCGCCTCCCCCGTCCGGCGGTACCACCCTCACCGCACCCCCGAGCACCACACCCCCGACCACGGCACACCCGAAGGCCACGGCCCACAGGCCCCGACGCCGCCCCTTCCCCCTCGACGCTCCCCGGCCGACCCGCCGCTCGTTCTCCTCGGACTCCTCAGACATGCCGCTCACTGTGCGTCCACACGGCGGTCACGTCCCGTACCCGGGGGCTCGCGCCGACGGCCTTCACACCGATGGCCGTGGATGCGACCCTGTGATCATGAGCCGTAGCGAAGCACCGAGCTCCACGGGCACAGTGACCACCGGCGCACTCGTCGACCGTCTGCTGAGCGGCCTGCCGCCGGAGGCCGTGCTGACCGACCCGGATGTGACGGCGTCGTACGCGAACGACATGGCGAGCTTCTGCGAGGCGGGCGCCCCGGCGGTGGTGGTGCTGCCGAGGACCGTCGAACAGGTGCGGCACGTGATGCGGACCGCCACCGAGCTACGCACTCCGGTGGTGCCGCAGGGCGCCCGTACGGGACTGTCCGGCGGGGCCAACGCCTCCGAGGGCTGCATCGTGCTGTCGCTCGTCAAGATGGACCGGATCATCGAGATCAACCCCGTCGACCGGATCGCCGTCGTCGAACCGGGAGTCGTCAACGCCACGCTCTCCCGCGCGGTGAACGAACACGGCCTCTACTACCCGCCCGACCCCTCCAGCTGGGAGATGTGCACCATCGGCGGCAACATCGGCACGGCCTCGGGCGGCCTGTGCTGTGTGAAGTACGGGGTCACCGCCGAGTACGTCCTCGGGCTGGACGTCGTGCTGGCCGACGGCCGGCTGATGTCCACGGGGCGGCGCACGGCGAAGGGCGTCGCCGGGTACGACATGACCCGGCTCTTCGTCGGCTCCGAGGGCTCGCTCGGCATCGTCGTACGGGCGATCCTGGCGCTCAAGCCGCGGCCGCCGCAGCAGTTGGTGCTGGCCGCCGAGTTCTCGTCGGCCGCGGCGGCCTGTGACGCGGTGTGCCGGATCATGGAGGGAGGGCATGTCCCCTCACTGCTCGAACTGATGGACAGTACGACGGTGAAGGCCGTCAACGACCTCGCCCACATGGGGCTGCCGGAGACGACCGAGGCGCTGCTGCTGGCCGCCTTCGACACCCCGGACCCCACCGCCGACCTCGCCGCGGTCGGCGCGCTCTGCGAGGCCGCGGGCGCCACCCAGGTCGTACCGGCGGACGACCCGGCCGAGTCCGAACTGCTGTTGCGGGCACGGCGGTTGTCGCTGCCCGCACTGGAGGCGGTCAAGGGCACGACGATGATCGACGACGTCTGCGTGCCCCGGTCCCGGCTCGTCGACCTCATCGAGGGCATCGAGCGGATCGCCGAGAAGCAGCGGCTCACCATCGGGGTCGTCGCCCACGCCGGTGACGGCAACACCCACCCCACCGTCTGCTTCGACGCGGCCGACCCCGACGAGTGCCGGCGCGCCCGGGAGTCCTTCGACGAGATCATGGCCCTCGGCCTGGAACTCGGCGGCACGATCACCGGCGAGCACGGCGTGGGCATCCTGAAGAAGGAGTGGCTGGCGCGTGAGATCGGCCCGGTGGGGATGGAGATGCAGCGGGCGGTGAAGGCGGCCTTCGACCCGCTGGGCATCCTCAACCCCGGCAAGCTCTTCTGAGGAACCTCCCCTCGACTCACTGGGCCAGCAGTTCGGCCAGGGCGTCGTCGATGTGCAGCTGTTCGAACTCGGCGCCCGGCGGGACCATCCGCAGCGTCCGCTCCAGCCAGGCCGACACCTGGGGAGCGGGCGCCTCCAGCAGGGCGTCCCCGTCCGGCGAGCTGAGCGCCATCAGCACCACACTGCGGCCCCTCACCTTCGTCGGCCACACCCGCACATCCCCGTGCCCGCACGGCCGGAACACCCCCTCGACCAGCAGTTCGCGGGCGAACGTCCAGTGCACGGGACGGTTCGAGTCGATGTGGAAGGTGATGTGCACGGCGTACGGGTCGTCGCTGCGGTAGCCGAGCTTGGCCGGTACGGGGATACCGCGCTCGGGCGACAGGATGAGCCGCAGCTCCAGTTCACGCTCCACGACAGTGTGCTTCATGGCGGTCGTTCCTCTCCTACCGGCCCCGGACGGGGCCCACGGGTCTCGTGGCGGGCCCTGTGAGCGGGCCCGTACGAGTGAGAGGGCTGAGGAGGCCGAAGCATTACGCGGGTTCGAGAAACTTTTTTCCGACGGGCCCGCGACCGAGCCCACGACCGACCCACGACCGAGCCCACGACCCGTTCGCGGCCCCCTTCGCCGTAGCAGATCCCGTGCGCGAAAGGGGCGGGTCCGGCGGCAGCGGTCATGGGAGTTGTCGGCGTCTGGTAGATGTGGGTGACCCCTATCCACCTCCGAGCAGATACGGGACGACGGACATGAGCGCCCCAACTCCGGCCCCCGGCGACGACCGGCCCCGCGAAGGGTATTACCCGGACCCGTCCATTCCTGGATATGTCCGGTACTGGAACGGCGCCTCCTGGGTGCCCGGCACCAGCCGTCCGGCGCCCTCGGACGGCGAACCGCTCGTCCCGCCGTCCGACTCCGGGGGCGCGTCCGGTACGTCCGCCCCCGTGGAGGAGACGGGCCCCCACTTCTTCGACGAGGACCCCGAGCCCGCCGACGAGCCCGCCCGCCAGAACTCCGCCGACTCCCTGCACGGCAGCCGCCCCGAACCCGCCTCGGCCTGGGGCGCCGACCGCTCCCGCCAGACCGGCTTCGGCGGCGACAAGGACCGCCGGGTGTCATGGGGTTCCTCGGGCGGCGCCATGAACCCGCCGGGCTCCTCCGCACCGGCCGCCCCCCAGGGCGCCGACCCCCGGATGTCCCTCGCGGCCGACCCCGGCGAGGGCCCGGCCGACTCCGGGCGTACGGCGACCACGGACGGCACGGCGACGATCCCTCCGGCGGACGGCGACGACGACGCCCCGCAGGGCACGGTGGTGTTCCGCCGCCCCGGCACGGGCGGGCGCCCCCGGCCGGCCGAGGGCACGGAACCGGAGCGGTCCGAGGGCACCATGGTCTTCGGCACCAACTCCTCGCGCTCCGGGCAGGACAGCGGAACCGGAACCCCGGCCCGGGGCCCGTACGGCGCACCCCGCACCCCCTCCCAGGCCGCCGCCCAACAGGCCCTCGGCCTCGCCCCCGGCTCCTCGGCCCCCGCTTCCCCGTCACCGACGCCGCCGAACCCGCCGACCGCGCCCTCCGGCCCCCAACAGGGCCCCCAGACCCCCCGGCCCACCACATCCCCGGCGGCCCCGGCACCCGCCACCCCGGCCCAGACCCCCGCGCTCCCGCCCGCGCCGACGCCGCCCGCCCCCCGCCGGCCCGAGCAACCGGCACTCGGCGGCTCCTTCTCCCCCCAGCCCGCCCAACCCCCCGTCCCGCAAGGCCTGCAGAGCCCCCAGGCACCCCAGACACCCCAGATCCCTCAGGTACCCCAGCTCCCGCAGTCCCCCCAGGCACCCCAGCTCCCACAGGCCGCGCAGCCCGCGTCGGCCGTACCCCCGCAGGTCGCGCCCCGTCAGGCGGTCGACACCCCGATGGCCGTGGGCGCCGGTGGCGGGCAGCCGTCCTGGGCCCAGCAGGTGCACCAGCTGGCCGGTGGGGACGAGGACCGTCCGGTCGCCCCGTGGAAGCCGGTGGTGGAGGACCCGTTCCAGGCCGCCGCCCGGCGGCAGGCGGAGGCCCGCCCGGCCGGGCTCGGCAGACGGCTGACCGCCCGGCTCGTCGACAGCGCGGTCGTCGGCGCCGTGACCGCCGCGGCCGCCATCCCCTTCGGCACCAGGGCGCTCGACCACATCAACGGCAAGATCGACGCGGCCAAGCTCTCCGGCGAGAAGGTCACCGTCTGGCTCCTCGACGGCACCACCTCGGTCTACCTGGGCATCGTCCTGGGCGTCCTCTTCCTCGTCAGCGCCCTCTACGAGGTGCTGCCCACCGCCAAGTGGGGCCGCACCCCGGGCAAGAGGCTGCTCGGCATCGAGGTCCGCGACATCGAGGGCCATGAGCCCCCGGCCTTCGGCGCCTCCTTCCGCCGCTGGCTCGTCCACACCGTCCCCGGCCTGCTCGGCATCGGGGTGCTCGGCATCCTGTGGTGCCTGTGGGACAAGCCGTGGCGCCAGTGCTGGCACGACAAGGCGGCTCATACGTTCGTCGCCGGCAAGTAGCGGCGGGGCGCCCACCGGCCACCGGGCGCCCCGGCAGCCGTACGGAACCCCGTCCCCCGTACGGCCCCGTGCCGGATGCGGAGTCGGGGGGAACGCGGTCGACTCGGCCCATGAGCACCGAACCGCCGCCCCCCGGCTCCGGTCAGCCCCCGGAGGACGACCCGTTCAAGAAACAGCCGCCCCCACCGCCGGGCGGCGGCTCCCCGGACGACACCCCGCCGGGTCGACAGCCCCCGTACGGCGGTCAGTCGCCGCCCTCCTACGGCGGTGGCCCCTACGGCGGAGGCGGCCCCTACGGGGGCGACCCTTACGGCGGCGGGCAGTACCCCAGCGACCCGCTGATGGGGATGCCGCCGCTCGCCGACAGCGGCAAGCGGGTGCTGGCGCGGATCATCGACATGATCCTGGTCGGGATCGTGGTGGGGCTGCTGGCATGGGCCTTCCGGGTCAGCCAGTACACGACGGACTCCGACGACTGGGAGTTCGGCAAGTCACTGGGGCAGGAGGTGATCGCCGCCGTCCTCTACATCGGCTACGACACCTACTTCACGGTTCGCAACGGCCAGACCCTCGGCAAGCGGCTGATGAAACTGCGGGTGGCCGACCTCAGCGACGGCTCCACACCCTCCATCCAGACCGCGCTGATGCGGGCGGCCGTCCTCTGGCTCCCGTTCGCCTTCTGCTGCGCCTGTGTCTGGACGGCGATCGCGGGCGGCTGGAGCTTCTTCGACAAGCCGTACAAGCAGGGTCTGCACGACAAGGCGGCGAAGACGGTGGTGGTCAGCACGGGTTGAGACGGGCACGGAGTGAGACGGGCACGGAGCAACGGAGAACGGCGGGTCCGTGGAGCACGGACCCGCCGTCACGTTTCTGCGAGCTGCCGAAGGCGCTGGGCGGCCTCAGGAACCCGTCGTCTCGTGCACCGGTCGCCGTACGGGTTCGGCGGCGGCCGGAGCCGGGGACGGGGCCACCGGGGCCGGGGCGGCGGTGGTTTCGGTGCGGCCGGTGGCCTTGACGGCGCTCGGCGGGGTCTTCGGCAGCGGCACGGTCAGTGCGACGAGCAGGCCGAGGGCCAGGGCGGCAAGGGCGATCACCGCGATACCCGCGCCGGAACTCGTCTGTGACAGCAGCAGCATGGCGAGGGTGGAAAGGATCACGGTGCAGGAGCCGTAGGCGAGCTGTGCGGTCGTCGGACGAGGCATGGCAATCGTGTCCTCGGGTGGGGTCCTCCCCGTGCCTGTCACGATGAAGGGGAGGTGACGGATACGAATCAAAGGTGAAGCAGTACCGTCGGCTTGGCTTTCGCCGACTTCCGGCGCTCCGCCAATCGACTCTATTCGGCAGGGTGCCCGAGCGGAACGACGGGTAAGCGTGACCTGACCCACGGTGCCCGGCGCACGGGGGGCGCACGGGTTCACGGAGTCCGGTAAGTGGACGGCCCCGCGCGCCCGTTGAGAGGCTTCATAACGGCCCTGTAACGAACAAGCGCTTCCTGTGGACGCCGATACTCCACTTGACCTGTGCAAGTCAAGATCTGTCTTTTATCTCGAAACTCCGGTCGAATGTGGCCACTTGACTACACGCGTATACCGCGCGCGGACTTCCTCCACGACCAGGACCATCCCCTCCGCGCGAACGGACGCGGGGGAGGACATCAAGTGACCAGTAGACCCTGGACGTTCAGGGCGGCGGCCATCAGTGTCGCCATCGCCACGGCCGCGGCGACGATCTCGACCTTCGCGGTGGCGCAGGCCGCGGACGGCACGCCGAAGGCCTCGGTGGACCGCCATGATCCGGCGGAGCACCAGCACGGTGAGCACGACCTCGAAGGCCCGCTGAGCAAGACGCAGGAGGCTCAGCGCGAAGAGGCCCTGGAGCAGGTGATATCCGGCGACGCCACGGTGAAGAACCGTGACGGCTCCAAGGTCGTCGAGCTGACGAGCAAGAAGGGCAAGAGCAAGTACGTCGAGCTGGGCCGTGAGAAGACCGACAAGATCTTCACGATCCTGGTCGAGTTCGGCGACGAGATCGACAGCCGCTATGGCGGCACGCCCGGCCCGCTGCACAACCAGATAGCCGAGCCGGACCGGGCCCAGGACAACTCCACGGCCTGGCAGGCGGACTACAACCAGCAGCACTTCCAGGACCTGTACTTCGGCACCGGCAAGAACACCGAGTCGATGAAGAAGTACTACGAGAAGCAGTCCTCGGGCCGCTACTCGGTCGAGGGCGAGGTCTCGGACTGGGTCAAGGTCCCCTACAACGAGGCCCGTTACGGCAACAACGCCTGCGGCCAGTCCACCTGCTCCAGCGTGTGGAACGTGGTCAGCGACGGCTTGAACTCCTGGGTCGACCAGCAGAAGGCGGCCGGTCGCACCGACGCGGAGATCAAGGCGGACGTCGCCGAGTTCGACCAGTGGGACCGTTACGACTTCGACGGCGACGGCGACTTCAACGAGCCCGACGGCTATATCGACCACTTCCAGATCGTGCACGCCGGTGAGGACGAGTCCGCCGGCGGCGGCGTCCAGGGCACGGACGCCATCTGGGCCCACCGCTGGTACGCCTTCGGCACCAACGCCGGGGTGACCGGCCCCGACGGCAACAAGCTCGGCGGCGCCAAGATCGGTGACACCGGTATCTGGGTCGGCGACTACACCATCCAGCCGGAGAACGGCGGACTCGGCGTCTTCGCCCACGAGTACGGCCACGACCTCGGTCTGCCGGACCACTACGACACCACCGGCGGCGGCGAGAACTCCACCGGCTTCTGGACCCTGATGTCCTCCGGCTCCTGGCTCGGCACCGGCGAGGACAGCATCGGCGACCTGCCCGGCGACATGACCGCCTGGGACAAGCTGCAGCTCGGCTGGCTCAACTACGACACGGCGAAGGCCGGGACGAAGTCCAAGCACAAGCTGGGTGTCGCCGAGTACAACACCAAGGACAAGCAGGCGCTGGTCGTCGAGCTGCCCGAGAAGCAGGTCACCACGGAGATCGTCGACCCGGCCGAGGGCTCCTACCAGTGGTGGAGCGGCAGCGGTGACAACCTCTCCAACACGCTGACCCGTTCCGTCGACCTCACCGGCAAGTCCTCCGCCGCGCTGACCCTCGACGGCTGGTACGACATCGAGGCCGAGTACGACTACCTCTACACCGAGGTCTCGACCGACGGCGGCGCCAACTGGACCGCGATCGACGGCACGGCGGACGGCGCGGCGATCCCGCGTGACGCCAGCGACAAGCCGGCGCTGACCGGTTCGTCCGTCGACCACAAGAAGCTGTCGTACTCCCTGGACGCGTACGCGGGCCAGAAGATCGACCTCCGCTTCCGCTACCAGACCGACGGCGGCGTGGCCCCCAAGGGCTTCGCGGCGGACGGCATCACCGTCACCGCCGACGGCTCGGCGCTCTTCACCGACAACGCCGAGACGGCCGACGCCGCTTGGACCGCCAAGGGCTTCTCGCGCATCGGCGCGTCCATCACGGACGACTACGCGCAGTACTACATCGCCGAGAACCGTCAGTACGTGTCGTACGACAAGACGCTGAAGGTCGGCCCGTACAACTTCGGCTTCGCGACGACGCGTCCGGACTGGGTGGAGCACTTCCCGTACCAGAACGGTCTGTTGATCTGGAAGTGGGACACCTCGCAGGCGGACAACAACACCAGCCAGCACCCCGGTGTCGGCCTGGTCCTGCCCGTCGACTCCCACCCGGCGGCGCTGAAGTGGTCCGACGGCACACTGATGCGCAACCGCATCCAGTCCTACGACTCGCCGTTCAGCCTGTACCGCACGGACGGTCTGAAGCTGCACAAGGCGGACGTCCTCACCCGCATCCCGTCGTCGAAGGGCGTCTCGACCTTCGACGACCACGCGAACTCGTACTACGACGAGACCAACCCCCTGGGTGGCGTCAAGATCACTGACACCAACACCAAGATCAAGATCGTCAAGGAGGCCAGGGATGGCTCCACGATCTCGCTCCAGGTGGGCCCCGCGGTGAAGTAATCAGCGTTTGTGCAGGTCAGAACATGTTCGGCCGCGACCCTCTTGGCGGGTCGCGGCCGGACGTGTTTAGGTGCATCCCGTGGCCTTCTTATTGACACTGACGCGCACGGGGGTGTGACCTGCATGGCCGCAGGAGGTTTCTGCAAGCTGCCGGACGGCAATGTGGTCGTCGCCCTGAACCTGTCGGAGACGACGACCAGGGCGGCGGACTGGGCACGGCCGCGTGCCCCAGGGGGGTCCCTGCCGGGCAAACCGGAGGGGGTGCCGCCCACGCCGGTGAATGTGGCGCCGGTCACGGCGAGTGGCGTCGTGGGCAGGGTGCCGCCTGCCGGGGACGGCTCCGTACGTGTCCTGGTCCTCGCCGCCAACCGTGCCCGCGCGCTGACCCGGCTGCGCAATCTGGGACTGCGCGCGATCTACCTTCGCGGCAATGCGGCCCCGCCCACACCGGACGAGATCACGGCGGTGCTCCACCACCCGGACGGCCTGATATGGCGTACCTCCCCGACCGGGGGGACCTCCACGACGCCGGAGCTGTGGCACCCGATCAGGGCGCTGCTGAGGAGGCCGGCGGCTCGGGTGTGAGGCACTCGGCGGCTGCAGCTGGGCGGGCCGGGGGTTCGCTTACCGGCGCTTGCCGGGTGCCGCTCTCTTTGGGATGGGTGCCGCCCCAGCGGCACGATTGCCCGCAGCTATGACGGCGACGGCTGGGGCGGCGCGGCCCCGCAGCTGAGTTGGCTGGCCTACACGACCGGCTTGCCGGAGAGTTCCACTCCTGCTTCTCGGAGGTCGTCGAGGGCCTTTTCGGTGGTTTCCTCGGCTACGCCCGCTGTGAGGTCCAACAGGACGTGGGTGTGGAAGCCCTCGCGGGCGGCGTCCAGGGCGGTGGCGCGTACGCAGTGGTCCGTCGCGATGCCGACCACGTCGACCTCGGTGATCTCGCGGGCCCGCAGCCAGGCGGCCAGCGGCACACCGTTCTCGTCGGCGCCCTCGAAACCGCTGTACGCCGCCGCGTACGCCCCCTTGTCGAACACGGCGTCCACCGCGCCGGAGGCGATCGCCGGGGCGAAGTTCGGATGGAAGCCCACACCCTCGGTCCCGGCGACGCAGTGCGCCGGCCAGGAGTGGACGTAGTCGGGGTTGTCGGCGAAGTGGCCCCCGGGCGCGATGTGGTGATCACGGGTGGCCACCACATGCTGATATCCGGGACCGGCCGCCTGGCCGATCAGCTCGGTGATGGCGGCGGCCACATCGGCACCGCCGGCCACCGCGAGACTGCCCCCCTCGCAGAAGTCGTTCTGCACATCAACGACGATCAAGGCGCGGCGCATGGTGTCGGTGTCCTTCGACTCTGGTGAGTCCTTCGACTCTGGTGAAAAAGGTGACCCCGGAGCAATTCGAAACTACGAACTTCCGAGCCTAGAGACTTCGAGAGGCGTTCGGGAGGGGGCATCCGGCGCTCGCCCGGGGCGTGAACCGGTGCACGGGTCGGACGCGCGGGCGCGACCCGCTCGTATCCAAGAGCACGCGCGACACGACCCGCCGGTTCACCGGCCGATCGTCCCGCCCCACCCCCAGCGTGCCCCCGCCGCCCCCGTCCGACCTCTTACACGTACTCCGTCGGGATGACCGGCTCCCCACGCGACAGCTGGGTCGCCGACAGCGGCAGCCGCGCGCGGGCGGCCGTATGGCGTTCCCGTACGACGTCCAGGGGTTCTCGGGAGAGGACGCGGCCGTCCTTGATCAGCTGGACCTGGAGGCCGTGGTCCTTGAGGCCCTCGGGGACGTGACCCACACCGATGACCTCGGCCTCCGCGACACCGTCCGCGTCGGGCCGCCGGGCGGCCCACTTGCGGCCGCCGATCGAGGTCTTGCCGCCGGTGGACTTCTTCGCCACGGGGACCAGGGGAGCGGTCGGGTCGGCCGACTCCGCGCGGGCCACCAGCTTGTAGACCATCGAGCAGGTGGGGTGCCCGGACCCCGTCACCAGCTGGGTGCCCACCCCGTACGCGTCCACGGGCGCCGCCGCGAGGGAGGCGATGGCGTACTCGTCGAGGTCCGAGGTGACGATGATCCGGGTGTCGTGCGCCCCCAGCGCGTCCAACTGCTGACGCACCCGGTGCGCGACCAGGAGCAGATCACCCGAGTCGATGCGGACCGCGCCCAGCTCGGGACCGGCGATCTCCACGGCCGTGCGTACGGCCTCGGCGACGTCGTAGGTGTCGACCAGCAGGGTGGTGTTCCTGCCGAGCGAGTCCACCTGGGCCTGGAAGGCGTCCCGCTCGCGGTCGTGGAGCAGGGTGAAGGCGTGCGCGGAGGTGCCGACGGTCGGGATGCCGTAGCGGAAACCGGCGGCCAGGTCCGAGGTGGAGGTGAAGCCGCCGATGTACGCGGCGCGCGAGGCGGCCACGGCGGCCAGCTCGTGCGTACGCCGGGCGCCCATCTCGATCAGCGGGCGCTCCCCGGCGGCGCTGGACATCCGGGAGGCCGCCGCCGCGATCGCCGAGTCGTGGTTGAGGATGGAGAGGATCACGGTCTCCAGCAGGACGCACTCCGCGAAGGAGCCCTCGACCCGCATGATCGGGGAGCCCGGGAAGTACACCTCGCCCTCCTGGTAGCCCCAGACATCACCGCCGAAGCGGTAGCCGGCGAGCCAGTCGAGGGTCTCCGCGTTCACGATGGAACGTTCCCGCAGGAAGCCGAGGACGCCCGGGTCGAAGCGGAAGTTCTCGACCGCGTCCAGCACCCGGCCGGTCCCGGCCACCACGCCGTACCGGCGCCCCTCCGGCAGTCGCCGGGTGAAGACCTCGAACACCGACCGCCGCTCGGCCGTGCCCGCCTTGAGCGCCGCCTGCAGCATCGTGAGTTCGTAGTGGTCCGTGAAGAGCGCGGTCGAGGGGACGTCCACCGGCAAACCAAGGTCCGCTACGCCCATCGCACTTCTCCTCGCAAATAGCTCGCCGGGTGCCCCCGGGGTCTGCCGGGGGTCCGGGGGTTGTCCCCCGGGGGATGCAGCATGGCAGGAGATCGTACTCCTATTTCGTCAGTCTGACGATTTCGAGTGGCGGACGTCTCGAACGGTGGTCGCGTGCCTCTCCGAGGGGCTGTCCGCCGCTCTGCCCGAAGGCCCCGTCCAGGTGCCCATTTGTGCGCGCACCCCCCTGTGGTGGCAGCATGGGCCGTGTGACGGCAGCCGCACCCATCGAGATCGAGAAGACCGAGTCGGCGGAGGAGGTCTTCGCCGTACCCGAGCCCGACGTGCCCTGGGTGACGATCGTTCACAACGACCCCGTGAATCTCATGAGCTATGTGACCTATGTCTTCCAGATGTACTTCGGGTACACGAAGGACAAGGCCACCAAACTCATGCTCGACGTCCACCACAAGGGCCGCGCGGTCGTCTCCAGCGGAACACGCGAGGAGATGGAGCGCGACGTACAGGCCATGCACGGCTACGGTCTGTGGGCCACTCTCCAGCAGGACCGCAAGTAGCGCCCGACCGGACCCCGCCGGACCTCACGACCGCGACCGCACAGGACCCGGAGTAAACGACCCACCTGATGTCAGGACACTTCGAATCGCTTCCCGGCGGCGGCGCGGCCGTCGCGCTCGACGAGGTCGAGATCTCCATCATCCGCTCGCTCGCGGTCCAGCTCCTGGAGCTGATCGGTCCGGGTCCCGGCGAGGACGCCCCCGACGACCCCTTGGCCGAACTGTTCGCCGAGGGCCCGAGCGAACCGCCCAAGGACCCCGTCCTCAAACGCCTGTTCCCGGACGCCTACAGCGACCCCGAGGGCGCCCCGGCGCCCCGGGAGGCCGAGGAACAGCGGGCGTACTCCGCCGAGTTCCGCCGCTTCACCGAGAACGATCTGCGCGCCGGCAAGCGGGACAACGCCCTCGCGGTCGTCCGCTCCCTGGACACGTTGTCCGCCGCCGGTGAGGGCGGGGCCGTACTGAAGCTGTCGGCGGAGGAGTCACGGCAGTGGCTCGGCTGTCTCAACGACCTGCGCCTCGCCATCGGCTCCCGGCTGGACGTCGTCGACGAGGAGGACACCGACCTCCTCTACCGGCTCCCGGACGAGGACCCGCGCAAGCCGATGGTCATGGCGTACCTCTGGCTGGGCAGCCTCCAGGAGACGCTCGTCGCCACGCTGATGCCCTGAGGGCTGTTGTCGAGGTTTCCGGGCTCTCCGGGCTCGTACGCCTTCGATTTCATGGTGTGCGCCTCAGAATTCATTCCGTGTTCGCTCAGGGGACGCTCAAATCCGGATAACGATCGTGTCACCACCCCGGTGAGGGATGCCCTCGCGGGTGTTCTTTGTCCGCTTCTTCCTGTGTTGTGCGCCACAACGCGCCGTGTTGATCAATAGGGCGGGCGTGATAAATCTTCACGACCGCCCGATGGACACCACCCTCGTCCGTCGGGTGCGCCACCGAGCCGGTGACCGCCGGCCAGGCACGAGCGGGCCGTTCGCGGCCCGCTCAGCTCCATCTCATCCCAGGGGGGATCGAAATCCGGTCCGGGGTCGACACACGGCCCGGACCGGCACGGCGTGGAGAAAGGCGCACCACAACATGACCTCCGCTCAGGTCAGCAAGGACGGCAAGGACGCCGTGCTCGGCGACACCCCCGAAGAGGGGTACGAGCGCGGGCTCGGCAGCCGCCAGGTCCAGATGATCGCGATCGGCGGCGCCATCGGCGTCGGCCTCTTCCTCAACGCCGGGGCGAACATCGCCAAGGCGGGACCGAGCCTCATCCTGATGTACGCCCTCGCCGGCGTGATCATCTTCTTCATCATGCGGGCCCTCGGCGAACTGCTCCTCTACCGCCCCGTCTCGGGCTCGTTCGCCGAGTACTCCCGCGAATTCCTGGGCCCGTTCTTCGGCTACTTCACCGGCTGGACGTACTGGCTGCTGTGGGTCGTCACCGGTATGGCCGAGCTGACCGCCGCCGCGATCTACATCAACTACTGGTTCCCCGAGGTCCCGCAGTGGGTCTCGGCCCTGGTCTTCCTGGTCGTGCTCTTCGTGGCCAACCTGATCTCGGTGAAGCTGTTCGGCGAGATCGAGTTCTGGTTCTCGATGATCAAGGTCACCGCGATCATCGGCATGATCGTGATCGGTCTCGGCGTCCTCACCTTCGGCTTCAGCGCCGCCGGTGACACGGCCTCCGTCTCCAACCTCTGGGCCTTCGACGGCTTCTTCCCCAAGGGCATCGGCTCCTCCCTGATGACCCTCCAGGGCGTGATGTTCGCCTACCTCGCCGTCGAACTGGTCGGCGTCACCGCCGGTGAGTCCGAGAACCCGGAGAAGACCCTCCCCAAGGCGATCAACACCCTGCCCTGGCGTATCGCGCTCTTCTACGTCGGTGCCCTCACCGTGATCCTCTGCGTGGTGAAGTGGACCGAGTTCGCGCCCGGCGTCAGCCCCTTCGTGAAGGCCTTCGCGATGATCGGCATCCCTGCGGGCGCCGGCATCGTCAACTTCGTCGTGCTGACGGCGGCCCTTTCCTCCTGCAACTCCGGCATGTACTCCACGGGGCGGATGCTGCGGACCCTGGCCGACAGCGGTGAGGCGCCCGGCGCCTTCAACAAGCTGTCCGCCACCAAGACGCCCGCGCTCGCCATCGGGGTCTCCGTGCTCTTCATGGGGATCGGCGTGGTGCTGAACTACATCGTTCCGGAGAAGGCGTTCTCGTACGTCGTCTCCGTCGCCACCGGGGCCGGTATCTGGACGTGGCTGATGATTCTGATCAGCCATGTGCGCTACCGGCGCGCGGTTGACGCGGGGCGGCTGCCCGCGTCGTCCTTCCCGGCGCCGGGGGGTGCGACGGGCAGTTGGATCGCCATTGTGTTCCTGCTGGTCGTGACGGGGCTCATCGCCTACGACCACGAGGCGCGCGTCAGTCTGTATGTGATGGCCGGGTGGGCGGCTGCGCTGGGGGTGGGGTGGCTGGTGTTGAAGGCTCGGAATCCTGAGGTGACGCGGCGCGAGTCTGAGAAGGTCGGCTAGTAGCTCGGGGGGTTCGGTCAGTTGGCCGGCCGCGGGTTCGTTGTGGCTGGTCGCGCCCCTGCGGCGGAGCCGCATATCCAGTAGAGCCCCGCGCCCCTTTTAGGGGCGCTGCAGTGAGCTAAGTCCAGTATGTGGGCCGTTCCGTACCAAACCCCGGTACGGAACGGCCCCTCTGTTTATCCTGGCCAGCATGCTGACCATCACCCAGGCGCTTGTCGATCAGATCGTCGCCCATGCGCGCAAGGACCATCCCGATGAGGCGTGCGGCGTTGTCGCGGGGCCGGCGGGCTCGGAGCGGCCCGAGCGGTTCGTTCCGATGCTGAACGCCGCGATGTCGCCCACGTTCTACGAGTTCGACTCGGGCGATCTGCTCAAGCTGTACCGCGAGATGGACGACCGCGACGAGGAGCCGGTGGTCATCTACCACTCCCACACGGCCACCGAGGCCTACCCGTCCCGCACCGACATCTCGTACGCGAACGAACCCGGCGCCCACTACGTCCTCGTCTCCACCGCCGACACCGACGGCCTCGGCGACTTCCAGTTCCGCTCGTACCGGATCGTCGAGGGCGAGGTGACGGAGGAGGAGGTCCGGATCGTGGACGCGTACTAGTGCCGACGGCCCGGTTCACGCGCCACGTATCACTCCTCGGTCGAATCTCGTCCGGTATGTGGGATCACACTCTGGGCGCGGGACCGGGAATCGATACGATGAGCGCATGGTTCTGAACGACGTGAGCGAGAAGACGCCGGGCGCACTGCTCGTGGCGCGGCTGCACGTCGACCTGTGCAGGCTTGCCAGCGCCATCTGTTGACGCCGACCCTGCCGCCGTACGGCCGTGAGCCGCGGCGCTGAATCCTGTGTGACCACGCACTTCGCGCTGCCGCGCGCCACCGACCTACTACTCCCGACAGGAGCCGCACACCATGGCCATCGAGGTCCGCATCCCGACCATCCTCCGCCAGTACACCGACGGTCAGAAGGCGGTGGAGGGAGCCGGTGCCACCCTCGCCGAGCTGTTCACCGACCTGGAGACCCGGCACGCGGGCATTCACGCCCGCATCGTCGACCAGGCGGCCGGGGGTGAACTGCGCCGCTTCGTCAACGTCTACCTCAACGACGAGGACGTGCGCTTCCTGGAGGGCATCAACACCAAGCTGTCCGACGGCGACAACGTGACCATCCTGCCGGCCGTGGCCGGCGGTATGGCCTGACAGGCACGCTGACCGACCATGCGCTACGACTCCCCGCTGGCCGCGGTGGGCAACACCCCTCTGGTGCGCCTGCCGCGGCTCTCGCCGTCCGCCGACGTCCGTATCTGGGCGAAGCTGGAGGACCGCAACCCCACGGGTTCGGTCAAGGACCGGCCCGCGCTGCACATGATCGAACAGGCGGAGAAGGACGGCCGGCTGACCCCCGGCTGCACGATCCTCGAACCCACCTCGGGCAACACGGGCATCTCCCTCGCGATGGCGGCGAAGCTCAAGGGCTACCGCATCGTGTGCGTCATGCCCGAGAACACCTCGCAGGAGCGGCGCGATCTGCTCGGCATGTGGGGCGCCGAGATCATCTCCAGCCCCGCGGCGGGCGGCTCCAACACGGCCGTACGCGTGGCCAAGGAGCTGGCCGCCGAGCATCCCGACTGGGTGATGCTGTACCAGTACGGCAACCCCGACAACGCGGGCGCGCACTACGCCACGACCGGTCCCGAGATCCTGGCCGACCTCCCCTCCATCACCCACTTCGTGGCGGGCCTGGGTACGACCGGGACGCTCATGGGCGTCGGCCGCTACCTCCGTGAGCAGAAGCCGGACGTGAAGATCGTCGCCGCGGAGCCCCGCTACGACGACCTCGTCTACGGGCTGCGCAACCTCGACGAGGGGTTCGTGCCGGAGCTGTACGACGCGTCCGTCCTGACGACCCGCTTCTCCGTCGGCTCCGCCGACGCGGTGACCCGCACGCGGGAGCTGCTGCAACAGGAGGGCATCTTCGCGGGTGTCTCCACCGGGGCGGCGCTGCATGCCGCGATCGGGGTCGGCAAGAAGGCGGTGAAGGCCGGTGAACCGGCCGACATCGTGTTCGTCGTGGCCGACGGTGGCTGGAAATACCTGTCGACGGGCGTCTACACGGCACCGACGACGGAGGAGGCCATCGAGACGCTGCAGGGCCAACTCTGGGCGTAGGGGTGGCCGCCGGTTCGCCTATGGGGGTGGGGGAGTGCGTCGTCCGGCGCCTGCGGGTGGGTGGGGGCTGATCGCGCAGTTCCCCGCGCCCCTGAAAAAGCGAGGGCTACGCCCCGCTTTTTCATCACCCGGGGCCGGTGCTCACGTGCCGCAGGTTGCTGTTCGCGCCGCGCAGGCCCATATTCATGCGCCGTAGCGCTGCCTCGCACGGTTCCAAGCCCGTCTTTTGAGGGCCGTAGGCCCGAAAAAAGGGGCGCGGGGAACTGCGCGATCAGCCCCCGCCCACCCGCAGTCAAAGAACCGCCCCCAAGTCCCCCGAGGGGGTCGAAGGGGCGCAGCCCCTGGGGATGGGACGGGTAGGGGCGGCGGGGGCGAGGAAAATCGTCAGCCGGACAGATGCCGGACCTGGTCCCACAGCACCGGGTCGACCACACCCGCCTTACGCCGAAAGTCCCCCACCGGCACATCCCTCAACTCCCCCGTCTCCAAAAAGCTCGGCCGCCCCCGCACATCCCCCACCACCCCCGGCGGCAACGCGATCACCCCACCCCCCTCACCCCGGTACTTACTGGTGATCTTGGCAACACGAGCCCGATCCCCCCGCACAGCCAGCACCAGACACGGCCGATCCTTTCCCCCGGGCCCGTCCTCGAACGGCACACTCGCCCACCAGATCTCCGCCGGCCGAGGCAGCGGCCGAGGTCGAGGCCGAGGAACCGCCTCAGCACCCCGAGACCGCCCACGCGACCGAGTAAGCCCACGCGTCCCCGTACGTGCACCAGCCCGAGCAGTCCCGTCGGCCCGAGCGGGTCCGCCGGCCCGCGTACCCCCACCCGTACGCGTACGACCACCGCCCCGCCCACGGCCACCGCCCCGCCCCCGCCCCCCGCGCCCCCACCCGTCCACCACCGCCGCGACCAACGCCAGCAACACCACCGCCGCGAGCGCCAACCACCAGGACGTGTCCATGGGGACGACGGTACCGGCGCGTTTCCCGAGCCGCCCGCCCTGTCACGCGCCCCACACGCCTCCCGGCGCTCCCGCACCCCGGCCCACGCGCACCCCAACAGCCCCACCACCAGCCGAACCGGTGACACCACAGGTGAGTTCGCCCACAACGGCCCCTGCCGGAGGAGCGACCCACCCTTTTGCGCCTTACGCTCAACGGACCGCACCACCCATGCCGTACCGCCGTATCTCCGTCCGTCCTTCGCAACCCCGCCAACTGCAACCGGCACTGCGTACTACCTGCAATCCGCGGCCCGCCCCTCCGTACGCCACCACCACCGCCCCACCCGCACCATCGACCCACCAGACCAACCGTCCCCACTGCCACAGCCGCCCCAACTGCCACAACCGACACAGCTGTCACGACAGTCACGACTCACGCCAGCGCGGAGGTTCCAGCTCTTATGAAGCTCACCGTCGTCGGCTGCTCGGGGTCGTTCCCGTCCGCGGAATCGGCCTGTTCGAGCTACCTCGTAGAGGCCGACGGCTTCCGGCTGCTTCTCGACATGGGCAACGGTGCCCTGGGCGAGCTGCAGCGCCACTGCGGTCTCTACGACCTCGACGCGATCTTTCTCAGCCATCTGCACGCCGACCACTGCATCGACATGTGCGCGTACTTCGTCGCGCGCTACTACCGGCACGACGGCGGCCGCTGCGCCCCCATCCCGGTCTACGGACCCGAGGGCACCGAGCAGCGTCTGACCACCGCCTATGCCGACACCCCGTCCGCCTCCTCCATGAGCGAGGTGTTCGACTTCCACACGGTCAAGCCGAGCACGTTCGACATCGGCCCCTTCACCGTCCACACGGAACGGGTGGCCCACCCCGTGGAGGCGTACGGCATCCGTATCGAACACGGAGGCAGGACACTGACGTACTCCGGGGACACCGGTGTCACCGAGGCCCTGGACGAACTGGCCCGCGACGCCGATCTGTTCCTGTGCGAGGCCGCGTTCACCCACGGCAAGGAGAACATCCCCGACCTGCATCTCAACGGCCGTGAGGCCGGCGAGACGGCCGCCCGCGCCGGCGCCCGCCGCCTCCTCCTCACCCACATCCCGCCGTGGACGGACCCGCGGGTCAACCTCGTCGACGCCCGCGCGGTGTACGACGGCCCGGTGGAACTGGCGGCACCCAGGAAGACGTACGAGGTCTAGCCCCGAAGACGTGAGCGGGCCCCGGGAACGATTCGGCTCCCGGGGCCCCACCCATGTGCGTACCGGCGTACCCGGCGGATCGGTGTGCCGGAGGCTCACGCCTTGGTGAGGTCCTCCACCTCTTCCTCCGGTTCGCGTCCCGGCGTCGGGAGGTTGAAACGCACGATGGCGAAGCGGAAGACGACGTAGTAGAGGGCGGCGAAGACCAGGCCGATGGGGATGATCAGCCATGGCTTGGTGGCCAGGTTCCAGTTGAGGGCGTAGTCGATGAAGCCGGCGGAGAAGTTGAAGCCGGCGTGGACGCCCAGGCCCCAGGTGACGGCCATCGAGACGGCGGTCAGCAGGGCGTGGATGACGTAGAGGATCGGGGCGATGAACATGAAGGAGAACTCGATGGGCTCCGTCACGCCCGTCACGAACGAGGTCAGCGCCAGCGAGACCATCATGCCGGTGACGGCCTTGCGGCGCTCCGGGCGGGCGGTGTGCGCGATGGCCAGAGCCGCGGCCGGCAGACCGAACATCATGATCGGGAAGAAGCCGGACATGAACATACCGGCGGTGGGGTCGCCGGCCAGGAAGCGGCCGTAGTCGCCGTGGACGACCTGCCCGGCCGCGTCCTTGAACTCGCCGAGCTGGAACCACGCCACCGTGTTGACGAACTGGTGCATGCCGATCGGGATGAGCGCCCGGTTGATCGCACCGAAGAGGGCGGCGCCGAAGGAGCCGAGGCCGGTCATCCACTCGCCGAAGTCGCCGATGGCCGCACCGATCGGCTCCCAGACCAGTCCGAAGAAGACGCCGACGGCGGCGCCGACGAAGGCCATGACGATCGGCACCAGACGGCGGCCGTTGAAGAAGCCGAGCCAGTCCACCAGCTTCTTGCGGTGGTAGCGCTGCCAGAGGACCGCCGAGAGCAGACCCATCACGATGCCGCCGAGGACACCGGGGTTGTTGTAGGTCGCAGCGATGTCCGCACCCTTGGTGATCTTGGCCTCGGTGACCGGGAACGCCTCCAGAACCTTGCTGTAGACGAGGAAGCCGACCAGCGCGGCGAGGGCGGTGGAGCCGTCGGCCTTCTTGGCGAAGCCGATGGCGACGCCGACGCAGAAGAGCATCGGGAGGCTGCCGGTGATGGCGCCGCCCGCGTTCGCGAAGACGGCGGCGACCCTGTCCCAGCCGAGGCCGTCGGCCCCGAAGACGTCCGGCTGGCCGAGCCGGACCATCAGGCCGGCCGCCGGGAGGACGGCGATGGGGAGCTGAAGGCTGCGACCGACCTTCTGCAGACCCTGGAACATTCCCGGTCCCCACTTCCTCGTGGGGACCACCGCTGGCGCGTCGGCGGTGCTCATATACTTCCTCCATCGGGTGGTGGTCTACACCACTCAGTGGTGTAGACCTGTTGTAGCAGATGGGGAAGTTGTCTGGAAGCCTTCGCTCCGCGACTTCTCTCGGCCACCTCCGCCGCACTCGGCGGGGATCACGGAAAACAGGAGAACTGCCATGGCCAGCAAGGCTGAGAAGATCGTCGCCGGGCTCGGTGGCCTCGACAACATCGAGGAGATCGAGGGCTGCATCACCCGCCTGCGCACCGAGGTCAACGACCCCTCCCTCGTCGACGAGGCCGCGCTCAAGGCCGCCGGCGCCCATGGCGTCCTCAAGATCGGCACCGCCGTCCAGGTCGTCATCGGCACGGACGCCGACCCGATCGCGGCGGAGATCGAAGACATGATGTGAGCCCCGGCCCGACCAGGCCTTGCCGAGCCCCTTCCCATCGAGGGAGGGGGCGCCTCCGTAGGTGCCGATAGGCTCGTCGGCATGTCTCGTATCGACGGCCGTACGCCCGAACAACTCCGCCCGGTCACCATCGAACGCGGGTGGAGCAAGCACGCCGAGGGCTCCGTCCTCATCTCCTTCGGCGACACCAAGGTCTTCTGCACCGCATCCGTCACCGAAGGCGTCCCGCGCTGGCGCAAGGGTAGCGGTGAGGGCTGGGTCACCGCCGAGTACTCCATGCTGCCCCGCTCCACCAACACCCGCGGCGACCGCGAGTCCGTACGCGGCAAGATCGGCGGCCGTACCCACGAGATCTCCCGCCTCATCGGCCGCTCCCTGCGCGCCGTCATCGACTACAAGGCGCTCGGCGAGAACACGATCGTCCTCGACTGCGATGTGCTCCAGGCCGACGGCGGTACGCGTACGGCGGCGATCACCGGGGCGTATGTGGCGCTGGCCGACGCCGTCGGCTGGGCCCAGCGCAGGAAGCTGGTCCGCGCCGGGCGCCAGCCCCTCACCGGCACGGTGAGCGCGGTCTCCGTGGGCATCGTCGGCGGCGTCCCCCTCCTCGACCTCTGCTACGAGGAGGACGTCAAGGCCGACACCGACATGAACGTCGTCTGCACCGGCGACGGCCGCTTCGTCGAGGTCCAGGGCACCGCCGAGGCCGAGCCGTTCGCCCGCGAGGAGCTCAACTCCCTGCTGGACCTCGCGGTTTCCGGCTGTACCGAACTGGCTCTCCTCCAGGCCAAGGCACTTGATACCGTCCTCGAAAGGTAAAGGGCGCCCCAAGAGCGCCGGGTGTCATCGGCAACCGTGACGCTCCCGGGCGCGTCCTTGCCAGTACGGGCGCGCGGCCACAGACCGTGCGCCCGTCTCGCCCCGACCGACAGGAGGACCGTTCCATGGCCGCGAGCCACCGACGTCGTATCACCGCCATCGCCGGAGCCGTAGCAGCGGTCGCGCTCACGGCCGGGCTCACCACCGGCTGCGACGCCGTGAACAAGGCCCTGGACTGCGTCCAGACCGCCGAGGCCATCACCCAGAGCGTGAGCGACCTCCAGCAAGCCGTCGAGAACGCGTCGAACGACCCGACGCAACTGGAGGAGTCCCTCAACTCCATCGACGAGAACCTCAAGGAGATCGGCGACAAGACGGACAACGCCGACGTCAACAAGGCCGTCGACGACCTCCAGAAGGCCGTGGACGACGTCCAGACCGCGGTCAACGACGGCGACGCCACCCCCGACCTCAGCGGCATCACGAGCGCGGCGGGCGAACTGACGAAGGTCTGCACGTCGTAACGAGGCGTGGGTGTCGCGGCGGCCGGCCGGTGACCGGTCGCACCGCCCCCGGCCGGGGCTGGCGATACTGGTCCCCATGACCCGCCTGATCCTCGCCACCCGCAACGCCGGAAAGATCACCGAGCTGAAGGCGATCCTCGCCGACGCAGGTCTCACCCACGACCTCGT
Source organism: Streptomyces sp. NPDC002643 (assembly GCF_053592555.1). NCBI lineage: Bacteria > Bacillati > Actinomycetota > Actinomycetes > Kitasatosporales > Streptomycetaceae > Streptomyces > Streptomyces sp. NPDC002643. The sequence continues at coordinate 186,288 of NZ_JBSFVY010000002.1, forward strand.
CGGCGCGGACGCCTACCCCGAGATCCCCGACACCAAGGAAACCGGCGTCACCTTCGCCGAGAACGCCCTCCTCAAGGCCCATGCCCTGGCGCGGGCCACGGGGCTGCCGGCCGTCGCCGACGACTCCGGGCTCTGCGTGGACGTCCTCGGCGGTGCCCCCGGCATCTTCTCCGCCCGCTGGTCCGGCCGCCACGGCGACGACCGCGCCAACCTCGAACTCCTCCTCGCCCAGCTCTCCGACATCGACGACGCCCATCGAGGGGCCCACTTCGCCTGCGCGGCCGCCCTCGCCCTGCCGGACGGCACGGAACGCGTGGTCGAGGGGCAGTTGAGGGGCGTACTGCGTCACACACCGGTGGGCACGAACGGCTTCGGCTACGACCCGATCCTCCAGCCGGAGGGCGATACACGGACCTGCGCCGAGCTGACCGCCGAGGAGAAGAACGCGATCAGCCATCGGGGGAAGGCGTTCCGGGCGTTGGTGCCGGTGGTGCGGGAGTTGCTGGGCTGAGGCCCACTGAGATCCACTGAGGCCCACTGAGATCCACTGAGGTCCATTGAGGTCCATTGAGATCCAGAAACGGGAACGGCCCGCGCATCGATCCTTCGATGCGCGGGCCGATTTCCGTGCGGCGGAAGGGATTCGAACCCTCAAGCCCGCTAAGGGCCACAGGACCTAAACCTGCTGTGTCGCCATTGCACCACCGCCGCTGGTCGCCTGCCATCGTACCGGCAGAGGCCGGCGGCCTGTTGCCTCCCCCGCGCCGGGGGGGAGGGGTGGATCAGATGCCCAGGTCCTTGATGATTTTGGCCACGTGGCCGGTGGCTCGGACGTTGTAGAGGGCCCGCTCGACCTTGCCCTCCTCGTCGACGACGATCGTGGAGCGGATGACGCCCATGTAGGTCTTGCCGTAGTTCTTCTTCTCGCCGAAGGCGCCGTACGCGTCGAGGACCGTCTTGTCGGGGTCGCCGAGCAGGGTGACCTTCAGGGACTCCTTCTCGCGGAACTTGGCGAGCTTCTCCGAGGAGTCGGGGGAGATGCCGATGACGTCGTAGCCGGCGTCGGCCAGCAGTTCGAGGTTGTCGGTGAAGTCGCAGGCCTGCTTGGTGCAGCCCGGTGTCAGGGCGGCCGGGTAGAAGTACACGATGACCTTGCGGCCCTTGTGGTCGGACAGGGACACCTCGTTGCCGTCGGCGTCGGAAAGGGTGAAGGCGGGGGCCACGTCCCCGGGCTGGAGTCGCTCACTCATCGGACCAGCGTAGGCCCTCGCGGCGGGCCCAGGCGGTGCGGTGACCGGCGGAACTGACAGACTGTCCGTGACGCGCACGGCTACGCGTACGCATACGGGCACGACAACGGGCACGACAACGGGAGGCAGCGCGGTGGCGGACACCTCGGACATCAGAACCCCGGCCGAGATCGAGGCGGACATCAAGCGCCGCCGCGACACCCTCGCCGAGACGCTCGACGAGATCGGCGTCCGGGTGCACCCGAAGACCATCGTCGGCGACGCCAGGGCCAGGGTCGTTTCCAATATCGACCACACCCTCGGCAAGGCCTATGTCGGGGCCAACCGCGTGGTCAGCGATGTCAAGGCGCAGTTCGTCAACGAGGACGGGGCGCCCCGGGTCGAGCGCATCGTGCCCGTCGCGCTCGTGGTCGTCGGGGTCGTCGGGCTGCTCGCGCTCGGGACTCGGCGTCGTAGGGGCTGACGAGGACAGGTAGGTTCAGGGTGTGAGCGAGAAGACCCACCACGACAAGTTGCCCATCCGGATGCTGCACGACCGTGTGCTCGTGCGGCAGGACACCGCCGAGGGCGAGCGGCGTTCCGGCGGCGGCATCCTGATCCCCGCGACGGCGGCCGTCGGGCGGCGCCTCGCCTGGGCCGAGGTCGTCGCGGTCGGCCAGAACGTCCGGACCGTCGAGCCGGGCGACCGTGTCCTGTACGACCCCGAGGACCGCGCCGAGGTCGAGGTCCGCGGCGTCGCGTACGTCCTGATGCGCGAACGCGATCTGCACGCCGTGGCCGCCGACCGCTTCGAGGGTTCCGAGGATTCGACCGGCCTGTATCTCTGAGCGACCCGGTACCTGGGACAAGGGGCTGGTGGCCATCGCCACCAGCCCCTTCTTCGCTGCCCGACGCCACGTTGGACGGGGCGGGACGCGCCGCTAGGGGAACGTCCCCTCCGAGGTGCCGCTTCCCGCCGTGACTCCGCCGTCGGCCGTCGCCCCCTCGGTCGCTGTGCCGCCGTCGGCTGTCGCTCCCTCGGTTGCCGTGCCGCCGTCGGCTGTCGCTCCTTCGGTGGCTGTGCCGCCGCTGTCGTCCGTTCCTCCGTCGGTCGCCGTGCCGCCGTCGGCCGTTGCTCCTCCGTCGGTCGTCGGGGTGCCGCCGGTGGTGGTGTCGTCGCCGGTGCCGCCGTCCGTGGTGCCGGTGGTCGGGGTGTCGTCGGTGGGGGTGGTCGGCTCCTCCTCGCCCGTGGCGCCGGGGTCCTCGGCGGGCGTGCTCGGCGGGACGACGACCACGTCGGCGCCCTCCTGGAGCTCCAGGTCGAAGTCCTTGACCTTCTTGCCCTTCAGCGCGTCCTTGGTGAACTGCGCCCAGATTTCCGTGGGTGCGCCACCACCGTTGATCCGCTGCAGACCCATCGCGCCGTACAGCGACTCATGGGCACCCGTCTCGGGGTTCTGGGCCATGACGGAGACGACCGTGGCGAGATCGGGGGTGTACCCGGCGAACCACGCCGCCTGGTCCTCCTCGGCGGTACCGGTCTTGCCGGCGGCCGGGTGGCCGGAGGCCTGGGCGGCCGTGGCGGTACCGCCCTGGACGACGCTCTGCAGCACCGAGGTGGTGGTGTCGGCGGCCTGACGGCTGATCGCCTGACGTGACTCCGTGGAGGGCAGCTTGATGGCCTCACCGTCCTTGGAGATCTTCTCGATCATCGTGTACGTGCCGTGCTCACCGTGGTTGGCGAGGGTGGCGTACGCCTCCGCCATGTCGAGGACGCTCGCGGTGGCGGTGCCGAGCGCGATCGACGGGTACGGGTTCATGTCCGGGGTGTCCTTGGGCAGCCCCAGGTCGATCGCGGTCTGCTCGACCTTCTCGGGGCCGACGTCCACGGCCATCTGCGCGTACACCGAGTTGACGGACTTGTCGGTGGCCTGGCGGACGGTGATGTTGCCGTAGTCGACGTAGTCCTCGTTCTCCGGGGCGTATGCCTCGCCGGGCCAGCCGACGACCGGGCGCTCGCTCGTGCCGTCGTAGATCGTGTTCGGGGTGATGAGCTGGCCGGACTGGGTGTTGGAGTTGTTCTCCACGGCCGAGGTGAACACGAACGGCTTGAAGGTGGAGCCGACCTGGTAGTCGCGGCGGGTGGCGTTGTTGACGTACTGCTTGGTGTAGTCGATGCCGCCGTACATCGCGATGACCTTGCCGGTCTTCGGGTCGATGGAGACACCGCCGGCGCGGACGTAGTTGTCGACCTTGCGGTTCTTCTTGTCGAGCTTGTCCATCAGGTTGTCGTCGACGGCCTTGATGAACGCCTTCTGCATCTTGGGCTGGATGGTGGTGGTGATGCGGTAGCCACCGCCGTTCTCCAGCGCCTTCTCGTCGATGATCTTGTGCTCGACGAGGTACGACTTGATGGCCTCGACGAGGTAGCCGCGCTGGCCGGAGAAGGCCGTGGAGGTCGTGGTCTGCTTCGGCGTCGGGAACTTCATCCCGGCGCGCTCGGACTGCTGCAGCCAGCCCTCCTTGACCATGCCGTCGAGGACGTAGTTCCAGCGGGCGACGGCCGCGTCCTTGTTCTCGGGGTGGGCGACGACGTCGTACATGCTGGGCGCGTTGACGAGCGCGGCGAGGTACGCGCCCTGCTCGGCGGTGAGTTCGTCGGCGTCCACGCCGTAGTAGGCCTGGGCGGCCGCCTGGATGCCGTAGGCGTTGCGGCCGAAGAAGCTGGTGTTGAGGTAGCCCTCCAGGATCTCGTCCTTGGTGACCTCGCGGTCCAGCTTGATGGCGATGAAGAACTCCTTCGCCTTGCGGGTGACCGTCTGGTCCTGCGCCAGGTAGTAGTTCTTGACGTACTGCTGGGTGATCGTCGACCCGGACTGCTTGCCCTTGCCGGTCGCCGTGTTCCAGGCGGCGCGGATCATGGCCTTGGGGTCGACGGCGGACTCGGTGTAGAAGTCGCGGTCCTCGGCGGCGAGTACGGCGTGCTGGGCGGCCTTGGAGACCTTCGACAGCGGCACGTTCTCGCGGTTGACCTCGCCGTCGCGCGCGATCTGCGTCCCGTCCGCGTACAGGTACACGTTCGACTGCTTGGTCGCGAACGCGTTCGCCTTGGGGATGTGGACCATGTAGTAGCCGAGGGCGAAGGCGCCCATCAGCAGCATGATCGTGATGATGAAGCTGCCGAGCACCATGCGCCAGGTGGGGATGATCCGCCTCCACCCGGTCCGCTTGGGCCGCTTGCCTTTCTTCTGCTTGCCGGGCGCCGACCCGTCCGGGGTGACATCGATCACGGAGGTGGCGGCGACGCCGTCCCCGGCACCACCGCCCGGCGCGCCGCTGAGGGCAGCACCGGCGAGGCCTGCCGCACCGGCGGCGCCCGCCTTGGAGGCACCACCGGCCGCGCCCGCCGCGCCGATGGCTGCCGCGCCCGCCGCGCCCGCCGCCTTGCGGGACTTTCGTCCGGCCGCCGAGCCCGGCCCGCCGCCGCGCGCGACGCCGAGCGTCATGGTCTGCTCCACGTCGTCCGGCCGCCGGGGACCAGGGGGGACCGCCGCACTGGGCGTACGGGCCGCCGGGGAACCGGACTTGGGGGCGCCCGGGGAGCCGGGGGTGCGGCCGGGCGTACCGGAGGCGGGGGAGCCGGGGGTACCGGGGGTGCGGCCGGGCGTACCGGAGGCGGGGGAGCCGGGCTTACCGCCACCGGCCGCGCCGGACTTCCCGGCGGGGGTGACACCCAACGTCATGGTGCTCTCGACATCGTCCCGCCGACCGGGTCCCGAGGCGCCGGGGGTACGGCCGGGTGCCGAGCCGGCGTTACGACCGGTCGTGGAACCGGGGCCGGAGCCGGGGGTACGACCGGCCGTGGAACCGGGGGTACGACCGGCAGCGGAACCGGGTCCACGGGTGGACGTGGAGCCAGGGCCGGAGGCGGAAGCCGAGCCGGACTCGCCCGTGGACGCGGACGCCGCACCGGACTCGCCCGCAGATTCCGAGCCGGCCTTACGACCGGCCTCCGAGCCACGCCTCCCGCCGGGTGCGGCCTCGGGCGTACCACCGGATGGCGATCCGGACCGTCCGCCGAAGCCTCCGGCGGGCTTGTCGCCGGGCGTCGTTCCGGTCCTTCCGCCGAAGCCTCCGGCAGGCTTCTCGCCGGGCGTCGAACCGGGCCCGCCCGTGGGCCCGCTACCGGCCCCCGCGCCAGGCCGCGCCCCGGCCCCGCCCTCAGCCTTGCCACCGCTCGCGGCGTCGGCCTTCCCACCGGTCGTGGCGCCCGCCGCCGAGCCAGGCTTACCGGCGGCCCTGCCGCCAGCCGCCGAACCCGGAACACCACCCGTGGCCGAGCCAAACCCTGCGGCCGCCCCGGAGCGGGTCCCGCCACCCGTTCCCGAGCCGGACCTGTCACCCGCTCCCGGGGCAGGCCTGGCCCCGGTCCCCGAGCCGGACCCTCCACCAGTCACCGGGCCGCTCTTGCCGCCCCTCGTCGAGCCGGTCTCACCGCCAGCTGACGCTCCGGGCTCGCCCGAAGTCGGCGTCCGGGACCCGCCACCGTGTGACGCCCCCGGCCCGCTGCCCTGTGACGACCCGGGCCTACCCGCACCGCTGCCCTGTGACGACCCGGTCCCGCCCGCAGCCGATGTCCTGGGCCTGCCGTCGTGTGACGACCCGGTCCCGCCCGCAGCCGATGTCCCGGGCCTGCCGTCGTGTGACGACCCGGTCCCGCCCGCAGCCGATGTCCCGGGCCTGCCGTCGTGTGACGACCCGGTCCCGCCCGCAGCCGATGTCCCGGGCCTGCCGTCGTGTGACGACCCGGTCCCGCCCGCAGCCGACGTCCCGGGCCTGCCGTCGTGTGACGACCCGGTCCCGCCCGCAGCCGACATCCCCGGCCCGCCGCCGTGCGACGTCCCCGCCCCACCGCCATGGGGCGTTCCGGCCTTCCCCTCGCCCGATGGGAAGGTCCCCTCCGGGGCGGTCTCGGCGGCGTGGTCGTCCGATTCGTCGGGGGTGGTCGGGGGTTGGGGGGCCCGATCTCCCGGTGCCCAGCCAGGGCTCCGCTTCGGCTGCGGCTCGTCGCTCATCGTGCTGCCGTGCTCCTGTTTCGCGTCGTACGTTCATTTCCGTACGGCCTCGTACGCTTCACGCCCGTTCTGGGCAACCTTCGCACCCTTGCTTAAAGACTCACGCACCGGCCCATCCGTTCCCGGAATCCGGTACGCGCCCCGCACGCCCCTGTGAGCCTCCCTCTCCTCACCCGAAAACACATGGCACACCGATCCGGTGGCGAACTAGGCTCGTGGGCTTCGGCCCGGAACGGGCTCGGCCTCGGCGTCTCGCCTAACTCTTCGCAGCGGATGGGGGTTTCCTCGTGGGCACAGGGCGGTTGTACGCCGCCGTCGCCGCCGGTGGTTTCAGGCGGTACGCGACATATCGGGTGGCCACCGCGGCGGGAGTGTTCACCAACACCGTCTTCGGCTTCATCCTCGCATACACCTACATGGCCCTCTGGCACGAGAAGCCTCACCTGGGCGGCTACGACCAGGCGCAGGCGATGACGTATGTCTGGGTCGGCCAGGCCATGTTCGCGGTCATGGTGCTGGGAAGCGCCGGCTTCGAGGAGGAGTTGATCGAGCGCATCCGCACCGGCGACATCGCGGTCGATCTGTACCGGCCCGCCGACCTCCAGTTGTGGTGGCTCGCCGCCGACATGGGCCGCGCCGCGTTCCAACTGCTGGGACGCGGCCTCGTCCCCATGGCGTGCGGCGCCCTCTTCTTCGACCTCGCCCTGCCCTCCACCGCGCTGCCCTGGCTCGCCGCTCTCGTCGCGGTCGCCCTCGGCGCACTCGTCAGCTTCGCGATCCGATACATCGTGGCGCTGTGGGCGTTCTGGCTTCTCGACGGCGCCGGAGCGATGCAGATCACGTGGCTCACCGGAGTCTTCTTCTCCGGGATGCTGCTCCCGCTGAACGTCTTCCCCGGCGCCCTCGGCGATCTCGCCCGCGTGCTGCCCTGGTCCGCGCTCCTCCAGGCCCCCGCCGACGTCCTCCTCGGCGAGGCCGACCCGCTCGGCACCTTCGCCTTCCAGGCCGGCTGGGCCGTCGCACTCCTCGCCATCGGCCGGCTGATCCAGTCGGCGGCCACAAGGAAGGTCGTGGTGCAGGGTGGTTGACCTCGAAGAGCAGCCCCGGGAACGGGAAGCCCGCCCCGCCGCCCCGGCCGCCCCCGACGACCCGTTCGGCGAGTACGGCACCCTCAGCCGCGTAAGGGACGGGCTGCGCGCCTACCGCATGATCGCCGCCATGTGGATTCGCTCCACGATGGCCTACCGCGCCTCCTTCGCCATGACGACCTTCGGGAACTTCGCGGCGACCTCCTTCGACTTCCTCGCGATCCTGCTGATGTTCTCCCAGGTGGACGAGTTGGGCGGGTACGCGCTCCCTGAGATCGCTCTTCTCTACGGCACCTCCGCCGTCGCCTTCGGGCTCGCGGATCTGATGATCGGCTCCATGGACCGGCTCGGCCGCCGGGTCCGCGACGGCACGCTGGACACCCTGCTCGTGCGGCCCGCCCCGGTGCTCGCCCAGGTCGCCGCCGACAAGTTCGCCCTGCGCCGGCTCGGCCGGGTCACCCAGGGGCTGTTCGTCCTCGGCTACGCCCTCGCCACCCTCGACGTCACCTGGACCCCGGTGAACGTGCTGATGATCCCGCTGATGGTGGCGAGCGGCGGTCTGATCTTCGCGGCGGTCTTCATCGCCGGCGCGGCCTTCCAGTTCGTCGCCCAGGACGCCTCCGAGGTGCAGAACGCCTTCACCTACGGCGGCGCCACCCTTCTGCAGTACCCGCCGGGCCTCTTCGCCAAGGACCTGCTGCGCGGTGTGACGTTCGTCCTGCCGCTCGCCTTCGTCAACTGGCTGCCCGGCCTCTACATCCTGGGCCGCCCCTACCCGCTGGACCTGCCGGCCTGGGTCGCCTTCACCCCACCGCTCGTGGGCGTCGCGTGCTGCGCGGCGGCGGGGGTGGCCTGGCGGGCGGGGTTGCGTTCGTATCGGAGTACGGGGAGTTAGGGAGCCATGGAAGACACAGAAGCCATGGAAGACACGTTCATCGAACTCGACCGCGTCGAGAAGGTCTTCGACGTGCGCAAGAAGGCCGGGTTCCTGCGGCGCGAGCGGCGGGAGGTGCGGGCCGTCGACTCGATCTCCTTCACCGTGGCGCGAGGGGAGATGGTCGGCTACATCGGGCCCAACGGCGCCGGGAAGTCCACGACGATCAAGATGCTGACCGGCATCCTGACGCCGAGCGGGGGACGGCTGCGGGTCGCCGGAATCGATCCGTCCCGCGAGCGGACGCGCCTCGCCCGCCGTATCGGTGTCGTCTTCGGGCAGCGGACGACCCTGTGGTGGGACCTCCCCCTCATCGACTCCTACCGGCTGATGCACCGCATGTACCGCATCCCGGACGCCCGTTACCGCGAGAACCTCGACCGCTGTGTCGAACTCCTCGAACTGGGCGCCCTGTTGGACGTCCCCGTACGTCAGCTCTCCCTCGGCCAGCGGATGCGCGGTGACATCGCGGCCGCGCTGCTGCACGACCCCGAGGTGCTGTATCTGGACGAGCCGACGATCGGACTCGACGTCATCAGCAAGGCCAAGGTGCGGGAGTTCCTGAAGGACCTCAACACCGAGCGCGGTACGACCGTGCTGCTCACCACCCACGACCTCCAGGACATCGAGCAGCTGTGCCGCCGGGTCATGGTCATCGACCACGGGCGGCTGATGTACGACGGTCCGCTGACCGGGCTGCACGAGGTCGGCGAGAGCGAGCGGACCCTCGTCGTCGACCTGGAGCGCGAGCTGCCGCCGATCGAGGCCGCGCCTGCCCGGGTCGTACGGGTCGAGGGGCCCCGGCAGTGGCTGGCCTTCCCCGCGTCGGAGTCGGCGGCGCCGCTGGTGGCCCGGATCGCGTCCGCGTATCCGTTGGTGGACCTGTCGGTGCGGGAGCCGGACATCGAGGCCGTGATCGCACAGATGTACGCCCAGCAGGATGTGGGCGAGGCCGTTTCGTAGCCCGGGGCGGATGTTCCTCGTAGGCTGATTCGTATGACGGACGACCTTCCGGACCACCCGGCCGCCGAGGATCTTCGGGCCTCGGACGCCGATCGTGAGCGAGTCGCCGAACAGCTGCGGGACGCCGTCGCCGAGGGGCGGCTCGACATGGAGGAGTTCCAGGAGCGGCTGGAGGCGACGTACAAGGCACGGACGTACGGCGAACTCGCCCCCATCACCCGTGACTTGCCCGGCGCCGGGACCGTGGCCCCGCCGACCGTCGTGCCGGACCCGGCCGTCTCCCTCGTCAAGCGGCCCGAGGGTGAGCTGAGTTGGGCGGACCGGATCACCGGCGGCGAGTCCACATCCACCTGGGGTGTGGCCGTCATGTCGGGCTTCGAACGCAAGGGGCGCTGGACCGTGCCCAAGCGGTTCGACTGCTTCGCCTTCTGGGGCGGCGGTGAACTCGACCTGCGCGACGCCTACTTCGCCGAGCGCGAGGTCACGATCAACGTCGTCGCCATCATGGGCGGCGTCAATGTCGTCGTGCCGCCCGGCGTCGAGGTCGTCGTCCGGGGGATCGGCGTCATGGGCGGCTTCGACCATGGCGAGGAGGGCGTACCGGGGGACCCCGGCGCACCTCGCGTGATCATCACCGGGTTCGCGTTCTGGGGCGGCGTCGGCGTCGAGCGGAAGGTGCCGAAGGCCGAGCGGCAGCGGCTGAAGGAGGCCCGGCGGCAGGAGCGCAGGGAGGCCCGGCGTGAGCTGCACTCGTCCCGCCGCGACCAGTTGCACGACCTCCACGACGCGCATCGTGAGGCGATGCGGGAGCATCGGGAGGCGTTGCGGGAGGAGCGGGAGCGTAGGCGGGGCGGGGATCGCTGAGTGGGCGCTCCCCACCCCGGGGAGGTATAGCTGCTTGTTTTTGGCTGCGGGTGCGTGGGGGCTGGTCGCGCCCACGCGGCGGAGCCGCAAATGTCACAGCCCCGCGCCCCTAAAAAGACGGCCCTGCGGGCCGATCAAGGGTGGGCGGGGAACTCAGTGGCTCCCGTTCACTGGATCGGTGAGTCGGGTGGTGGGAGCCGTACTGTGCGGTCGCGGTCGAGGGAGAGGACGCCGGGGATTGCCGTCAAGGCCGGGATGCGGTCCTCCGGGACGGTTCCGGAGAGCGTGCCGAGGAGTGGCTGTTCGCCGGTGACCGTGAGGCCGGCCCGCCGCAGGGCCTCGACGGTGTCCGCGAACCGGTCGGGGTCCACCGAGAGGATGACCCCGACCGGCTCGGAGCGGGAGGGCTCGCTCACAGGGCCTCGCTCACGGGGCCTGGAGGAGGCCCGCGCCGACATCCCTGACCGGCTGCATCAGCGGGAACGCACTGGCCTTGAGCTTGGCCATGAGCTGGGCCGCGGTGGCGGTGGGGTCCGCCTGGGCGAGCAGCGCGAGGCAGCCGGCGACATGGGGCGTGGCCATGCTGGTGCCGCTGATGACCTGGTAGCCGCCGTTGGGGGCGGCCGAGTGCACGTCACGGCCGGGTGCGGCGATGTTGATCTCGCCGCCCTGGTCGTTGATGCCGGCGTTGGAGAAGAACGACGGGCTGATCACCTTGTCGAGCGATGCCACGGCGAGGATGGAGGGGCAGTTGGCGGGCCGGCCGACCGGCTCGACGGAGCCCGGGCGACGGCTCTCGTTGCCCGCGGCGGCGACGATCACCGTGCCGAGCTGGAGCGCGCGCTTGGCCAGGTTCTCGTACGTCTGCGGGAACAGCTCACCCGGCCGGACCCGGGCGCCGAGCGACATGGAGATCACCTTCGCGCCGTTGGAGACCGCCCAGGCCATACCCGCCAGGATCTGGCCGTCGGTGCCGCTGCCCGCGTTGCTGAGCACCTTGCCCGCGAGGATCGTCGCCTCGGGCGCCACGCCGTAACGGGGACCCTGCCGGGGGTTGGCCGGACCGGCGGCGGTGCCGATGCAGTGGGTGCCGTGGCCGTTGCCGTCCTCGACGGACTCGCCCGGCACGAACGACATCGTCGCCGCGATGCGTCCGGAGAAGTCGGGGTGCTTGGTGTCCACACCGGTGTCCAGGACGGCGATCTTCACACCCTTGCCGGTCAGATGGGACAGATTGGCCCGGATGGCCTGGAGACCCCAGGTCCAGTCCTTCTCCTGCCAGGCGGGGCCCTGGCCCATGGCGATCTCGGTCGCGGTGTGGCGGCTGACCACGTCCTCGTCGCTGCGGTAGGCCGGGTAGAACTCGGTCGGCGCCTGCGTCGGAGTGGTGATCGGCATCGCGTAGACCATGCGCTCCGGCTCGGCGGCGATGATCGAGGACTCCGCCTCGGCGGTGGTCACCAGCGCGTGCCGCTGCTCGGGGCGCACCTCGACGACCGCGGCGGCGAGGTCCTCGAAGAGCACCGAGACGTCGGGCCGCTCCAGTAGTTCGGTGACGTTCTGGATGTCCGCGCCCCGGACGTTTTCGACGGGTGCGATGTCGGCGTTGGAGCGCAGCGCGTTCAGCCCGCTCTCCTGGTTGCTCGGGTCGAGCAGGACCACGTACCGGCCGGTGTACTCCGACTGCTGACCCCGCGTGGAGCCGTTGGGCCGGTTGGGCTGCTCGCCGAAGGGGCGCCTGCCCATGGGACCGTTCGCCATTGAATTTCCCGCTTTCTGTGCGTGCGTGCCCCCGAGGCTTCGTTGATGCCGCCCGGCGAGGTGGTTCCGCACGGAACGTCCGCCCCCGCGAGGCGCCTCGAACACCGTCGCACCGGGCGCGGAGGTCGGCAACACAGCGCGGCTGACCGTGTGCGGGGAGTGAGGGTCGGGTGGGTGGGGCGAACCGGGGCCGGGGCCGGGGCTCCTACAGTTCGGCCGGAGCCGTGCCCTTCAGCTTCCTCAGGTCCACGACCTCGCCCATCCGCTCGTAGCCCCGGTCGCTCGGGTGGAGATGGTCCCCGGAGTCGTAGTCGGAGCGCAGCCTGCGGGGGTCGTAGGGGTCGCGCAGGGCCTTGTCGAAGTCGATGACGGCGTCGAAGACCCGGCCGGAGCGGATGCGGTCGTTGACGGCCCGGCGTACGGATTCCCGCTGGTCGGAGTAGCCGCGGTGGCCGTAGAACGGCATCAGGGTGGTGCCGACGACGCGCAGGCCCCGGGCGTGGGCGCGGGTGACGAGTTCGCGCAGGCCGTCGACGATCGCGTCGGGGTCGGCCTCGCCGGGGTCGCGGAGGATGTCGTTGACGCCGAGGTCGACGACGACGGCCTTGACGCCCGTACGGGCGAGCACGTCCCGGGGGAAGCGGCTGAGGCCGCTCGGGTTGCCGGGTGGTCGACCCGCGCCGCTGGCCAGGAGCTGGTTGCCGCTGATGCCCTGGTTGACGACGCTGTAGCGGGGTGCGTCGGAGTCGGCGGTCGAGTGGCCCTGGGCGGAGGTCCCGGCGGCGGCGCGGAGGCGGTCGGAGAGGACGTCCGGCCAGCGTCTGTTCTCGCCGACGGTCGAGGTGATGCCGTCGGTGAGGGAGTCCCCGAGGGCGACGACCGTTCCCTCGGCCTCGTTGCTGAGGACGTCCAGGGCGGTGACGTACCGCCAGTGCGGGGACTGTGTGGTGTACGGCTCCCCGGTGACGTCCGAGGCCCGGTCGCCCTCGGCGGTGTACGAGATCTGCCGGGCGTGCGCGTGGTAGGTGGCGGGGCCGGACGGGGTGGGGGAGTAGGTGGTGATCAGCACGTCGCCGTCGGCCGGGATCGGCACCCGTACCGCGTCGCTGATCACCTGCCGGCCAGGGGCGATGACCACGGTCGTACGGCCGGCGAAGGTGAGGCGGCGCATGGTGCCGGGCGCGGCGGCCGGGGTGTTCACGGCGGCGGCGACCGCGAGGGAGGCGTGGCTGATGGTCAGCGGCTGGTGGCCGTAGAGGTTGGAGAGGGTGACGCGGGCGCTCGTACCGCCGGTCGAGGTGTGGACGACATTGCGCAGGGAGCGGCCCGCGAAGCCGCTGCGCTCGGTGCCCGCCTCCGCGCCGCTCGGCGACGCCGACCAGGCGCCCACCCAGACGCCCGTGGAGGCGGGGGCGGCGCTGTTGCGGGGCGGGCGGCCGAGGGTCTTCTGGCGCGGGGTTCCGTCGTCGACGCCGACCCCGATGTATATCGCGGCCGAGATCGCCACGACCAGGGCGAGGATCGCGGCCAACAGTGCACAACCGTGCTGCTTGGTCATGCGGTGCTCGGCTCCTCGGGCAGTGGAGCCGCGGCTCCGATGTGATCACCCATGATGACGCCGGGAACTCCTCGTCCGTTCCAGGAGTCGGTCATGGGGAGACGAAGAATCATTGATGGACGAAGAACGATGAAGGGGACAATGTGTACGGGGGACAGGGACGGGCGGAGTGAATGGACCGTACGAGAGTGGTGAAAACGAGCGAGGGTGCGGAAGGTTCCGAGGGCGCCGAGGGTGCTGGTGGCGCCGGTGGCGCTGAGGGTGCCGGTGGCGCTGAGGGTGCCGCCGGTGGCGTCGGCGGTTCCCTCGGGAGCGGCGACGGTGGTCCCTCCGGGGATCATGCCCGGGCGGAGCGGACCTCGCATCGCACCATGACCTCCTTCAGCGCCACCGATGTGGAGAAGCAGCGGGGCGTACGGCGGATGAAGACGACCGCCACCGGGCTGCTGGCCTTCGTGGCGGTGGTGTACGTCCTGGCCAAGTGGGCCTCGCACGCGGGCGCCGGCGCGTGGGCCGACTATGTGGCGGCGGCGGCCGAGGCGGGCATGGTGGGCGCGCTGGCCGACTGGTTCGCCGTGACCGCGCTGTTCCGGCACCCCCTCGGGCTGCCCATCCCGCACACCGCGATCATCCCCACCAAGAAGGACCAGCTGGGCGTCTCGCTGGGTGAGTTCGTCGGGGAGAACTTCCTCTCCGAGGACGTCGTCCGCCAGCGGCTGCGCTCCGTCGGCATCGGCAGCAGGCTCGGCGCGTGGCTCGCCGAGCCGCAGAACGCCGACCGGGTGACGGCCGAACTGGCGACCGCGCTGCGCGGCGCCCTGACCGTGCTGCGGGACTCGGACGTCCAGGCCGTGGTCGGGGAGGCGATCACCCGGCGGGCGGGCACCCAGGAGATAGCGCCCGGCATTGGCAAGATGCTGGAGAAGATCGTCGCCGACGGCGGCCACAAACGGGCCGTGGATCTGATCTGCGCCCGCGCCCAGCACTGGCTGATCCTCCACGACGAGCAGGTCATGGACGCCGTCGAGGGCGGCGCCCCCGGCTGGACCCCGCGCTTCGTGGACCGCCGGATCGGCGAGCGGGTCTACAAGGAGCTGCTCCGCTTCGTCACCGAGATGCGCGACTCGCCCTCCCACCCCGCGCGCGGCGCCCTCGACCGCTTCCTCACCGACTTCGCCACCGACCTCCAGTCCGACTCCGAGACCCGGGCGCGGGTGGAGCGGCTCAAGGGCGAGACGCTGGGCCGGGACGAGGTCCAGGACCTCATCGCCTCCGCGTGGACGGCCGTACGGTCGATGATCGTGTCCGCCGCCGAGGACGAGCGCAGCGAACTGCGGCTGCGGGTGCGGTCGTCCCTGCTGTCGCTGGGCGCCCGGATGGCGGAGGAGCCGTCCACCCAGGCCAAGGTCGACAAATGGGTCGAGGGCGCCGCCGTCCACGTGGTGACGACCTACCGCAAGGAGATCACCTCCCTCATCACCGAGACCGTCGCGAGCTGGGACCCCGAGCACACCACGAAGAAGATCGAGGCCAACATCGGCCGCGACCTGCAGTTCATCCGTATCAACGGCACGGTGGTGGGTTCACTGGCCGGGTTGCTGATCTATACGGTGTCGCGGGCGTTCGGGGGGTAGGGGGCGTGTGTGCTGGTGTCACCAGCGCCATATCCACCTGGGGCGGAGGCCCGTCTGCTTCTGCCAGTGATACGAGGCATCCAGCCACTTGCCCGCGGCCTCGCTCCGTATCCGGCGCACGGACTTGGTCACTTCGTCGAGTTCGCGTTTCAGCTCGGCCACTTTCTTGGCCGTTTCCGTCCGGACCGCCTCTATTCGGGGCTCGATCTCCGCTGCCTGTCGTTTCCGGTCCGCGTCGAACTCGGCGTCGCGGCGTACCTCTTTGTTGAGCAGCCTGACGAAGATCTCGGCGTCTCCCCTGTCCCCCTGCGGGAACGCCACGCGCTCCGTGCCCTTGGGACCGGTCACGTGTACGACGCTGTGACCGCCGGTCACGACCACTTTGGCCTTGAGCCCTTGCAACGGCAGTGACAGCCGAGGCTCCACCAGCACGTCCTGCCCGTCCTGTGACTTCTGCATGAACTGGAGGGTGTGCTCGTACAGCACCAACTCGCCGAACCTCTTGCGCTGTTCGCCGTTCACCGGACGCAGACGTTCTTCCCTTTCTCCTTCCAGCACCCGGATCTGCCGCTCTTCCTCCCGCTCGGTGGCGGCGATGAGCTGCTTGGCCTTCGCGATCTTTCGGCGGCCATCCCGGTTCACACGGCGTCGTTCCAGCCGGACCGCATGCAACTTCCGCCGCTCGTCGCCGTGTTCCGGGAAGAAGGCGTGGCGCCGACGGCTCCAGTGGAACGGGTACAGCAGAAACTGCCGGACGACCATGGCCACGGCGATCCCCATCAGCGACGACGACACGACCAGGAACTCCACCATCCGCCCGCCCTCCTCCCGGCGTACCGCTGGTGCGCCGTCAGCAGTGTGCCGTGGGCGGGCGAATGAGGGAATATGGCCGACCCGCGACCGAGGGAGGGAGAGGTCGGGCGGGGCGGGCCGGGCTGTCGGGCGCGTGGTTCAGCCGTAGAAGTAGCGGATCGCCTTCCGTTCGAGGTGCGGGGAGTAGGCGAGGCCGATGGCCGGGGTGCCTCGGTAGGTGCCCACATACTGGTGGGTGCTGTCGACCACGACGGGGCGGGCCATGCAGGCCCACCGGTTGCGCTGCTGGGCCTCGGCCCACCGTATGGCCGCCGGGTCCACCCGGTCACTGACCAGGACCGGGAAGGCGGCGAGGCCGTTCTGGATGCCGACCGGCAGACCGCCCTTCGTCTTCTTCGCGTACGTCATCACTTGGCCGGTGAATGTCTCGATGGCCGGGATGGTTATCTCGGGGAGCGCCGCCGCCACCGTGAACAGGTGCAGTTTCGTCGCCATCCAGCTCCACTTGAAGTCGGCGCGGCGGCCGATGAGCACCGGCACTCCGGCCCACTCCTCCCACCAGGTACTGCATTCGTCGGCGGCGAGACGGGCGGCCACGGCGGTGAGATAGGCCTGGGCCGCCGGGGACGGTGGGGTCGGCGGGGTCGGGGGCTGCGGTGCGTACATGGCCGGATGATGCACCGGCCGCGAGCGCCTTGGGAAGCCGGGGTTCGGTATGGGTTGCGTCAGGTTTCCGGGCGCCGATGGCACGCTCCGGTGGTGGAGCCTGGTCACGCCCCAGTGGTGAACCCGGTCACGCGCCTGTGGTGGAGCCCGGTCACGCGCCTGTGGTGGAACCCGGGCGGACGATCATCAGGACCGTCACGGTGGCCCAGAGGAGGTTGAACATGCCGGTGAACATGGCTAGTTGGGCGGTGGCCTTGGGGGTGACGGGTGGCTTGGCCCCGGTGTGTGGTGCGGCGGTGGTCACTCCATCGGGGGCGCGGACTCCTGCCGGGGTGCCGACGCCTTCCGGGGTGTCGGCACCTTCCCGGCTGCCCACCGCATCCAGGGCGCCGGCTCCTTCCAGGGCACCCACACCTTCCGAGGCACCCACGTCTTCCAGGATCTCTTCCTGCCGGGGGAGTACGAGGGCCAGCAGGACCATCGCCGCGAGGGCGGTCAGCAGCATCGACGCGATCAGCCAGCCGTCGTCCAGTACGCCCATGCTCAGCGCCGTGGCGAACCCGAGCACGGGTACGGCGATGCCGACGCTGCCGTAGACCCGGCAGATCCGGTGCAGCAGCCGTACCGCCGACACCGCCCGCTCACTGCCGGGCTCCGCCAGCGCCTTGCGCGCGCTGGGCGGAAACATGCTGGCAGCGACGGTGACGGGGCCGACGGCGACGATCGCGGCGAGGACGTGGAGGGAGAGCAGCAACTTGGTCACGGGAGGACGGTAGGGGGTGGGAGGGGGAGCGGGGAGTGGCGGGATTGCCAGGGGGCAACGGATTCTCGCCAGCAGGCAGTGTTCCCTCTACGCTCGCGCCATGCACACCGTTGCCGTACTGGCGCTCGACGACGTGATCCCCTTCGACATGTCGGCCCCGATCGACACCTTCGGGTGGGCGCGGTTGCCGGACGGGCGGGAGGCGTATCGGGTGCGGGTGTGTTCGCCGGCGGGCGACGGGGAGGTGCGGGCGGGGCCGTTCCGTGTGCGGGCGCCGTACGGGCTGGAGGCGTTGGCCGAGGCGGACACGATCATCCTGCCGGGGACGGTCGACCCGACCGTGCCGTTGCCGCCCGGCGTCGCGGAGGCGCTGCACACGGCGGCGGCGAACGGTACGCGGATCGCGTCGATCTGCGTCGGCGCGTTCATCTTCGCGGCCACCGGTCTGCTGGACGGGCTGCGCGCCACGACCCACTGGATCGCGGCGCCCGATCTGGCCGCGCGCCACCCGGAGGTGACCGTCGACCCGAACGTCCTCTACGTCGACAACGGCCAGTTCCTGACCTCGGCGGGCGCCGCCGCGGCGATGGACATGTGTCTGCACATGATCCGCAAGGACCATGGTTCGGCGGTGGCCGCGTTCACCGCGCGGATGTGTGTCATGCCGCTGGAACGGGAGGGCGGCCAGGCCCAGTTCATCCTCCAGGACCAGCCACCGGCTCCGGCGGGCGCCACGATGGAGCCGCTGCTGAGCTGGCTGGAGGAGAACGTCGGGCGCGATCTGACCCTGGACGACATCGCCGCCCAGGCGGGTACGAGTGCGCGTACGCTCAACCGCCGCTTCCGGGAGCAGACCGGCACGACCCCGCTCCAGTGGCTCCACCGGGCCCGGGTCCGCCGGGCCCAACACCTCCTGGAGTCGACGGATCACACGGTCGAACGCATCGCCACCCAGGCCGGCTTCGGCTCCCCGACGGCCTTCCGGGACCGTTTCAAGAGGGTGGTCGGCACCAGCCCGCACGCGTATCGCCGGGCGTTTCGGGGTTCGTAGGGGGTGTGGAACGGGTGGCTGCCGCCGCCCGATGGGTTCGCGGGGGTCCGGCGGGAGAAGCCGGGAGGCGGGAGGCGCTGGGGGCGCTGGGGGCAGTGGAGAAGCGGAGAGTGGGGGAGCGGCCGGCCACGACGACGCAACGTCCGCCGTATCCGGCCGGCGCCGTATCCGACGGGCGCCGCATCCGGCCGGCGCCACATCGGACCGGCGCCACATCGGACCGGCGCCGTATCCGGCCGGCAGCGTGACGCGACTCGGCAGCCTCAGCGGTGGGCTCAACCTCTCCGGTCCGCCACCAGCCAAGACGCCAACGCCACCGCCCCGGCCACCCCGAACACCGCCGGCCATGCCCCCACCTTCTTCGCCAACGGATGCGACCCGGCGAACGCGGCCACATACCCGGCGGTCAACGCCCCGGCGGCCTTCCCGCCGGCGGCCCGCTGCCACTGCTGGGCCGCCGCGGCCCCGGCAACGGCCAGTACCACCCCGCCGAGCTGCCGCTTCTTCGTCCAACGGGCCACGCCATATCCACCGATGAGCCCGCTCGCGGCCACCGCCGCCGTCGGAACCTTCGCCATCACTCACTGCCTCCTGACCTGGCTCGGGTGGGAATTCGAGTTTCGGTTCGGCACCCGGGCTTGATCGAGTATCCCCCGAGCGGAACGATCAGCGAATGCCCACCACCTCCGGCCGCCTCACCACCCCCGACGGCACCCACCTCGCCTACCGCGACCACACCCCCGATCAACAAGACCCCACCCGCACCCTCCTCCTCATGCACGGCCTCGCCGGGCACATGGGGGAGTGGGACGATCTGCTCCCCGCGCTCCTGGCGGAGGGGCACCGTGTGGTGATGTACGACGCCCGGGGCCATGGCGCCAGCACACACACGCCACCGGACATGTCCCGCGCGGCCTGTGTACGGGACGCGGTGACGGTGATCCACGAACTCGGCCTGCACCGAACCACGCCACCCACCCCGACCACGAAGCCGCCCGAAGCCGCCACCGCCGCCAAGTCCGTGTCGGCGACTCCGTTCCTGACCCTCGTCGGCCAGTCCCTCGGCGGTCACACCGCTTTCCTTCTCGCCGCCGAACATCCGGAACTGCTGGACTCCTTGATCCTGATCGAGGCGGGCCCGGGTACCCCCGACGCCATGCTTCCGGACCGGATCGCCGCCTGGTTGGACAACTGGCCGCCCGAGTTCGCCTCGCACCCCCGCGTGGACCGCTCCACCATGCTCGCGGCGATCGTTGAGGTGGCCACCACTCCGTACTGGTCCGAGTGGGCACGCACCACTTGCCCCACCCTCGTCGTACGCGGGTCGCGCGGCACCATGTCGGCGGCGGACGCCGCGGCGATGCCGACCCACCGCGCCCCGGGCGCCGCCCCCACCCACCTCGACGTCATCGAGGACGCGGGCCACGACGTACACCTCGACCAGCCGACCCGACTGGCCACCACGATGATCGCCTTCCTGACCACGCATCCGTAGACCGAAGGCCAAGCGCAGGATGAGCACCAGAATGGCTCCGCCCTGGTGGCGAATCGCCGATGAGAGGACACCTTGATGGCTGAGAACCCCCAACCTCCGGCCGGACTCCCCCCTGCGGAACTGGCTTGTTGGGTTCAGCGACGGCTCACCGAGGGGATGGAGTGGTCCGAAAGCCGAAGAGCGCGCTTCCGACGCTCCGCCACCTTCGTCAAACTCCTGTCCATCGCCTTGTCCGTCACCTCAACGGTGATCCTGGGGCTTCAAGACCTCAACTTCTGGGCCGGCCTGGCCTTCTCCCTGGGAGCGGTCGGGGTCGTCATCAGCGCCGTGGAACCCTTCTTCAACTGGCGTGCCCGTTGGGTCCTCATGGAGGAGTCCGAGGTCAGACTCCGCAGGATCAGGGACGAGTTGGACTACTTCCTCGCGAGAACGCCACCGGACCTCATACGCGCCGAGCACGTCGACCCGTACTTCGACCGAGCCCAGGAAGTGTGGACCGACATCAGCCGCAGATGGCTCGACCAACGCCACACGGACCAACGCACCACCTGAGGCGCACTCATCACGGACGCCTGCGACAGCCGAGCCGAACACCGGCAGACCCCCGAAAAGCCCCTCGACCCGACCACGGCCCGACAGAACCGCCACACTCGGGCATGCCTCCGCCCCGATCACCGACCACCGAACTCGGGCACGCCTCCGCCCCGACCACCGACCACCGACCTCAGGCCAGATGCCACACGCGCGCACGGCAGGCCGAGAACAGCGAGAAGGCCCTGCGCGCACCACTGATCCGCTGGCTCTCCTGAGTCGGTACGAGCCTGCGCCGACTTGCCGACCAGCGCGACGGCGTTCTCCGGATACCGTCGTTCAGGTCACCCCGGTAGCCCCGGCCGCTCCCCGAGAACGAACGCGAACCGGTCCGGAAACACCAGAACCGACTCCGGATGAGCGTCCCGCATCTCCTCGATGCCCTTCTCGATCTCACTGTCGCTGAAGGTGGACAGCAGCGACATGTACCTGCCGCGCACCATGCCGAAGTACCTGTCCCGCTCGATACGCAGCTCATGCTCGACATGAGTGAGCCGGGCATCCAGCCCAGCCGCACGCATATACCTTTCGATGTGCACCGGGTCCGGCTGCAGTTCCTCGAACCGGTCGAGGGCCGCCTGGAACAGCGGATACCGGATCGTCGCCGGCAACATCACCACCAGCAGCCGCCCTCCCGGCGCCAGCCGACCGGCCAGCCCCGCGATGGTTTTCGCCTGATCGGCCACATGATGCACCGACTCCTTGAGCCACATCGCGTCGAGCCGCTCGTACGGCAACGCGGCCCGCCCCTCGGCGATCTCCTCGGCGGACGCGACGATCGGCGTCAGCGCGGGCGGAGCCGGGTCCCCGATCTGCCGCAGCATCGACTCGGACGGATCGACACACAGAATCGGCTGACGCGGCCGAACCCGCCGCGCGACTTCCTTCGCGAACAAGCCTGTCCCGGACCCGACGTCGGCGATCCGATCCGTGGCACTGAGCCGCAAGGCCTCAGCGATCCGCGCGGACATCCAGGGAACATAACCCGGCCCATAGACCCAGTGCTCGTCATACTCGGCCGCCAACCCCTCGTAATGCCCCCGCACATCACGCTGCCGCCGCTCCACGGTCCCCCTCGCGTCGTCGACTGTCGTTGGTTCACAGAGCCGCAGATTCGGCGGCCCGCTCGAACAGACTCGCTGATCTCGCTGTCCACTGCGCCGCATAGGACGTGTGCAGGTTATCGCTGGGGTGGAGGCCGCAACAGGTCGCCAGTGACATGACCGGTGGTTGGACCGCCTTTCCAGCAGTACTTTCAGTACTTTGCGGTTCGACATTCCCTGCCAAGGAGGATCAGCGTGCCCAAGACCACTCAGCTGCGCACCTACACGGTCCGGGAGGGCATGCTCGACGAGTGGGTGGAGCGCTGGCGTACCGAAATCGTGCCGCTACGACTGCAGTTGGGCTTCACCATTGACGGCGCCTGGGTGGATCGGGAACGCAACCAGTTCGTGTGGCTCATCTCCTACGACGGCCCCGAGACGTTCGCCGAACGCAACGCGCACTACTGGGCCTCACCCGAGCGAAAGGCGATGAACCTGGACCCCGAGGAGTACTTGCTGCACACCGATGACCGAACGGTCGAACCACAGCTGTGATCACGAATCCGGTGGCAGCGTGTGGTGCGGGCCGCTCGTCGTACCTGAGAACGCGGAACACTCGGCGCTGCGGGCTTCCGCTTGAAGGCGGTCGAAGCCCGGTCCGGCGTCGAGGCAACGGTCGCTCCTCCGCACCCTGCTACGGTCGCGTACATGATGCTCTCGATCTCTGCAGGTCAGGCTGTTTCTTCAGGCCAGGCTGTTGATCTACGAGTGCAGCCGGTCGACGAGATTCTTGATCGCGTCGAGAGGTCTCTCCAAGCGCGCTTGCTCCCGGACACGGTGGTGCGCAAGCGCCGATCCGTGGGGGCCGGCACAGACCGGGACACCTGGGTGCGGATCGAGCGCCGCTTGTTCGACAAGATCCCTGATCAGGGTTGGAACGGCACCGAGTGCGCCGCGCGGCTCGAAGGCATCGCGCAGCCCGAGTGGCACGGATGTGTGGTCTGGCGGGACACGAACGGGCCGGTGATGTGGCGGGCCGACGAAACCACACTCCTGCCGGGAACTCCCGTCGGTACCGCCGTGTTGAGCGAGGCCCCGGAACTGTCGGACGCGTGGTGGGACGCGTTGAACACCTCGCTGGACGCGCTGTCGGCACAGAACACCGGGCGGATCGCCACACCGGACACCGTGACCATCACCCAGGACCTTGTCACCGGTTCCATCCGTGGCGTCTTCTCCGGCGACTTCGACACGACGGTGGAGCGCTGGATACCGGCCCACGCGGACCTGAACTGGGCCAACATGACCGGCCCGACATTCAGCCTCTTCGACTGGGAGGACTGGGGCAACGCCCCGCTGGGACTGGACTCGGCCTCCCTGTGGGCGAGTTCCCTTGCCGTCCCGGCCCTGGCCGATCGCGTACGACACGAGCGCCGGGCCGACTTCGAGAGCCGGGACGGCAAGTTGATGACGCTGTTCGTGTGCTCGAAGATCCTCGGCCCGTACGCACACCCGAAGGACCCGCGTCTGGAGCCCGCGCGGCACATGGCCGCACAGGTCATCGAGGAGCTTCAGGCGGGCTGACTGCGCGAGTGGTCCTGAAGGAGACTTCGGTAGCGCTCCCGCGAGCACCTCGGTGGTACGCATGTGCTACGCGGCGGCATCGGGCGCTGAGAACATGGATCACCCCATGTGGGCAGGTGGCGGACCGCATTTCACGGCCCGCAAGAAGTGACGCCAAGGGCTGCGGGCGACGGTAATGGCGGGACCCTCTGATTTCTTGGAATCACGTATGAGAGCGCGGTCGTCGGTTATCGCACACTCGACGCACTCGCCCCCCGCTCCGTTGCTGTACGACGACGTGAACCAGACAAGGCGGCTGTTGTCGCTGGGCTCTGCGATGCTCACCTGGCGAAATCCTTCAGAACGGACTTGATCAATTGGGCGGAACGTTGCGGGCTCAACGCGGCAGCTCGCAGACCGTCGAACGCCTTGGTGTACTCACGAACATGATGCTCGCCTTCCAGATAGACGGCATCGGTGATGCCGTCCCGGTAGACGAGGTCCGGGTCCTCGGGGGCGGGGAATCCGAGCATGGTGAACGAGCCGGTGGCCGGGCAGGTACCCGAGTCGAAAGGCAGCACCTGCAGAGTCACGGACGGCAACTCGGCGACGTCCAGGACCCGTTCAAGCTGCTCCCGCATCACTGCCTGGTCCCCGATGATGTTGCGCACGGCGCCCTCGTTCACGATGAACCAGGCGTCGGGGGCGTCAGGGCCGGTCAGCATGCTCTGTCGTTCCAGGCGAACGCGAATGGCCCGGTCGATGTCATCGGCTGACATATGCCCGCCGGTCGTGTGGAGTTCACGGGCATACGCCTCGATCTGCATGAGCCCGGGCACTAGTTCGCACTGGTACTGGCGGAGTGTGGAGGCGTCCTGCTCCAGGCCGATATAGATGTTGAACCACTCGGGGACGCCCGCGCCGTGCACCTGCCACCAACCGCGGGTCTTGGCCTGCCGGGCCAGCGACTTGAGGAATTCACGCAGCTCGTCGGTCGTGCCGTAGAACCGGCACAGGGCGTCGATGTCGGACGGCTGGACCCGGCCGCTGCCCGTCTCCATCCGGTTGACCTTCGAGCCGCTCCAGTCCAGCGCCTCGCCGACCTGGGCGCAGGTGCGCCCGCTCTTCTCGCGAAGCTTTTTCAGCTCGATGGAGAGACGGCGACGCCGCGCCGTGGGTGATCCGGCCATCTCAATCCTTCTGTTCCTTCTCAACAATCCGTCGAATAACGCGTGTTCAGTCTTGCGCCAAGACACCTGCCTGCCAATCACTCGAAGGTGGGAATCCCTTCCTGCACATTGCATGAGGGGATGAGCGGGGGCCATTCTTGCCGACGACGCAACTCACCGTGAGTGCGCGTAACGCTCCGCTGATCACGAGAAGGCGGAGGAGTCGACGTGCGACGAGAGAGAGGGCCCCGTGATCCAGGAACCTTGTATGTCGCGAGCGCCGTGGGACTTGGCCTTCACAGCTGACCCCGAGGAGGTCGCCGTCCTGCGACGCATCATGCGACTTCATCTCGGCGTATGGGGCCTGCACGAGGTCGGCGACAACGCTCAACTCTGCGTCAGCGAACTCGTGTCCAACGTCATCACCCACGTCGGCCCGGGGACCCCGGTCACACTCGCGGTCTCCATGAACGGCACCTACCTGCGCATCGAGGTCCACGACCCCGACACACGTGCCCTTCCCACGCTGATGGCCGCCGGTCCCGAAGCGGAAGGCGGCCGTGGCATGGCTCTGGTCGACGCCCTTGCCGACCGCTGGGGCGTTCAACTCCGGGGCGACCGCAAGGTGACCTGGTGCGAGCTGGCAACACCCCTGCCCTCACCTACCGGTCACGTCGAGAGCCCCAGTGTTCTGCGGGCGGAGGCGCTGCTCGGCCTCTACGCCGCGACGAAGTTGCCCCGCGGTTCGAGCCAGGGACGGCTGAGCACGGCCGTCGCCGAGGAAGCGGTGATCGACGTCATCGCCGACTTCCTTCACTGGCTTCGTGCGCATGGCTGCGATGGGGATGAGGTGCTTGATCGGGCTCAGACCCATTTCGAGGCGGAGTTGTCCCACGCTGTGTTGTGGCCCGATCAGTGAGTCGCTTTGGTCTCGCTGCTCCAAGAATGAAAGGAATTAACTTGGCTCGTAGATTCCTCGGCCTGGGTGAGGGGTGATGAGGGAGTCTACGAGAGCTACCGCCCCATGCCCGGAGGGTGGCATTCCAGAAGCGTGGCGCAACGGTTGCGGGGGCTTGTCGCGTTCTCGCGCGCGGCCTGTGGAGGTCGCCGGGACCCCGAGGCGAGGCACCCGTCTCTCCGAGGGTGGGAGCGAGAGCTGATGAGAGTGGGTCACAAGTCTCACACAGTTGCCTGCGCTCGGCACGAAGTTGATCGGTCCGAGTTAACGTTTCTGTGTGTCTCTACGTGATCTCCTCATCCGCATTGCGGAGACCTATGACTCAAGCGCCTTGGCGTCCAACGATGCGGAGGCGCAAGTCCTCCTGCGTGGTGTGAAGCATCGGGCGGATCTTCCCCTGCCGCCAGGCTTCATAGCGGACGGCCATGGTGGACAGGGCTTCGCGAGTAGTACTCCTTGGATCGGCGTCTACGATCCCGCGATCAACGCGGAACCACATGACGGCCTCTACCTCGCCTATATCTTCAGTGCGGACCTGACCGCTGTGACACTGACTCTCCAGCAGGGTGTGACGAGCCTCAAGCGGACCATTCCAGGGCGCCCTGCTCTCCGGCGTGAACTAGAGGTGCGAGGCAAGCGCCTGCAAAGCGCGCTCCCGCCCACTTTGCTGCCGCAGTGGAATCATCGACCGGTCTTTGGTTCCAGAGACTGGCGCCCACGCTCGTATGAAGCGGGAAGTGTGGCGGCACGGCGCTACGAGATCGTGACTTTGCCATCTGAAGAGGCCCTAGTAGCCGACCTCATGCAGGCGTCCAGGTTGCTGCGCGATGCCGCTGCGGCTCAGCGTGTCTATCTTCAGATGCCGAAGCTGGATGAGCCAATCATTGAGTATCTTCCGGAGGAGCACGGGACTGGCGATCCGCTGGATCGATTCCATCCCAAGGACAGCAGCGACTACTACGTGCGAATCCAAGGCGGAAGGTGGCGTAGAGAGCGGCATCACGAGGTGCTCATAAGCGACTTCGGTCACTATGCGGCGAACTGCGGATACACGCCCATTATCGACGGAATGCATCCAAGGGACTTGGTTCTCCGTCGTGGTGGTGCGAGGCAGCGCGCGTGGCTGGTTGAGGGTAAAGCGGTAAAGAATGGAAACGCAACGAACGCTGTACGTGAGGCTGTTGGTCAGCTGTTTGAGTACAGCTATTTCTGGCATGAGAAGCGAGGCGAACCCAAACCTCACCTCATAGCCCTCTTTACTGAAGGTATAGGGCACTACACGGAGTACCTTGAAGATCACGGCGTCGCGTCCATTTGGCGTGATGGCGACGAGTGGTGTGGTTCAGTTTCGGCCGTCTCCTGGGGACTGGCTGGTGGTACCTGATCCCGTTGAAAACGAGTACGGCGCGGTCACACGAAACAAGTGGATTCCACGAAGTGGGGGTTCTTCAGCGGGGTAGAGGAGGAGAGTAGACGGTCGTAGAGATCCGCCGACCGCGGCTAGGACCACGACGTTTACCGCGACCAGGTCCGCGACCGTGGCATTGTGCCCGCGATCGCCCTCAGAATAGGTCTCAAAATACAGGGACACCCGGTGCCGGCGTTGGGTGTCCCTGATTTTTTCGTTTCATTCGTTTCAGCTGAGAATCGGCGGCACTGGATTCTCCGGATCATCAAGCCAAACGGTCTCGCCGTCTGCCGTGACCGTGAGCCCGAACCGATCGAATCCCGGCCGGCCGTTCTCCTCCCACCATCGGTAGGCGGTCTCCACTTCGTCCCAGAGCTGCCGAGGACCGGACTGGTAGACCTCGAATTCCTCTCGATCCTTTTCGTAGTCCGCTGTGGCCCACGACGTTACGGCCGTGTCTCGCAGCCACAACGTGTATGAGCCGTCGTCGTAGGACTCCATCCATGGGAACGCTTCGGCAACTTGCAATCCGATAGCGAACATGATGTGCCAGTAACCTACGTCATCTGGTGACAGGGCAGTGACGGACTTGATGCCATTGGCGGGCCACGGCTTGCCGTTCAGGTAATCGCGGACGTGCTTGCGTTCCGTGCGCTGGGCGCGGAGTCGCATGAATGCCGATGAGCCAAGAAATCCGCCAGACGCTGTACCGTCTCCGTCGACTGTGAGTCGCACGATTGCTTCGCCGCCGTACGTGGGTCCCCATGGCGCCACGATCACACCACCGGGTTTTGTCTGCTCGACCCATGCGTAAGGCACCCTGCCGATCGAGCATGTGGCAATCAACCGGTCGTACGGTGCCTCTTGCACGTATCCGTTCGCCCCGTCGCCGACAACGGCCAGGGGAACGAATCCAGCGTCTTGCAGACGACTGCGTGCGTCCTTCGCGTTGGCTTCGTCTACCTCGACCGTGACCACGTTCTCGGGGCCGACCCGGTGGGACAGTAGTGCGGCATTCCACCCTGTCCCTGTACCGATCTCCAAGACCCGATGCCCTTCCCTGACATTCAGGGAATCGAGCATCGAAAAGACCATGGTCGGCATCGAGTTGGAGCAAGAAGGAATCTTCCCTTTGCCGGGACCGGTATACGAACCGTCATCCCACTGGGTAGTTATGGGAGCGTCTGTGTAAACGGCCTCCCACCATGCGCGGGGTTCCTCGGATCGAATGACTCGGTTCTTCTGGCGGTTGCCGCCAGCGCTCCCCGGCCAGATCATCTCGGGCACGAACAGGTGTCTCGGCGCGCGCCTGAACGCGGGCAGCCAATCAGACGCCAGTGCGCCTGTCTCCATCAGCGTGGAGGCCAGCCGCTCTGGGCCAGCCTCCACTACGTCGTGCTCGGTCATCTAACGGCCGTCCGCCGGTCCCTGGCCGTCGTTGGTGTTCCCGCCCTCATCCGATCCGCCACCCCCGTGCTTGTTCCCGCTGTCGCTGTCATCTTGCGGATTGCCACCGGTCGCCATGGTCATCCACCACATGCTCATGCTGCCTCCTCGTTCGCTGCATCGTTGAGCCGTTCCGCCGTCTGCGGAACGGAGACTGCCCGCCTCTGCCGGGCCTCTCCTGCCGTGGGGGAACGCGAGCCAGGTCCCGCCCGACAGAGGCGGAGTTCACGGGGTGCGCGGTCGGTGTGCTCCCTTGGCCACGCCTCCGCCCGGCGGTACCGGGTCGGGATTGGGCGGAGCGGGAGGTGTCGCGGCTGTGCTCATGCTGTCGCCCCTCGTTCGGTCGTGGCAGCCACGCTACGAACGAGCCACGGTGAGGCTCCATGAACTTCTACGAAATTGCACGCGAGTTAGCCGAGGGCTTCGATCGCCTGAGTGATCAGAGCCCGTGCAGGGGCCCCGTAGACGGCCACTTGAGAGAGCCGGTCGAAGGCTTTCGCGTACTGCTCGATCTCTGACGGGGCGGTGACGTTCACAGCGGCCGTCAATAGTTCGACCTGGGCTTGTTCGGCGTCGTAGAGGCTGAAGGTTTCCAGTGGCCACATGGAGCGCGCAGCGGTGAACGGGACGACTCCCAGCGAGACCGCCGGGAGGGACATGATCGAGAGCAGATGGCCGAGTTGCCCGGCCATGACTTCGGCGTCGCCGATCCGGTGCCGCAGGACGGCTTCCTCGACGAGGATCGCGAAGCGGTGGTCACCCTCACGCAGCACTCGCGCGCGGTCCATGCGGGCCGTCACGGCTTCTGGGACGTCGTTGGGGGCCTGTCGGAAGTCCGTGATCTGGGAGAGCAACGCCGTGGCGTACGTGGGAGTCTGGAGCAAACCGGGCACCACGTTGGAGCAGTAGATCCGGAAAGTACGTGTCCGTTCGAAGAGAGGTACGTACGACTCCTGCAGCCGTCGCAGTCCCGTGCGCTGAAGCCGTCGCCAGTCGACGTACATGGACTCGGCGGAGCGAGAAGCGGCGATCAAGTCGGCTGAGTGGTCGTCGGCTCCACAGATCTGGCACCAGGTGCGAATGTCGGTGTCCGACGGGGGCGTGACAGCGTTCTCCAGGCGGCTTGCCTTGGAGGGGTGCCAGCCAGCCTGTATCGCCACCTCGCGGGCCGTCAGGCCGGCGTCCAGGCGGATCTCCCTAAGGCGTGCCGCAAGCGCCTCGCGGGCCGCCTGGGCGCTGGATGATCGGGAACGGGCCATTGCTGCTGTGAGGTCTCAGGTCCTGTAGCGGTCGTGTGGAATGGCTCGGTCCCAGACCGCTTCGAACGCCGAGGCGCAGAGCTTGACCACGTCGGGGCGGTCGTCTACCTCGTCGCCGAGGTAGACGCCCTCACCCGAGAAGTAGCCGAACCTCACGAGCCGATCGTCGAACACCCAGAAGTCATTTCCCGGCAGAGCAAGGTCCGAGGCGTTCCTGCGGGGAAGCCAACGGATCTGCTCCCCAGCGGCGACGTTCGTAAAGGTGCCGTCGTACAGGTAGCGCGTGTACTCGCTGACGGGCTCCGAGACGATTCGGGCCCGGCGAATGACGACTCCACAGGAGACTGCGTACGACACCATGTCGAGCCAGGGACGCCACCAGGAAGCGGGGTCGTCCGGGTCGGGCCGGTACCCGGACTTCCATGCGGCTACGGGTGGGGCCTCGTCGGGGTCGTCGTAGGCGTCGCGCATCTCAAGGTGCACGGCGGATCGCTGGCAGTTCGGCAGCAGCTCACCGAACGGCGGGGCCGTCTGCGGCATCGCAAGCCTCCCTGATGGCGGCAGCCATGCGCATGGGCAGCCGTACGACGGTCTCACTCTCGGGGATGGGGCCGGTCCTCAGGCACTCAGCGGGCGTGGCGTCGTCCACCGTCCAACCCTGCGACACGATCTCTCGCTTCTCCTCGTCGCCCCAGGCCGTGGGGCAGTTCGCCCCGTCGGTGTTCGGGTCCTTGGCCATGAACCGTAGCGACACAGCAGCCACCTGGGCGAAGTGGGTTGCACGGACTTCTACGCAATGACCCTCGCGACGTGCGCATGAGTGCGTCAAGGGTGCGAATCTGGCCATGGATGGCGGTGAAGAATCGGTGGCCGCAACGGTCAACACTGAGCCAGCACAGGGGCAGTCCGCGACCGCGGCATGGCGCCCGCGATCGCCCGCCGTAGGGCCCGGCACGGCTTGGGTTAGCCGTTGTAAGGCACCGTAGGGCCACTCGCTTCTTGGCAGTGTCGTGATTCCGCAGCCCGCCTCAAGGGCGCTTCCTTCGGGCGCGTCGCCTGCGGCGATCGGCCTGCGGCCGACCCTTGACCCGGGCCGCGGAATCACTGGGGGAGAAGCGAGCGAGCGGCCCGGAAAAGTGGGTGGCCCAGTCGGGGGCGAGGTGAGGTCGGCTGGGTTGTCGGGCGGGAGTGGCAAGGCGCGGTCTCGCCTCGCTAGCACGCCGGGTTTGTTTAGCGGCTTGTGGCCTGGGGGTGGTTCGGGGTGTGCGCAACCGATGGGGTACTACGCGCCGTGGCAGGACTCGTATGTCTTGCCTGAGCTGCACCAGCACGCGCTCCCCTTCTGGGGTGGCCAGGCCACCGCCAAGCCCCGCGCCGCCAGCGTCGTCGCGTATTGCGGGAGCAGGGTTGTGTCGTCGGGGGACGAGCCCTCCGATGCTGCGAAGGCCTCGTAGGACGGGACTGTGCCGGTGACGATGCCCAGGTTGGGGGTGCCTGAGGTGGCGAGTTCGCGGAGGGAGGACTCTATGGTTGCCAAGTGGTCCTCGTGGGAGGGGTATTCGGCGGTCAGGCCCGGGTACGCCTCCAGGAGTTCGGTGAGTTCGAGGGCCGGCCAGTGGAGGACCGCTACCGGGAAGGGGCGCGACAACGCCTCTCGGTAGGCGTTCAGTTCGGCTCGTAGGCGGGTGATCTCCGCCTGGAGTTCCGCGGGGTTGTCCGAGCCCAGGGACCAGACGCGCTTCGGGTCGTGCAGTTCGTCCAGGGAGATCGAGGACGAGTGGAGGGTGTCCGCCAGGGCGTCCCACTCGTCGTGGGTCGCGCCCAGCATGCGGCGGACCCTGTGGCGGCCGAAGAGGAGGGGGCGCGTCGCGTACGGGGGTTCCTGGACGTCTGTCAGGAGGAGGGTCACGGCTTCCGTGAACGTGTCGTGGGACGACTCCAGCTCGTCGTGGGACTCCAGGGCCTCCGCCACGATCACCCAGGGGGCCGGGTCTCGCGGGGCGGCTGAGCGGACTCCGTCGATGATCGCCCTTGCTTCCGCCTCGTGGCCGTACTCCCAGAGGTTCGCGGCCTTGAGGGCTCGTACGAGGTGGGGGTTCTCCAGGGGGGTGGAGGACGAGAGCAGGCGGTCGTAGAGGGCCGTGGCCGCGGGGCGGTCGCCGGAGAGTTCGCGGTGGGCGGCGGCCTGGACGAGGAGGTGTTCGGCGTCCTCGGGGTAGAGGTCCGCGGTCCGCTCCAGGCGGGCCGCCTCGGCGGGGTGGTCGACGTTCTCGGCAGGAGTGTCGGGGCGCATGGCGACACCGTACTGCCCAGGGGAGGGATAGGGCCTGTGGTCTGCGCCGCTTCCCTGCGGTGGGTGCCGGGGCGTGCCCGGGGGCGCGGGTTCGTCCCCACCGCGCCCCCGGGGTATGAGGAGGGAGGCCACGCCCCGAGGTCGTCCTCGGGCGGCCTGTGCTCGGCCAGATCGCCCGGCCTGTGCTCGGCCAGATCGCCCGGCTTGCCCTCGGCCACATCGTCCGGCTTGCCCTCGGCTAGATCGTCACCCCGTCTATCTGCAGCGTCTGTACCGCCCCGGCCGCGAACGACACCGCCACCGACTTGCCGTTCAGGTACGTGTCCGAGTACGCCGTGTAACGGTCGCTGCCGCCCGAGGTGTGGGTGTTCCAGCGGGGGACCAGGCCGCCCGTACCGCCCGTCACCGTCGTGAAGCCCGAGAGGTCGAAGGTGAAGGTCTGGGCGGAGGAGGCGGTGTTGATCGCCACGATCACCAGGCGCTTCGCCGTCGCGTCGTACGCTGCCGCCGTGTAGCTGGAGCCCGCGTCCAGGATCGTCATGCCCGGGCGGATGTGGCGGCTGAACTGCGCCATCACGTAGTACTTGGTCTGGACGGTCGTCGGCTGGAGCGTGCTCGCGTCGTACGCGATCATCGCCCAGCCCGTCGTCGGGTCCATCACCTGCCAGTAGCACCAGGCCGTGGGGTGCAGCCAGCGGAAGTCGTAGCAGAGGTTCCGGGCGAGGGTCCAACCCGTGCCGTCGCTGTCGCCCGTTTCCGAGTTCCAGAGTTTCTTGCCGGAGGTCGATACGACGTCCGTGTACAGCAAGTCTCTCCGGCCGCCCGCTCCCTGGTAGCCGTGGACGTTCACCTGGCTTACGAGGGATTTGGTCGTGGAGTTGAAGGACGCCCAGGTCGAGCGGGCCGTGTCGTAGTTCGTCTCGTCCGAGGCCGAGATACGGACGGAGGTCAGGCCTCGGCTGTCCAACTCGCTGCGCATGTACGGGAGTACGGCCGCCTGGACCGCCGGGTCCATATGGCAGCCCTCCTGGGTGCCGGTCGCGGTCCACCAGGAGGAGGCCGGCTCGTTGAAGGGGTCGACCGTCGCGAAGTTCACACCCCAGTTGTTCTTGGCGTAGAGGGCCACCGCCGCGAGGTGGGAAGCGTGTTGGCGGTAGTTCCAGGACTGGAGGTTGTTGCCGCCGTCCGCCGCGCCCGAGGGGTTGTGGTTCAGACACATCCACCACATGGGGGAGTTGGCGAAGAGTTCCGTGGTCGCGCCTCGGGCGACCGCCTTGCTGAGGGCCGCGCGCTGGTTCGCGTCCGCCGTCCAGTCCCAGGCCGAGGAGGTGGGGTCCTCGTTGTTCCAGTCCTGCCAGAAGCCTTCTATTTGTTTGAACGCGGGGATGTTCGCCGATTCGACCATCGACTCGCCGTTCACCGCGTTCCAACTGCACGCGCCCAGGTTGTAGCGGGCGATGTTCATGCCGAGGCCGGGGAGCGCCGTGCCGTTGTACGTCGTCGTCTTCGTGGTGAACCACAGGTCGGCGAAGTCGTCCCGCGCGCCGAAGACGTTCGCCCACCAGGCGAGCGAGGTGCCCCAGCCCTCCCAGGTGCCGTACGTCGTGGACGGGGTGATCGCGATCGTCGCGTCGGCGTGGGCGGTGCCCGTGCCCAGCGCCGTGCCCGCCAGCGCGCCGCCGGCCGCCGCCAGCAGGGCTCTTCGGCCGAACGCCGGGGAGCGGTCCTTCGGGGACTCAGGGGAGGGGGAGGGAGAGGAGGGGGACGGGGACGGGGATGGGGACTGTGATGCGGTCATGTCAGCTCCGGGGGAGGCGGGTGCCGAGGAACGCCGGGCAGGGGACTTGGACGGCCGTGGGGTGGGGGCCCGTGGGGAGCGGTCGTCTTTCGGAAGGGTCAGGTGTGAACCGTGGGGTTGTCGAGAGTTCTGACAGCGCTTTCTTCGATTTCTTTCAAGGGTTGTGAGAAGGGGAGGAGGAAGGGGCATACCTGGCCGGGCCCGCCGGGACGGGGGTCGGCCGCGCAGGCGTGAGAGCATGTGTGCGAATGGGTGCGGCCGACGGTCGGAGACCAGGTGCGGCCGACGACCTGAGACCGGGTCCGGCCGATGGCCTGATATCGGGTGCGGTCGACGGCCTGTGAATGGGGGCGAGCGGCACGGCTCGGAGCAGCGGTCCGACGAACGGTCGGGAGAGGAAGGAGGCGGCATGATCCGGAGTTGGGGCGGTCCACGGCCCGTCGCCGTGCTTCTGCTGCTGCTCTTCCAGGTCGCCGTCCTCGACACCGGCACCCTCGCCGCCGCCGTCGCCTTCGCGGCCACCGCCACCGCCGCGGCCGGCTCCGCGTTCGTGGCCTGTGCCGTCATCGCCTCGCGCTGCGCTCCCGTCGTACCGCCGACCCGGGTGCGTACGGCGATACGGGACCGTGAGCGCCGTACCGCCTTCCTGTCGCAACGGGACCCCGACGCACGCGGTCGTACGCGTCCCCGGGCGCCCGGGCGTGCCCTCCTGACGGTCACCGCGTAGGGCGGCCGGGGCCGGCCCCTCGGGGCTGCCGCCGCCGTGCGGGCCGTCGCGCCGAAAGTTCCGAGCGTTCCGAAAGTTCCGAGCGCTCCGACGTTCCGAAGTCTGACTTTCCCGGCACGACGAGACCCCTGGAGGGCTCACCCATGTCCGTATTCGCCGACCTTGTCGCGCGCCTCGCCGAACTGCTCGAACCGCTGTTCAGCGCCTCCGCGACGGCCGCCGCGATCGTTCTGTTCACCGCGTTCGTACGACTGCTCGTGCACCCCTTGTCCCGGGCGGCGGCCCGGGGGCAGCGGGCGCGGGCGGCGTTGCAGCCGCAGATCGCCGAGCTGCGCGAGAAGCACGGCAAGGACGCCGAGAAGCTGCAGAAGGCGGTGCTGGAACTGCACCGGGAGGAGAAGGTGTCGCCGCTCTCCGGGTGTCTGCCGAGTCTGTGCCAGCTGCCGGCGTTCTTCCTCCTCTACCACCTGTTCTCGAACAAGGAGATCGGCGGGGAGGCCAACGCCCTGCTCACACACAAGCTGTTCGCCGCGCCGCTCGGCGACCGCTGGTTCGACGCGCTCGGTGCGGGCGGGGTGTTCGGGGCGCAGGGGCTGGTGTACGTCGGGTTGTTCGTGATCGTCATCGGGGTCGCGAGCTTCAACTACCGGCGTACGAAGTTGATGATGGCCGCCAGTCCGGCCGGTGCGCCGATCGCCCTCGGGGACGAGCAGGTGCCGGGGATGGCGGCGAGCATGGCGACCGTCGGCAAGATCATGCCGTTCATGTCGTTCCTGACGCTGATGACCGTGGCGGTGGTACCGCTGGCGGCGGCCCTGTATGTGGTGACGAGTACGACGTGGAGTGCGGTGGAGCGGGCGTTCCTGTATCCGATCACTCCGGCGGAGCCTTTGGCCGCGCCCGCTCCGGCCAAGTAGCCCGGCGCCGTTGCCGCCGTGGGTCAGCGATCGGCAGTGCCTGGGGGTACGACCCAGCGGGTGGGTTGCCCCGTGATGGCGGCGATGGCGTCGTAGTCGCCGTCGTAGTGCAGCACAGTGAGGCGGTTGGGCTCGGCCGTGGCGGCGATCAGTAGGTCGGCCATGGACAACGAGCGATGGAAGCCGCGGGCGAGCGCCTCACGCTGCACTGCGAGGGCCCGGTCCCACACGTCGTCCGGAGTGGGGAGGAGGGCGAAGCCGTAGAGCAGGAGGCGGGTCCGCTCACCATCGGCCTTGTTCCGGGCGCTGTAGACCATCTCCCACTCGACCGGGGCACAGATCGACAGAAGGCCCCGGTCGTCCAGATCGCTCAGTACAGCGGCTACGGCAGGCTGGTTCCATCGGCTGAGGGCGGACTTGTCGACGAGGAACCGGTCGCTCACGCGGCAGCTCCACCTGAGTCCGGAGCGGCTTCCGAGCTCTCGATGCCGTCGAAGTCCTTGGGGCCGGTCGTGGCCACGATTTCGCTGAAGTCGAGTTCACCGCTCTTGACCGCCTCTGCGAACTCCCGGCGCAGATGACGCTTGACGGCGTCCTCCATCGCCATGCGGACTGCCTTGGCCTTTATCGTCGTTCCGTAGATGCGCATGGCTTCCGCGACGATCCGGTCGTCCAGGTCGATGACGGTGCGGGACATGTCAAGTCCTTTCGCCGAGTGCGGGTAACGTTACGATGATATCGCTTCGTGGCTATCGAACGGTATCGAACTCCTCTGGACGGTTACGTACGGTGGTGTCGCGGTCGCGCTGAACTACCGTCCCGGAAGTTGCGGCAGTCATGGCAGCCTCACCGCCACTCCCTCGGCCGCCGACCTCCGCGCCGCCTCCAGGACCTCCAGCGCTGCCGCCGCCTCATGGGCCGTCACCGGGTTCTCGCCGGTGCCGTGCAGGGCGGCGGAGACGGCCGCGTAGTACGCGGGGTAGTCGCCGGGGAGGGTCGGGACCGGGCGGCCCGCGCCTGTCAGCGGGGACTCTCCCGCGCCGATACGGCCCCACGACGACTCGGGCTCCTGGCCCCACGGGGAACCGGCGGCGGGACGTTCGCCCTCGCGCAGGGCCGCCTCCTGCGGGTCCAGGCCGTACTTCACATAGCCCGCCTCGGAGCCCAGCACCCGGAAACGCGGGCCGAGTTGGGGTGTGACGGCGGACATGTAGAGGTGGGTGCGGACGCCGTTCGCGTGGGTCAGCGCGATGAACGTGTCGTCGTCCGCCTCGGCGCCGGGGCGGCGGGTGTCCGACTCGGCGTACACGAGGGTGGCCGGGCCGAAGAGGGTCAGGGCCTGGTCGACGACATGGCTGCCCAGGTCGTAGAGGAGACCGCCGATCTCCGCCGGGTCGCCGGACTCACGCCAGCCGCCCTTCAGTTGCGGCCGCCAGCGCTCGAAACGGGACTCGAAGCGACGGACCTCGCCCAGTTCGCCCTTGGCGAGCAGATCGCTCAGCGTCAGGAAGTCGTTGTCCCAGCGGCGGTTCTGGAAGACGGAGAGGAGGAGGCCGCGCGACGCGGCGAGGTCCGCGAGGGCGCGCGCCTCGGCCGCCGTGCCGGCGATCGGCTTGTCGACCACCACCGCGAGGCCCGCCTCCAGGGCGGCCGTCGCCAGCGGTACGTGCGTCTTGTTGGGGGACGCCACCACGACCAGGTCCAGTTCGTCCGTACGGGACCACAGCTCGTCGGCGGTGCCCGCGAGCCGTACGTCCGGGAACTCGGCGCGGGCCTGCGCCTGCCGCTCCGGGTTGGAGGTGACGACCGTGTCGAGGGCCAGGCCCTCCGTCGCGGCGATCAGGGGGGCGTGGAAGACCGAGCCCGCGAGGCCGTAACCGACCAGGGCGACGCGGAGGGGAGCGGAGGGCGCGTGGCTGCCCGCGGGGGTACCTGTCATGCCGACCACTTAAGCAACGCTGTTGCCAAAGTGCAAGGGTGGAGGACAATGGGGGAGTGAACGGCAACGGCAACGGCAGCGGGGACGAGAGCGGCGGCGCCCGCGAGAACGGGTACGAGCGCGGCTACGAGTACGGGGACCGGCTTGGCCACGGCAACCGGGGCGAGGGCGGTCACGAGAACGGCAGTGAGAACGGTCCTGGGAACGGCGGCGAGCGCGGTCTCGACAACGGAGCCGAGCGCGGCCTCGGGAACGGGGTCGAGCGCGGCCTCGGGAATGGGGTCGAGCGCGGGGGTCGGCGTGGTACCGGGGTGTCCGGGGTGAATCTGCTCGCGCTGCGCAGTCACAACGGGGCGCTGGTGCTGGATCTGCTGCGCACCGCCGGGCCCGCCGGGATAAGCCGGCTCGAACTGGCCGAGCGTACGGGGCTCACTCCACAGGCCGTCAGCAAGATCACCGCGCGGTTGCGGGCGGACGGGTTGCTGACCGAGGCGGGGCAGCGCGCCTCCACCGGGGGGAAGCCGCGGACCGTACTGCGGCTCGTGCCCGACGCCGGGCACGCGGTGGGGCTCCATCTGGACCGGGACGAACTGATCGCCGTGCTGTGCGATCTGACCGGGGCCGTGGTCGCCGAGCGGCGGGCGGCGTTGTCGCTGGGGGCCGGGTCGGACGCCGTGGTCGAGGGGGCGGCGCGGGAGGTGGGGGCGCTGCTGGCGAGCGCGGGGTCCGGTGCCGGCGCCGGTGCGGATGTGGGTGGGGGCGGGGCGTTGCCCGGGCTCACCGTGCTCGGTGTCGGGGTGGCGTTGCCCGGGCCTCTCGATCATCTGCACGGTGTGCTGCATCGGGTCACCGGGTTTCCCGAGTACGAGGGGTTTCCGCTGCGGGCCGCGCTGGCCCGGCGGCTGGGGATGCCGGTCGTCGTGGACAAGGACACCAACGCGGCCGCCCTCGGGCTGGCGGCGGGCGAGAGCGCGGAGGCGGGCGCCGGGGCGCACGGGTCGTTCGCCTACCTCCATCTCGGTACGGGGCTGGGGGCCGGGCTCGTCATCGGGGGCAACGTGCACCGGGGTGCCCGTACCCGGGCGGGGGAGTTCGGGCATCAAGTGGTGCAACTGGACGGGCCGTTGTGCGGGTGCGGCAACCGGGGATGCATCGAGGCGTTGTGCCTCGCGGCGGTGGGCCGGGGGGATCTGGAGGAGGCCGCCCGTGTGCTCGGGGCGGGGGCCGCGAACCTTGTGGGATTGCTCGACATCGAACTCGTACTGCTCGGGGGGCGGACCATCGAGGCTCGGCCCGATGTGTTCGTACACGGGGTGGGGGCCGTGCTGGACGAGTGGGCTCGGCGGCAGGGGGAGGAGCCGGCTGTGCCGGTGAGGGTTGCCTCCGGCGGTTTGGCGGGGGTTGCGGTGGGGGCGGCGCAGTTGTTGCTTGCGCCGTTGTTCGGGAGGGCGGATGGGTGAGGGTAGCTTTTGGGTGCCTGTTCGCCGTGGGGGAGTTGGTTCGTTGGCGGGTGCGGGTGCGTCGTGGCTGGTCGCGCCCACGCGGCGGAGCCGCACATCCAGCAGAGCCCCGCGCCCCTTTTTTCGGGCCTTCGGCCCTCAATATGGTCCGCTGGCCTCGCCCGGCGTCTGAAAGTGCCCTCTCGTTGCGCTGAATGAGGGGACCTGTCGGGGCCTTCCGAGGGGTCCCCGGCGTGGCGGGTCGTGTGGTGCCCTGCCGTCGGCAGGGTTATGTGTTTATGCGACTGATTGCTTGTTTTGCCCTCGTGGTTGTTTCGACGGGTGGCCTTGTTGGCGGTCCAGTGCCCGCGTTCGCCGCAAGCGACGAACGGCCCGGCTGTCTCGGTGCCGACAGCGCTGAGTTTCCGATTCGTACGCGTATCCGGGGCGGTCCCGACACCTATGTCGCCGGCGGCGGATTCCACACCTGGTCGTTGGAGCTGACCAACACCACCACCCGGCGCTGTGCCCGTATCCACCCGGTGGTCGTGCTCGTCGACGGGGCGCGGACGCTGAAGCGGACCCAGCCGCAGCTGGAGTTCTACGAGCACGCCGACTCGACCACCTCCCGGCCCGTCACCTTCGAGCAGACCGACTCGGACGAACTCGTGGGCGTACTGGACGAGGAGGGCCGTGGCTTCACCGTGCCGCCCGGCCGGACCCTCACCGTCAAGGTCCGCCTCTCCATCACCTCCGACGCCGCCGTCCCCAACGACATCGTCGCCAGCGCGGCCATCGTCGAGCGGCACGGCGACGACAGCGAGTGGGTGGGGGAGTCCGATGACTACCGCTTCCGGATCGTGGACGAGGACGACCCCGGCCGTACGGAGGAGTCCGGCCACGAGGACGACCCCGGCCGTACGGAGGAGCCCGGCCCCAGGGAAGAGCCCGGCCCCTCGGAGGAGGAAGGGGAAGGGCGAGGCGAAAGGGGAGAGGAAGGGGTGAGGCAGGAGACGGAGGCTCCTGTGGGGAGCGGGGAGGGAAGTGGGCGGGACGGGGGGAGTGAGGGGCGGGCAGACGAGCGGTCGGACGGTCTGGAGTTGGCCGGGACGGGGGCCGAGGGGCTTCGCGCTTACGGGGCCGGGGTGTTGCTCCTCTCCGCCGGGGGGCTGCTGGTGGCCGTCGGCTGGAGGAGGAGCCGGGGCGGTGGGGCCGCCGAGTGAGGCACCGGTGGACCGCCCTGACGGGCCCCCTGCGGACAGCCTTGGCGTACGGCCTTGCGTACGGCCCCGGTGGACGTCCCGGCGTACGGCCCCGGTGGCGGTCTCAGCCGCCAAGATCGGGGTCCCTCTTTCGAACACGTCTCACTAGGGTTGGGGGCGAACCCGGACGTACGGCAGGAGATCGCACATGGCAGAGCGCAAGCCCATCGAGTCGTGGCTCACCGACATGGACGGTGTGCTCATCCACGAGGGCGTGCCGATCCCCGGCGCCGACGCCTTCATAAAGAAGCTGCGGGAGTCCGGCCGCCCCTTCCTGGTCCTCACCAACAACTCCATCTACACCCCGCGCGACCTCCACGCCCGCCTCTCCCGCATGGGCCTGGACGTCCCCGTCGAGAACATCTGGACCTCCGCCCTCGCCACCGCGCAGTTCCTCGACGACCAGCGGCCCGGCGGCACCGCGTACGTCATCGGCGAGGCCGGGCTCACCACCGCCCTGCACGACATCGGATACGTCCTCACCGACCACGAGCCGGACTATGTCGTCCTCGGCGAGACCCGCACACCCAAAACATATTTTGCCCTGACCTGCGGTTTGTCGCCCTCCGTGAGAGGTAGACCTACAGTCAGCTACCAATCAGAGAAGGCCCTCCCAACATACCGGGAGGGCCTTCTCTGTGTCTGCTGAAAGATCGTCACACCTGGTCGACGAGATCCGCGATCGAGTCCACGACGTGTGAGGGCCGGAACGGGTACCGCGCAATGTCGGCGTCGGTCGTCAGTCCGGTGCGGACGAGGAACGTCGTCATGCCAGCCTCAAGGCCCGCGAGTACGTCCGTGTCCATCCGGTCACCGATCATGGCCGAGGTCTCCGAGTGGGCGCCGATCGCGTTCAGCCCGGCCCGCATCATCAGCGGGTTCGGCTTCCCCACGAAGTACGGGTCCTTCCCCGTGGCTTTCGTGATCAAGGCGGCGACCGAGCCCGTGGCGGGCAAGGCGCCCTCGGGTGAGGGGCCGGTGTTGTCGGGGTTGGTGGCGATGAACCGCGAGCCGTTGTTGATCAATCGGATGGCCTTGGTGAGCGCCTCGAAGCTGTACTGCCTCGTTTCGCCGAGTACGACGAATTCGGGGTCCTGGTCAGTCAGGACGTACCCGACATCATGCAGGGCCGTGGTCAGGCCCGCCTCGCCGATCACGTACGCCGTGCCGCTGGGCCGCTGGTCGTCCATGAACTTCGCGGTGGCGAGGGCCGAGGTCCAGATGTTCTCCGCCGGCACTTGCAGGCCCATGCGGGAGAGCCGGGCCGCCAGGTCTCGGGGCGTGTAGATCGAGTTGTTGGTGAGCACCAGGAACGGCTTGCCGGAGTCGCGGAGCTTCTTCAGGAAGGCGTCGGCGCCTGGGATCGGTACGCCTTCGTGGATGAGCACGCCGTCCATGTCGGTCAGCCAGGATTCGATCGGCTTGCGCTCTGCCATAGGGGTGTTTCTCCTGCCGGACGCGTTGGACGAGGCGGCTTGCGCTCGTCGTAGACATTACCGCCGGCACGTGTTCGATTCCGATGTGGTCGGATGTGTCCGATATTCGGATGCCCGTCCCCGGATACCGGCTAGTCAAAACGTGACCATGCTCACCGTATCCGGTCCAAAGTTCAAGGTTTGCACCGCAAAACGATCTTCTGGGGCGTGATTGGATTCACCGGAAGAACACATTCCGGTT
Organism: Streptomyces sp. NPDC002643; assembly: GCF_053592555.1. NCBI lineage: Bacteria > Bacillati > Actinomycetota > Actinomycetes > Kitasatosporales > Streptomycetaceae > Streptomyces > Streptomyces sp. NPDC002643. The sequence continues at coordinate 227,671 of NZ_JBSFVY010000002.1, forward strand.
GGGGGAGGTTCACCAATGGGCCGTCATGCGCTGTCGCCAAGCGACGAGAAGATCAGCACTCATCCCATCGGGAAAATCCTCGCGCTACCGGCCAAAGGCGAACCGAGCCGGAAGACCGCCATCACGAGTTACGCGCTCCTCGTGGGAGGCGTCTTCAGCACTCTGACCTGGGCCACGTTGAACGAGGACCCAGCGCCGATCCGAGCCGCCAAGCCTCAAGGTGTCCGGGAAGACGACGCCTACACGGACACTCCCGATCCCGGCTACCAGCCGACGTACCTCGACGGCGGAGGCGGCATCGCAGGCGTCCCGCTCACCGACGAGCAGCGCAAGGCGCTGATCGCCGAGGCCCGCCGTCGCGGTCTCTCGGTCTCGGAGGCTTATGCGCTCGCGTACGGCGATGGGGTGCGGCTCCGTATCGCCAAGGACGGCAAGGTGCAGGTTGACACCAGCGAGGTGAAGGTGCCGGACGGTCCGGTCTACATACGGGCCGTGCAGCCCTCGACCACCTCGAAGGTCGAACAGGTACGTCTCGCCGAGGAGAAGGTCGAGGGGACCACCAACGCCGGCGGCAGGAGCCAGGCCAAGCCAATGGCCAAGGAGAAGGACGAGAAGCCCGCCAAGGCCCAGGAGAAGCCCGCCCAGGGCAAGGGCAAGCAAGGCAAGGGCAAGGGCAAAGCAGCCGACGACGGGTACTACGACTCCTCGGGTGACAACTACTACGAGGAGGAGGAGAAGGAGAAGGACTCGGGCATCAAGTCCGTGCTCCCTCCCGCGCTGGATTCGCTCGTCGACTCGGCTAGCGAGGTGACCAAGTTCCTGAACCAGGCGGCGCCCGGACAGGTGTCGGTCGTCGGACCGGTCGAACAGCGCGGTCACGTCATGATGATGATGTCCGCGCCGCTCGCCGAAGACCTGACCGTGAAGACGGTCATCTCCGCCCCGCTCAACGCCGAGGCGGACGTGAAGCCGGTCGTGGCCACGGTCGCCATCGATACCAGCACGGGCGAGGTCGTCGCCAAGGAGAAGGAGAAGTGCGAGCACGTCGGCGAGGTGCCCACGGTCGCAATCGAGCAGGTCGTCGATGTCGTCCTCGAAGCCCGCAAGGAGATGGGCCCGGAGGTCCCCATCGTCGCCGCGGAGGCGGTCGAAACCCCCGATGCGCCTGCCGAGGATGAGCAGGCGCCCGAAGTCGTCGGCCTCGCAACTCCCGTCCGGGAAGAGGACGCTGTTGCGACCGTCAGCCCCGTCTTGGCTGCCCGTCCGGAGGAAGTCGAGCCGACCTCGACAGTGGAGAGCTAACTCACGGGTCCACCCTTTCGAGGCCCGCAACTGCCCAACGGCGCGGGCTATTTCCCCTAGACTCTGGAGTCTCTCCGCACCACTGTCGCGAGACCTCTCGATGGTGGTGCGGAATTCACTCGACTCCGAGAATTGGATGGACCAACATGGCCCAGGTCACTCGGCAAGGCGTCCGGCACATCAAGAATCCCACGGCCCCAAGGATGCCGATTTCTCTACGCCCAGCAGAGATGCCGAGAGACGGCCTGGAAGACGACGCCATGATCAAGGGTGTCAGGTACGACGGAACGCCCTTTGTGGGACTTGACGTCGAGGCGGCAGAGGCCGAGGGGTGCGTGTTCGAGAGTTCTCGTTTCACTGGATCACGCCTGGTCAGAAGCCAGTTGAGTGACTCACAGTTCAGTACCTGCGACTTCGCCGAGGTGGTCGCACAAGACGTGTCTCTAATCCGGTGCACTGTCAGCGGGAGCCGTATGACGGGTTCGTCATGGAAATCTGGCACGTTCCGAGACGTGCGGTTCGAGGGGTGCGTCGGTGCCCCCGCGATGCTTCGACACATGAAGCTCTACAGCGTCGTATTCAGTGACTGCAAGCTCGCTGGTCTTGATCTCCAGTCGGCCGAGATGCACAACGTGAAATTCGAGAAGTGCGACATGACCGGGGCGCAATTCGCCAACGTGAAATGCGGTGTTGTGCGGTTCGAGAATTGCACGCTCATTGACGTGGGCGGTGCGGCCAGCCTTAAGGGCGCAACAGTGCAGGGCCCAGGGTCGATGGAGCTGGCCCTGAGCCTTGCACGCGAAGCGGGAATCCAGTTCGAGCCGTAGGCCCGCGTCAGGCGGCCACGGTCGGCTTGTGGCCCGCGTACTCCGGACTGGAGATCGCGCGGGCCACCTGCGTGAAGTCGAGGGTCGCGGCCCAGTCGCACATCCCGTCGAGCAGCATCTGCCCGTAGGGGGTGAAGTGCTCCCGCTGGGTGCGCATGTCTGCGCAGGCGTCACGGAGCGAGGCCCCGTACTTCTCGACGAGGTCACCTGTGCCGCGAACGTGCTGCATGTACATGAGGGGGACCGCCACGACGGCAGCGTGGAAGGCGGCGTGCAGCGGGCGCTTCTGGCCGATCTTGACGGCGGAGAGTGCGCGGTACTCGTCCTTCTCCAGCTCTCGGGCTGACAGGTTGAACATGGGCTCGACCATGTCCAGGACGAAGAGGCCCGTGTGCAGACCCTCGTGCACGAGGCACTCCGCGTATTCGGGTACGTCCCAGTGGTCGCCAGGGCTCATGACCACCAGGCCGGGCAGCTTGTTGGCGCTGCCTCCGCCGTCCTGCCCGGAGTTGAGGACCACGACATCGGTGACCAGCAGATCGACCAGGCTTCCCAGGTCGCCGTTCAGGTCGTGGATGTGCTGTACGGCCTGGTTGACCTTCGAGTCCCAGTCTTCCCGCGTCGGGCCGTCCGAAGGTGTGGCGGGGCCGACGATGTGGGCGAAGATGCCCTCCTGGCGGCAGTGTTCGGCCCAGGCGCCGTCTTCGTACGAGATGGTGAACCGCTCGGCCTCCGCCGGCATGGGGCGGAGCTGCGAGATGGCGCCCCGAAAGGCGGCCGGGACGCTGTCAGCGCCGTCCGGGTACTCGCCGGTCAGGGCGTGGACCAGGCGAGCCGTCGTCTCGTAGGCGTGTCCGATGTTCAGGAAAAGCACGGGGATCGCTCCTTCAGTGATGACCGGCCGTGCGCCCGGAACGGAAGCCCCGCTCCGGGCGCACTCGTTGCGTCAGCGCGTCGCGGCGCCGGAGGGGTGGACTAGTTGGTCCAGCCGCCCATCATGCAGACGTTGTCCGCCTCCTGGGAGCGCCGCACCCGCGCCTGGATGACGGTCGGCAGGCCCTTCGGGTCGTCCTTGACGGCGATCACGAGGTCGGTCAGGACGGTGCGGGACATGGCCGCCGTCTCGGCCTGGGCGATCTGAGCAGGACTCATGATGCTCTCCCTTGCTTGACGAGTGGTGCTCTGCACTTGCTGACCCACCCCTGGCCCGGCTTGTGACGTCCAAGGTCGGGGGTGGGCGTTGGACCCTGCCCATCCGTACGGGGGACGACGGATGGGCAGGGAGCTATGAGGCGGGGCGTGCGTCGAACTGGTGTGTGTAGGCGTTGACGTAACGCTGTGACCAGTCACAGCAGCCCGCACAGGCGAAACCAGGGGCGGTTATGCCGTTCACCGTGATCGGGCCTATGAAGACCACGAGCTGATCTGCTCTACGGCAGAGCCAGCAGATTCCCGGCAACCACCTTCGGCCAGTCACGGCTTGGGCTCCACGAGCGCATAGTCCTCGAAGGTCCGCTTGTACCGCTTGTGGCCGGTCGCGGCGGTGTGCTCGGCTATCCAGTCGTTCGCGGCCTCGTCATCGCCCAGCACCTCGGACTCGGCCCCGCACTCCTCTTCGTCTCCGGAGACGCAGCGCGCCTTATAGGTGACTTCTCCTTGAGGATCTCGGGTGGTCGTGTAGTTCACGAACCGCAGGAGTGCCCTCACGATGTGGCGCTTCCGTGCATCTCGTACGCCGCAAGCAGGGCCTTGGTGAAAATGGCCGAGTCGTGCATGTAGTTGAACGCCTCGTGGGCCTGCGCGCGTCTCGACGGCCGGTTGCCCATCGCCAAGTGCCTGTCCACCAGGCGCAGGAGTTTCAAGGTGTCCTGGTTCTCGTCCTCACCGAGGCACTGACTCCGGAGCAGGTTCAAGTGTCCGATCAGCTCGTCGGTTCTGGCGTCGATGTCCTCGCGCCTCGACGTGCTGAGGGCCATGTCCCCAACCAGAGCGACGGTCGCAGAGATCGTCTCCACGTCGGTGGGCAAGCTGCTGACCTCGGCCTCTGTGATTGCACGTTCATCAGTCACGCTCGCCACCACGCTTCTCCCCTCAATGCCGCCTGTGCGGGTTGGGTCTGAGGACGAACGTAGAGCGGGCGGAGCCCAAGTCCCAAGCAGATTGCGCGAGTTTGCAGCAAGCTGATTGACGGCCTCGAACGGGCTCGCGACCATCAGTGTGTCGCGCAATCCGGCGCAAGACAGCGGACGGGAGAGCAGCCATGCAGCTAACGTTCTTGGGGAAGAACTCCACCCCCGGAGACAGTCCCACCCTGTACGCCAGTGACCAGGACAGCTACGTCATCCAAGGCTGGAAGGTGTACGCGAACGACTTGCTCATGCAGCTCGAAGTGCCGGCGGGGCAGACCGTCATCGAGGTGCCGGCCGAATTGTTCGAGCACCTGACCAAGGATGGCCAGGCGTCCGGCGAGATCAAGAAGTTCGACGCCCCGATCATGCTCGTCACCGAACAGGGAACATGCGTCCTGCAAGGCCCGGAGATGCACGACGCCGAAGCCTTGAGCCAGATGCGCATGCCCGACTATGAGACCTGCATCGAGGTCCCCAAGTCCTCGATCACGGCCCTACTGGAGGAAGACAGTGGACCTGATCACTCCCGCACAGCGTGACGAGCTGTTCAACCAGTTCGAACGCGATGCCTTCCATTTGGAGCTGAGGGACGACTACGGGTCGCCCATCGAGGACACTCCGTACGCCCGATGGAAGAGGGGCGAGCCCGACGACCTCTCCTGGCTCGACGAGTGGAAGGCGCTCATGAAGCGCGTCACGGGCGAGGGCAAGACGGTGCGTCGCGTCCGAGTGATCACCGAGCCGCACAGCCAGTACGTCACCTGGGAGCACTCGCTCACGGATCTCAACATCGAGGTCGGCGAGGACATCCGGTGGCTGCCGCGACACATGCTCCCCGAGGGCGTCACGTTCCCCCTGCAAGGGAACGACTGGTGGCTGTACGACGATCGCCTTCTCGCCGTGGGCCACTTCGACGCTGAGGGGCGCGTACTCGGGTCGGAGATCGTCGAAGACCCCGACACCGTGGCCGAGTGCATCCGTCTGCGCGACCTGCTCTGGGCCGTCGCCATCCCGCACGCCGAGTACAAGCCCTGACCCTTCAGTGAGCAACCAAGCACAAGAAGCACGAGAGGCGCTGGGTGCCCGGCTTCGCGGATTCCGCAAGGATGCGGGGTTCGAGAGCGGCCGGGCATTCGCGCTGGCTACCGGGTGGGCGGAGTCCAAGGTTTCCCGGATCGAGAACGGGAAGCAGAACGCGAGCGAGCAGGACATCCGTACCTGGTGCGGCACGACCCACCACGAAGACCAGGTGGACGACCTGATCGCCACAGTGCGTCATATCGACGAGCTGTGGCTTGAGTGGCGCCGGCAACTGGCGACCGGCGCGGAGAAGAGGCAGAAGGCAGCCCTGCCCGTCTACTCGAAGACCAAGGTCTTCCGGATCTGGCACCCCACTCTCATCTGGGGGACGCTCCAGACTGCCGAGTACGCGGCCGAGACCTTCATGCAGGTCCGCGACTACTACGAGATCCCCGACGACACGGAAGCCGCCACGGCCAAGCGGCTAGAACGTCAGCAGTACCTGTACCAGGGCGACCGGATCTTCAACGTGCTGCTCGCCGAGCAAGCGCTGTACACCAACTTCGGCGGAGCAGAGGTAATGAAGGGACAACTCGACCGCCTGTTGGCGGTGATGCGGCTCGCTCGCCTGAGCCTGGGCATCGTCCCGCGGTCTGCCCCCATGCGCATCTGGCCTGGCAATTCCTTCTCGATGTTCGATGACAAGCTCGTCCTCGTCGAGACGTACTCGGCCGAGTTCTCAGTCACGCAACCGCGTGAGATCGAGCTGTACGCCAAGGCGTTCGCCCTCTTGCAGCAATCGGCGGTCTACGGGGCCGCTGTTCGAGACCTCATATTTGCCGCTATTCAGCACTTTGATCGAATGCCGACCGACTAGGAGAAGATGACCGTGGAACCGAACTGGCGGACCAGCTCTTACACGAAGTCTGATAGCTGCGTCGAGGTCGCCGACAACGACCCGGAGAAGGTCATGGTCCGAGACACGAAGGACCGCGACGGCGGAACCCTGACCTTCCCGCCGTCATCCTGGACGGCCTTCGTGGAGTTCGCGCCGGAGGTCAGGCTGCCGGGGTGAGGACGACGAGCAGCGGGCCAGCGGCCTTGCTCCACTGACGCCCTGCCCGCATAGCGTCGTACCCCTCGGTCGCGATGCCCTTGACGAGGGGCGCGATAAACGTCGTGCGGAAGTGCTCCTGCGCCTCACTGGACATGCCGCTCGCGGCGACCGCTGCGCCTACGCGATCCCGGAGGGTCCTGCCCGCCTCGCCGTAGCCGAACCCGGTCCATTCGTCCGCGTGCTCGCCAGCCATCGCCCATGTCATCTTGAACGTCATGCACGCATCCTACCTGCGGAAACGCCAGAAAGGCCCCCGAAATCGGGGGCCAACTGGTGTGCTGTGTAGGGCAGTTATCGGATCGGGCAGGCGCCGCTCGCGCAGTCCTCGTCGGTCGAGTCCTCGACCCGATAGGACTCGTACTCGTCGAACTCCTCGCGGGTGATCCGCTCGTACGGAGCCTGCGGCCTGGTCCCGTCGACCATGACCGTCGTCCCCTTCAGATGGGGAAGCCACCTCTCGATCACGTCGGCCGTGTCGTCCAGGTCCAGGCCCTCGGGCACGTTCGCGGTGAAGCTCACCGCGTTGTCCGCGTACTCGGCCTGGTACATCGCCTGGAAGGCGAGCATGTCGTCGAGGCTCAGCTCGTCGGCCGACTCCACCAGGCCCGCCGGGTAGCCGCGCGCCTCGACCTCGGCGACGAGCTTGTCCAGTGTCGGGAACTCGACGACCATTGTGTTCCCGCTGGGGTCGTAGACGCACGGCTCGACCTTGCACCCCTCGAACTCGAAGGCGGCGACCTTGGCGGCCTGGTCCGGGTCAGCCATCGAGAATCGCACGCGCCGCAGGAAGGTCCGGGCATAGACGGGGTGGATGCCTTCCGTGACGCCCGGCATCTTCGCAACCGTGCCGGTGGGGGCGACCGTGGTCACCTTGACCGGCTCCGGTATCCGCAGCTCGAAGGCGTAGTCGCGGGCGGCCTGGCGGACGGTCCTCTTCAGGCGTCCAAGGAGGAGCCGGAAGCGGGTGTGTGCCGGCGCTTCGCTGTAGCGGATGCCCTGCTTGGCGAGGAAGCCTTGCACGCCCAGGTGGCCGACGCCGATCCGGCGCTGTGCGGCCAGGCGCTCGGCCTGCTCGGCGTCGTTCACGTCGCCGTACGTCGCGCGGACAAGGAAGCGGGCCATCAGCTCGTGCGCCCTCTTCAGGCCCGTCTCGTCGTACGCCTCGTGGCCGTCGAGTACGAAAGCGTCGAGGTTGATGTGCCCGAGATTGCAGTTCTCCCAGGGCATGAGCGCGATCTCGCCGCAGGGATTCGTGGCAACGACCTCGCCCGGCTCGCCGACGTTCGAGGCGGTCGAGTTCCAGTAGCCGGGCTCGCCGTTCTTCAGCATCCCCTCGACCACCTTGCGGTGCACCATGTAGGCGAACTCGTTCCCGCCGGGGCCGAAGTCGTCGTGCTTCTCGCCGGTCAGGTAGTCGATGAAGTCCTGGTCGATCTCGACGCTGATGTTCGTGGTCCAGTGCTTCGAGGGGTCCTGCTTGCAGGCGAGGAACTCCCCGATGTGCGGGTCGTCCCATGCGCAGATCGCCATACGGGCCGAGCGCCGGTTCCCGCCCGAGACCACGCATTCCGCGATGGCGTGGTCGATCTCCATGGCCTCGGTCGGGGTGATGTACGGCTCGACCGCCCACTCGCCCACCTCGTCGGCGGCATTGGACAGGACGCGGCCGATCTCCTGCATCATGCGGGCGAACGGGGCCGGGCCCGAGGCGACGCCGCCGAAGGTCTTCAGGCGGGCGCCCTTCCCGCGCACGCGCGACACGTCGTACACGCGGTCGCGGTGCTTCACCTCGTCGTCGGTCATGAAGGTGTCGATCAGGTCGACGAGCGCGGCGGCCCAGCCCTCGCGGGAGTCCTCGACTTCGAAGGCTCCGGCCCAGTCCGAGTCGTAGTCCGCAGACAGGACGCCGGCAGACTTCATGTCCTCGAAGTCGGGGTGGCTGGGGTCGCACACGATGTGCAGGGTCAGGGGTCGGCGAGGTGCGCCGTACGGCTTAAGGAAGCGGGTCGAGTAGTTGGCCCCGACGCCTCCCCCTTCCATGAGCCTCATGAACGTGAACTCGAAGTGGCGGCTGAGCTTCTCGCCCCACCCGCTGACATGGCAGTTGAAGAGGTACTGCCTCCCCTTCACGCCGCTCGCCCACAGGTGGCGGCCAGCGGGCAGCACGGCGAAGCGGTCCATCAGCTCGACCAGCTCGTCATGCTCGGCCCGCACACCTTCGCTCCAGCCCTCGGCTGGGCCGTAGACGAGCGAGAGGTTGCCGGCGGCGACGCGACGGACGGTCTCGGGCCACGTCTCGCGGGAGCCGTCCGCCTTCGTGCGGCTGTAGGTGCGCTCGTACACGGTCTGGCCAGTGGGACCGAACGGAACTGCGGTGGTGATGAGGTTCTCCTTCTGGTGGGCGGTGGTCAGCAGCTCGGCCACGGTCAGACCGGCTTGTTCAACATGACGGACAGCACCTTGATCAATCGCTTCAGAGTTCCGGCGCTGTAGGCCGCGAGGTCGGACAGGACCCTGATCTGTGCCGCCGTCTCCTCGCCGGTTGGCGCAGGCAGGGCCAGATAGGCGAGGCTCAGGTCGATCCGCTCGTCGAGGTAATCGATCGCGAACGTGGCCTCTGCGTGCAGGCCGTCGAGGGCCAACTCGTCCTGGTGCTGGGAGACTTCGCCTTCGGTGTAGGGCCGGGCGATGACAGTGCCGTCCGCTCGGCGTTCGTAGTAGGTCAGGCTCGCGTCGTCCCAGAACTCGTAGTCCTCCGGGCTCATGCCAGCGGGCGGTTCCACAGTCGGCTCCTCGGGCAGGGGCTCGCTCAAGCTGCGGTCTCCAATTCGTCGTAACTGTCGATGTAGTCAGTGCCGTTGAGGTGGGCGGCGAGCTTGCCGACGCCACGCTCAAGGCGGTAGCGGATGGCCCGGTCGGTGACCGCCTCGCGGGCCGCGATCCGCTGGTCCTCCCAGTCGAGGGCGAAGCGCATGAACAGCGCCCGCCGCTCGCCCAGGGAGAGGGGGGCCGTCTTCCAGCCGCGCCGGACGTCGGCGAGGTGGGCGAACAAGGTCCCCGCGGCCTTCTTGTCGACGGTCCCCTTCGGCATGTCCGCGTCCGGGGCTGTGGGGTTGCGGATGCCGTAGGCGGCTTCCACGTCCCATACGGCCGGAAGCAGGTGTTCGACGAGGCGTCGTTCGTACCCGCTCACACACGCCCCTTCTCGGCCGCGTCGCAGGCCGCCTCGTAGGAGGTGTGGCGGATGCGGCGCCGGGCCTCGGTCTTCACGCGGTCGACGAGATCGAGGACCAGGCGGTGATAGAGGACGCCGAGCCCGAGGTTCGGGTCGGCCAGGCACTCGTTCACCATCGCGGGCTTGGTCGCCAGGATGATCAACGCCTCTTGCCGGGCGTCCTCGTACTCCATCGTCAGCGTGTCCTCGTAGCCGTCCGCGATGCGGCGAGCGGCCCGGCCCGCGAGGGCCGCCACCTCGGGCAGGTCCAGGACCCGCCAGTCGGGGGCCGTCACCGGATCACTTCCTTGACCGGTACGGCGCCGTCCTTCGTGACCATGGCCAGCAGGCCGGGCGCCCCGCGCGTGCCCTTCAGATGCCGCCACCAAGTCGACTCGGACTCCATGGCGGGGACCTGGATGAACGTCCTCGGGCCGTCCGTGTCGATGAACTCGTGGTGCAGGTGACCGGCGAGAAGCAGGTCAGCGGTGTGCATCGCGCTCGTCTTGTCGAACGCCTGGCCCCGCCACCACTCGAAGTGCTTGCCCGGCCGCCACTGATGGCCGTGGGCGTGGGCGACGACCGTTCCCGAGCACTCGACGACGACGGTCAGTTCGTCCGTGTTGGGGACGTACACCTCGACGTGCGCGTACTCCTCGCCTGCCAGGGCCAGGGCCTCGCCGACAGAGATCAGGGCGTCGGTGTCGTGGCTGTCGTCGTAGCGGGTGACGCCCTTGCCGTTCACGCGGACGGCTTCGCCGTGGTTGCCGGGCACCGCGACGACCGTCAGCCGGGCCACCAGCGGGGCCAGGCGGAGGATCGCGTACGTCATGAGGCGACGGGTCAAGCGGATCTGCTCGGTGAGCGTGAGCTGTGTCCGGGCCACGTTCGAGCCGCCTTGCGAGACGAAGCCTTCGATGTGGTCGCCGAGCCAGGCGAGGTGGACGTGCTCGATCTTGTACCGCCACCGGTACTGAGACAGCAGCTCGGCGGCCTTGTCGATGCAGTCCATCGCGCGGTGCAGGGTGCCTTCGTAGCCGTCGCCGTCGACCTTGCCGAACTGCATGTCGCCGAGGGCGATTACGTACGTCCACTCGCCGTCTTCGGGCTCCGCCGAGCGGGGCGCCGGGGTGTGCTCCTCGAAAACACGAAGCAGTTCGTCGACATTGGGTCGATCGAGAACCGCCGGCACCTTGCGGCGGCCGAAGGAGAAGCGGGCGGAGACGCCCGGCTCGCCGTTCGGCATGGTCCACTCGCTCGACCGGAAGCCGGTGATCTCCCACTCGGCGGGGTCAAGGTGGTGCGCGCGGAGTACGTCGGCCGCCGTGGACTCGGGGTCGATTCCCTCCGGGCCTCGGACGGTCACCTCGGCCGCGTCGCCCGACACCTCTATCTGACGGGTGAAGTCCTTCTCGGGGTCGACCTGGCGGCCGGGAACGGCCGGGGCGGACGGTGTACGGAGAAGGTCGTTCAGCAGCTCGGAGCGGTCCAAAGTTTACATCCCATCCCGGAGAGAGCGGCGGTACGTGCGGATCGTGGAAGCGGACACGGTGTGCCCGTGCTTGCGGAGGACGAGGGCCAGGCGCTCGGCAGACGAGCCGATGTCGAGGAGTCGCAGGACGACGGTCTCCCGTACGTCTGGCTCCAGTTCCTCGTAGATGCGCTTCAACGTGGGGCCGGGGCTGCCCGGCAGGGCCTCGCTCACTCGCCTTCCCTGTCGATCTGCTCGACGGCCGCGAGTGCGAGCGAGGCCAGCCGGACGAGGCCCTCGCGGATGTCTTCGGCTGTGCGCCCGCCGAACGCGGAGAAGGCGACCTGTACGGCCAGGCCGTCAACACCGTAGGTCCCGGCGTCCTGGCGGGCCTCGTTGATCGCGTCCCAGTCCTCGGCCCGCTTGCGGTAGCTCTCGGCTCCGCGCGAGGGAAGGTGGCCGCCGACCAGAGCGGAGGGGAGGTCACCCACCTTGCGGGCCGCCGCGCCGACCTCGGCGAGGACGGCTGCGAACGGATCGGGCTTTCGTGCCGGCGCCTTGCGGGGGGTGGTCTTCTTGATGGTCGTCTCGGTCACTGGCTGTCCTCCTTGATCAGGTCGAGAAGCGCCTGAGCGCCTCCCTGCATGTAGGTGTCGGTCACGTCTCCGTCCCGCAGCCGTACGCCCTTGGCGGACCGCAGGGACCGGCAGATACGGGCCGTGAACTCCGCGCCCGCGTCGTCGGGATCACCCCAGACCCGTACGCGGTTGAAGCCCGCGAGCATTCGCCTGTGCCTGCCCTGCCAGAGGGAGGCGCCGGGGATGGCGACTGCGTGAAGGCCGATCTTCCGCAGGATGATCCGGTCGAGTTCGCCCTCGGTCACGTCGATGGTGTCCCCGGCCTGATGCACGTCGGCGATGCCGAACATGCGGGGCGGATCGTCCTTGATCGTGTTGTACTTCCCGTGGAAGTGGGCCCTGTGGTCGTGGTCTTCCAGGCAGCGGAAGCGGACCGTCAGAGGGGCGCCGTTGCGGTCGAGGTACGGGATCGCGAGCATTCCGCGGAAGCGCTCATGGCCGGGGAACGGGTGGTCACCGACGACGCCAAGCCGGTGTGTAGCCGCCTCCTCGCGACCGATTCCCCGGTCGAGGAGATACCGCGCGACGCCCGGCGTAAGAGCTGCCTGATACGCGCTCGTCGCCTCTTCCAGCATCTCGCGTTGCGAAGGCGAGAGAGGCTGCAAGGGCTCGTGCTCCGACAAAGTCAGTGCCTTCCTTTTCCATGATCAGAGTGAATGAGTCGCCGCCCTTGCCGCAGGAGTGGCACTTCCAGAGCTGCCGGTCGGTGTTCCAGGAGAAGGACGGGGTGTCGTCCTCGTGCAGCGGGCAGTGCGTCATGCCGGTTGCCCGCTGCGAGTTGAAGTCGATGTCGTAGTGCTCGAAGACCGCTTCGAGGGTGGGCTTCTCCTCGCCGTCCTCGTGGTCGCTGTCGATCCGGCTGAACCTCACGGCACCCGCCTGCCGACGAACCACCCCTTGCGGTCGTCGTAGCCGAGGGACTCCAGCCCGGCCGCACCTGCCGTCTCCGCGTCGAAGTGCCCCAGCTCCTCGACCAGGCGCTCGTACTCGGCGGCCTCTTCGTAAGTCGTGGCGTTCACTCGGCATCGCCCAGGCCGAAGTACGCCTCGACCGTGGTCAGGACGAAAGCCTGCCGCCAGTTCTTTCCCCGGCGCTTGACGACGACGATCGACTCCACGCGGTCCGGGCTGATACCGCGATGCTTCGCGAAGTTCAGGCGCTCACGCGCGGCCTCGTCGAGGAACGGGCCCGGCTCGAACTTCGCGTTCTTCGCTTCGATGATCGTGAAGAGGCCGTCGTCCTCACGTATGGCGAGGTCGCCCTCGTCCTCCGCGCCGGTCAGCCGCAGCCGCTCGACATCCTCGCCGACAGACCGGAGGCCCGTCATGAGGTCGATCTCCCAGTCGGCGCCCCGGCGCTTGTTCGCTCGGTTGCGCTTGGCGATCGGGTCCAAACTTTACACCTACCTCTACTTGATCAGGGCGTCTGTGGGAGACCAGGGCTTCGCGGGCGTGGCCGCCGGCACCGCGCGTTCGAGCTTCGAGAAGCGCGTCACTTCGGGGTGACAACGCATCGACGCATACCGCCTGGCCGTGGGATCGCAGGGCCCCATGCGCTGTTTGATCACGGCGACCCGGTACTCGTGCGAGGTCGGGTCCAGAGCCACGGACAGAGACAGCTCGGGCTTCTCGGAGAGGCCGCCCTTCACCTGGTCGCGGGACGGCGGGGCCCACGGGTCGGACTTCGCCTCCCAGCTCTTGTCGCTCGCGTGATGCAGGACGATCACGGTCGCGCCGGTCGCGCGGGCCAGTTCGGTAAGGCCGCTCATCACGGCCATCTGCTCGGTGTAGTCACTCTCCGCCGAGTCGAAGTCCATCAGGTTGTCGAAGACGAAGACCTGCGGGTAGGCGTCCCACAGCTCGATGAACGCCTCCAGCTCCTCGTCGATGTTCTTCCAGGTGATCGGCGAGCCGAAGGCGAAGGTGATGTTTGATCCCGCCAGGGCGGACAGGTACTCCTGGCGGTGCCGTCCGCCCGCAGCCATACCGGCCTCGACCATTTCCGTGGTGTCCCCGGTCGCCATCGACGCGAGGCGGGACGACGCGGTGAAGGCCGACATGTCCGCGCTGAAGTACAGCGTCGGCAGGTTCATCATCGCGGCCCAGTACAGGGCGAAGCCGGACTTCTGGGTTCCCGACCGGCCAGCGATCATGATGACCTCGCCGTGACGCGGGCGGCACCCCATGCCGTACAGGGCATCGAACGCCTCGACGCGAGGCAGTTCCTTGCCCGACTCGGCGTGCAGCGCCAGCGACCTAGCGGGGGTCAGCACTGAGCGGCTCCTCTCTGTGGACGACGCGGCGGATTCCCGCCGAGCGGATCAGGGTCATGCAGGCCGGGCACGGCTTGCGGGTGACGTACAAGGTCGAGCCGCGCAGCTCGGCCGGGTTGGCGTGGTGAATGGCGTTGGCCTCGGCATGGACGGCCGCGCAGTTCGAGTAGTCCGAATCGCGGGCGCACTCATCGACCGTGAGCCGCCCGCGCGGGCAGTTCGCGGCTGTCGCGCAGCCGGGCAGTCCCGCCGGCAGGCCGTTGTAGCCGACGCTCAGTACGCGGTTCGTGCGGGACAGGAGCACGGCCCCGACTTGCGCTCGCGTGCAGTCGGCACGCGTTGCGACGGTCTCGGCGATGCTCATGGCCCAGCAGTCCCAGTCGGGACGGGGCACGGGTCCTCCAGACCCGCGAGGCGGGGGCCAGCCAGGCGACCGGCCCCCAGCTCCTCGCGTGTGTCAGTCGTCGAAGGACGGGGCCTCGGCGACGGCGGCCTGAACGGCGGCCTCGCGGGCCTTCGCGTACTCGATGACGGCCTGGCGGACACTGGCGTCGTTCACCGGACGCCAGACCCAGGCAGGGTGGGCGCCCGGCCGCTTCGGCGGCACCTGGTCCAGCTTGACGATCGTCGCGTTGCCGACGACCTTCTCCAGGTCGCGGGCGAGAAGGGTCTGCTCGATGCGCATTCCCTTGTTGATCTCGGGCGAGTGGGCGGCCAGCGCCTCGGCGCTCTTGAAGACCGTCACATCGCAGAGCGCGGAGTCCTTCGGGCCGTTCGGGGTGGGGCGCTGCGCCTCGTACGAGTTGACCTCGATCAGGAACGCCACCGCGTCCTTCACATCAGCGGGCTTGAACCAGCCGCCGCCAGCGGTGGGGATCTCGACGAAGTTCAGGGTCACTCGGTTTCTCCTTCGGTGTGGGTGTCGTTGCGGTAGTAGGGGGTCGGCTCGGAAAGGCGCGGGGTGATGACGGAGCCCAGCGCGGAGACGACCAGGACGAGGGCGAGGATCACGGCAGGCACGGGCGTCACCCGTTCTTCAGGGCCCGGCCGCGGGCCTTGTAGGCAGCCATCACGGCGGTGTCGGAGAACATCGCCTGGTTCGCCGCCCAGAGCTTCTGGAGGTCGGCGATGCTGGTCTGCTTCTCGATCTCGCCGAGAATCCAGGCGGACGCGTTGCCGGTCGGCTGCTCAGGCTGGGCAGACGCAGCCGCCCACGGGTCGTCCGCCTGGGGCTGCGAGGGAGTCTCGGAGATGATCCGAGCGTCGAGGATCGAGGCGACGTTGCCCTTGCCGTGAGCGAGGTTCGTCGCATTCACGACGAGGTCACTCAGCGAGAGGCCGGTCTCATCTTTACACTCGAACCCGAAGTAGTCGCAGATCAGCTCGCGGACCTGCCTCACGGAGCCACGGAACACCGCCCAGGTGTCCTCGTAGCCCTTGCCGTACTTGATGGTGACGCCGATCGTGCCGTCCGCGTAGGACGTCACGAGTTCCGCCTGATCTGCCTTCACTCTCTCTCCCTCTCTCTGGGTCCAAACTTAACACGCGGGCCGAAGTTATGCAGCATCCGCTTGCGTGACGCCCCTCACCCACGGGCGCATCGCGCCCTTCATGCTGCGGGTCGCGCGCACGTCGAGCGCCAGGCACGCAGCGGCCCAACCGATCTCCAGGTCGACCCAGTGAAGCGTGCACTCGCCCGAGCCCGCCGGCAGGTTGATCACGATGCCCCACTTCTGGGACACCCCCGATAGAGGGGTGTACGCCCCCGCGGCCTCTGCCGCCGGGACCTCCCTCTTCTTCCAGGCCGCGAATGCCTTCTTGTCGGCCGGGTCCACGGGGAAGCGGGTGTAGTCGTAGAACTCGCCGCGCGAGTAGACGGCAAGCTGCATCGCCATCTTCAGCTTCCCGTACTCCACGGAACCCGTCTTCAGGTCGCCGATGAACAGGCCCTCAACGTGCTCGCCGTCCGGGTCGGGCCCGGAGTATTCGAGGAGCCGGTCGAACGTGCCGCCCGTCCGCAGGTCAGGCACGGCGACGAACTTCTCCACGGCCCTGACCTCGAAGTCGATCGTCTCCGTCAGGTAGGCGGTCATGTCGCGCTGATCCCGCGCGGAGGTGCCGGCGGGAAGTGGCTGTCCTGCATCGACGTACTCGGAGAGCTTGTGCAGGTGGGTGCCCTTCTCCCGCTTCACGTTGGCCCCGGAGATGTCCTGAGCCTGTTCGGCGAGCTGGTCGAGCCTGCGCTTTCCCTCGGGCTCCTCGGGGTCGAGCTGCCTCACCACGTCGAGCAGATCGGGACGCTTCGCGGCGCCGACCAGGGTCATGCGCGACTTCCACGTGGAGATCGCGCTCTTGTCTTCGAGGCAGTCGATGAACGTCGTCGTGCGGGTCAGGGCAATCGGTCTGCCTCCCTGCTTCGGGATGACGAGCGGACGGTCCCAGCCGTCGCGCGGGACGGTCAACTCGGGCGTCAGGTCTATGAACTTCAAGCGATGGCCTCCAGGTCTTCGTCAGTCTCGAAGGGGTCTTCAGGTGCGATGGGGACCAGCCACAGGCGGACCGATCCGTCGTCGAGAACCTCGGGCTCGCACTCGTCCTCGTCCAGCGCCTCAAGGCCGAGGAGGTGGACGAGGCCCAGGCCCTTGCGCATGAGCGCGGGGGGAGTGTCGGGCCGGACGATCAGGGCCCGGTCCCAAGTGGCGTTGTCGCCGACCAGCTCCATACCAGGCGGTAGGTTAATCTTGCTACCCGCAAGGACCCACCGACCGATGCTGTCCTCGCCGAGGGCGTAGAGATCAGGCAGGCTCGCCTCGTGAGGAACGTCTTCCTTGTCGCGCACGAACAGGCACTTCGTGTCGAAGCCCTCGTGCCAGTACGAGTCCTCGCCCCCAGTGCGCTCTATCCAAGTCAGCGGCATTAAGGACCCCCCTGCGTGTAAACATTGAACCTTGCTAGGGCCTTTCTACGTGGCCCTTTATGCGGTGTCAACTGCTCGTGTCCGGCACCTCACCCACGGACACACCCCAAGCGGACGCCTGGCGTCCACATGACGTTCACACTATCCAGGCGCAGGTCAGGGACCTATACGACTTCAGGATGAGAAAACCCCCCGCTGGTCTCAGACGGGGGGTGGATTCGAACGGGAATCGAACAAGGGGAGACTAGTCACGCGCCTGGTTGCCGGTCTTCAGCTTCGGCTGACGGATCAGGTCGGTGTCGGTGTCCTCGCGCGGGATGTAGAAGAACCCCTCCTCGGTCTCCTCGTCGTAGTGCACAACGAGGCCGTCATCCTTGAGGGTCTGCTTCCAGTTCGCGAGACGCCGCTCGTCCCGCTCGTTGAGTTCGCGCCCGGCCCTTAGTCGCGCCTCGGCGCGCAGCATGATCGCCGGGTAGAGGTGCCTGTGCTCAGCCTTGATCTTCCAAGGGAGCAGGTCATCGGCTCGGAGGTTGCGCCGGTCGAGGCCCTTCCGTCGGCGGAACGCAGCCCACATGGGGATCGTCGTCTCGATCCCGTACTTGTCGATGTAGGTCTGCTGCATCCACTCGTACGTACGGCCCTCTTCGAACCAGCGGATAACTTCCTGTTCATTTTGGATCTTCCTCGGCGGCATGTCTCCCCCATCTGTGATGGTCGCCTCAATCTCGTCGGTGAGTACAACCCTGTAGCTGACGAGGTAAAGGTTGACCTACGACGGATGATCATGTCAAGCTGTGACCGGACACAGAGTTGGTCCAAAACTAAACAGGCGACCCCGGCGGTGCTACCAACACCCCGGGGTCCGGCATCAGGAGCGGTAACTCCCAATGCAGATCCATCGTACCCGGCACGCCGGGAACTTCACGGTGGTGCCAAACGGCATCGCCCAGAACCGTCGGCTGTCCTTCACGGCCCGCGGCCTGCTCGAATACCTGATCAGCCTCCCCAGCGGGGCGAAGGAAGACGCGCGCACCCTCGCCGACAACAACCCCGGCGTCGGCCGCAAGGGCATCTCGGACGCGCTCGACGAGCTGATCCGCGAGCGCTACTACTTCCGCGTCACCAACCGTGACGACCAGGGCCGCATCCGCACCGAGACCTACGTCTTCGACACGCCGCAGGACAGCTTCTCTCCGCTTCCCGCCTCTCCGGGAACCGGTGCAGCGGGCGCCACGGATGCGGGAACGTCCCCTTCGGGGGAAAGGAACTCCTCTAAGGACGGGGGAAAGATCCCTCCCTTCCCTCCGCAGGACAGCGACGCCCCGACCGGGGCTGAGCAGAGGGAGGGCACCAGCGAGAAGCGGGACAAGCAGACCGCCGAGGCCGCCCGCATCCTGCGCCGCTTCGCCGCCATCGACAGCCGCCTGAAGCTGTCCGAGCGACACGTCGCCAAGCTCGCCCCCTCCGTCGCTGACTGGCTCGACCGTGGCGCCACCATCGGCGAGATCACCGACGCCGTGACCCAGGGCCTTCCCTCGAAGGTCTACTCCGCCGCGCGCCTGATCGCCGACCGCCTCGACCGCAAGCGCCCCGAGCGCAAGCGGCAGTGGAAGACGTACACCGACTGCCCCGAGGGCTGCGGAAACCTCCTGCCCGCAGGCCAGGACGCCGGCATCTGCAACGAGTGCGCCCTCGGCACCGCCGCGTACTTCGAGATCGACTGCGAAACGGGCGAGATCGCTGACGCCCCGGAGTCCCCCGCGCTCCCCGAGCCCGGCCCCCTCGCACCCCAGGGCCTCGCCGCCTTCCGCGCTGCCCGCGCGGCCATGGCCCAGTAACCCCTTCCCTCACCCGCACCACCTCGAAAGGCACACCCATGTCTACGCCTGCCCGTATGCCCCGGTACGCCTACGTCGTCGGCGGCCTGGTGCTCGCCGTCGCCCTCGCGATGTCCGCCCCCGGCGAGTACCAGCTCGCCCGCACGGCCGGATGGAACGAGTGGGTCGCCGCCGGTATGCCGGTCTGCATGTCCGTGTACGCCGTCGTCGCGGTCTGGTTCACCGAGAGCAGGGCCAAGGGAGAGAAGGGCCGGGGCAGCGCCATAGCGGGAGCCGTGGGTGCGCTGGGCATGACCCTTGCCGGTCAGGTCGTCGCGCACTGGATCTCCGCCGGATACATGACCTCCTCGAAGGAGCTGGTCGCCGCCGTCTCCGCCGTCCCCGCCATTGTCGCCGGACACGTCGCCCACATGGTCATCCGCGCCGCCAAGCATGTGCCGGCGGAGGCCGCGCAGGTCGTCGAGGACCAGGACCAGGACGCCGAGCCCGTTCAGCCGACCCTCGACGGCACCGAGCCGCCGGTCGACGAGGTGGCCAAGGCTCGCGCCCGTCGCCGTCCCGGTCGCCCGGCTCCCAGCCTCGACGAGATCAAGGAGGCCGCGAAGACCCTGCTCGCAGATGGCGAGGAGATCAACGGTCCGAACCTGGCCAAGGTCATGGGTCGTGACCGCCGGACCGGCAGCCGCTACCTGAAGCGACTCCAGTCCGCCTGACAACTACAACCCGCACCCGCTCATGGGGGACAATCTGTACAGCGAGAGTCCCCCATGGGCGAGGAAGCGGAGAGATGGACGTAACGATCACCGTGCGCGTGTGTGACAAGTGCAAGAGGCAGGATCGACCCGCAACTCGCTACAGCCTCACGGCCGACGAGAGCAAGCCCGTGACCCGCGACCTGTGCGACGAGGACGCGGCCCCCGTGCTCGCTGTCTTCGACCTGGCCGTGGTCGAGAACAGCGAGCCTGAGCCTGCCGAGCCGAAGCCCCCTACGCAGAGGCGGGCGCCCGCCAAGAAGGCTGCCGAGAAGAGGACGACGCCTCGCAGGCGCGGCCGGACTCCGGTCAAGACCCTCGAAGAGATCGAGGCGGACAAGCAGGCCGCAGCCGCGAAGTCCTGAGACGCAGAAAGGCGCCCCCCTGCCGACCCGTGAGGGCCAACAGGGGGGCGCAGTGCTACTCGCCGTCGCTGGGCTCGACCACGCCGAGGGCAGTGGCGATCTGGACGATGACGGCGACCTCGGGCTTGTCGGCGTAGACGATGGCGGCGACGCTCACCATCACGCCCAGGGCCGCGATGACGGCCCCGGCGCGCGAGCGGTAGCGGACGGGCATGACGGACAGGAGAAGGGACGCAGGGCGTCGGTGCTTGCTCATCGGCGGCCCGCCTGCTTCTGGAGCGCGAGGAAGCCCTTCGGCCCGATCTTCGGGTCGTGCAGGCCGCTGCGGTACGCCGGGTTACGGTCGTGGAAGCGGGCCACGGCGCGCTGAGTCTCCGGGCCGTAGAAGTCGGTGTACGCGCCCTTGATGGGGCCGTACCCCGCCTTGACGAGGAGCTGCTGAAGCTCGCGCACCTGCTTGTGCGTAGCGCCGGGCTTCACTGCCGGGTTGAGGGCGACGATGTTCGAAGCGGGCTTCGGAGTGGGCTTCGGTGCCGGCGGCTTCGGCTTCTCGGGGTCGGCAACCTTCGGTGCAGGCATGCCCGCCTCCACCCACTCGTACAGGTGCTTGCCGGGGCAGGCGGTCGCGAAGCCGTCCTTGTGACCCTTCTTGGTCAGGGTCCGGCCGGTCTTCTTGCACGCCTCGTCGTACAGCGCACGCGCAGCCGCGAGGGCCTTGTCGCTCGGCTTCTGGTCCCCGCCGATGGCGATCTGAACGCCGATACCGGAGACGTTGTGCTCAGGGCAGTGCGCGCCCTGAAGGGTCCAGCCGCGGCCTTCGTAGATCGTGCCGTCCTGGTCAACGACGAAGTTGTAGCCGACCCCGGCCCAGCCCTGGGCCAGGTGCGAGCGCTCGATCGCCTGCGGGACCTTGACCCCGGTGTAGTTGATCGGGTTACCGCCGTCGTAGTGGATGAAGAACTCGGTCCGCTTGGACAGTGGGACGTCGGCCGGGTCGCCGTTCCAGGGCTTCGCGCCCCAGCTCTTACGGGAGACGATCGAGACAGACAAGGGACATACCTCCGGGCATGACAAAGGCCCCGCACCAGGCGGGGCCGCAGGGACGTAAGGGGGCAGCCGTCAGCGCGGGACAGCTGTGGAGATGTGGGTGTCGAGACGCTCGGCGACGGCCAGGCGCTCGCTGCGTTCGTGGGACAGCTCGGCGCGCAACTCGCGGATGTCCCGGCTGTGTTCGGCCTGTCCCGCGAGGACCTGATCGAGTCCCGAGATCACGCGGTCGAGGTCGTCTCGCAGGTTCGTGCTGTGGGTGTTGGAGACCTGTTCGCGGGCCTCTTGCGCGTGTTCGCGCACTTCGTTGAGGGCTGTCCCCTGGCGTCGGACCAGCTCGACGAGGACGCCCACCAGGGCCACGGTGACCATGCCGCCGGCAGAGACAGCCGCGACCTGAACGCTCGGGTCAAGGCTCATCGGGACATGTCCCTTACGAGCTGCTCCAGACGCTCGATGCGCTCGGCCTGGTCCTGCACGACGGACAGGAGGGCCACGCCGAGAAGGTCGTAGCGCAGGGCGTCGATGCGTCCCTCTTCGTCGTAGGTGACGATCTCGGGAAGCGTCTCGGCGACCTCTTCAGCGATCAGGCCGAACTCGTCCCGCAGGTATTCGCCGCCGTCTTCCTTCGGCCGCCGGTCATAGACGCGGGGACGCAGGGACAGAACTGCATCGGGGTCGATGTCGATGTCCCGGATGTTCTGCTTGAAACGGCGGGACGAGGTGTTCCGCGCGAAGGTGCCGTCACCCTGCACCCACACCGCGTAGTACGTCCCCGAGCCGGACACGGAGTCGGCGTGCACGCGCTTCGTGCCGTTGGACCAGGCGATCGTGTCCCCGGACTCCAGGTAGGACGAGTGCGTGTGGGACGACGGCGTGAACGTGGTCGGCTTCGAGGTGATGCTCGACCACGTGTGGGAGTGCGTCGAGGGGGCGAAGGTCGAGGGGACACCGGTCAGGTCCGACCAGGCGTGACCGTGCGCGGTCGGGTCGAAAGTCGTCGGCTTGCCCGTGACCTGCGTCCAGTCGTGCGTGTGCGCGGCCGGGGGCAAGGACGTGGGCCGGTCGGTGATGTCCGCCCACAGGTGACTGTGTGTGGACGGCGCGAAGGTGGCGGGCTTGCCGGTCAGCGTCGCCCAGCTCACGTTGCCGATGAGAGGTGTCCACGCCGTGTCATTCCAGAACTCGAAGGCGCTCGTGTCGGCGTTGTAGCCGATCTGTCCCAGGCGCGGGGATGTGGGGCGAGTGTTGGTGTTCCACACCAGGATGCGCGTCCCGACGAAGGGGCGGGTTCTGGTGATGTCCCCGGACGTGATGGAGGTGACGTTCGCGTTCACCGTGACCTGGGCGAGAGCGATTTCGTAGATGCCCGTGTCCGTCTGGGTCAGAGCCGGGGGAGTCGTCGAGCCCGCGGTGCCCTGCTTCACCGCGATGACGATGCTGTTCAACGCGGGGTCCAGTCGCAGGATCACCCGATCGACCCGGATGGAAGTGCTGGCGGCCGGAATGGTCGCGACCTCGGTCGCGGTGGACTGCACCATGTGCCCGCGCACGAACGCCAGTCCGGAGGAGACGTTGAGGTTCATGCCGGTGCCGGCGGTGACCGTGAAGCCGGACCCGCCGAAGCTCGCCACGATCCCCGACTCCTGGAACTCGCGGAACATCTGGCTGAACTGCGTCTCGGTGACGGCCTGAGCGTCAAAGGGGTAGGAGGTTATAGCCAAAGGGGGAACTCCTTAGATGGCCGCGCCCGCGTCCTCGATCACCAGTTGCGACAGGGAGCCCGGCAGGTAGCGGACCATGCCGTACGTCGCAGCGGCACGACGAGTGTTGAGCGTGACGCCGACCGTGATCAGTCCGGCCGGGGGGTTGTTGATGTAGCAGTTGATGTCGAGGCCGGTCGCCGTGTTCGAGTCGTCATCGAAGGTCGTGCTGAAGGCGTCGGCGACGAGGGAACTCGTTGTCGTGACCGTCGAACCGGCCGCCCACCGAACGGTGGTGTACGCGCCCTGCTTCGCGTAGCGGAGGCTGGCGTTATCGCCCGTGCCGTCCGTGTCGACGGCCGCGATCCGGAGGACGACCTTGTAACAACGGCCCGCCTCGGCCGTGAACTGCTGGCTGTAGATCAGGGTCGCCGTGTCACCGATGTACGACGAGGTAGCGAGCGTCTGCATAGCGAGGACGCCCTTCGCGGCCTTCTCGTTGAAGGCCGAGGTGCGCCAAGCCGTCCAGCCCGCCGCGTCGTTGCCCGTACGCGACCACTGCTCGACCGTGGTTGGGCTGAGCCGTAGCCACGTCTGGTGGGCGTAGGTGCTGCCGACCGGACGGACCGTCCGCACCGTGCCGTACTTGCCCCCGTTACCGAAGGACCATCCGCCGGCAGCGGCTTGCGTCTCGTTCATCGTCAGCGTGGACACGCCCGCCGGGTAGGCGCTTGGCAGGGAGCTTTGGGTGTAGTCCGTCGGAATCAACTGATGGTCGAACCCGATGTGCCGCCAGGGGCCCCAGCCGTCCGCGTCGCTTCCGCTGCGCTCCCACTCCTGGGTGCCGTCTGCGACGCTCAACCGGCTCCAGCGCTGATGCGCGAACGTGCCGGTGGGATTGCGGAAGATGCGCAGGACGCCGTACCCGGCGCTCGCAAAGGACCAGCCGCCCGCACTCGCCTGCGTCGTGTCCAGCGTCACCCACGAGTCACCGTGCGGGTATGCGGTCGGAAGCGAGGCTTGCGTGTAGTTCGCCGCGGTGAGCGCATTGTCGAAGGTGACCTGCCGCCAGGGGGACCAGCCGCTCGTGTTGCCGCCGCGCACCCACATTTCATGCGGGGTGGTGTTCGCGTGCACCCGGCGCCACGTCTGCGTCGCATCGCCGCCAGACCAGACACGGGTGGTGACGTACCCCCACTTACCGGCGAAGTCCCACCCGCCCTGCGTGGCAGCGGTGGCGCTCAGATAGAACTCGGTGGCCTCGCCCTGCGGGTAACTCGTGGGCGGCGTCGCCTGCGTGATGCCGCCAGGCTCGATGACGCGGGGGCCGGGCGGGGTAGCTTCCGCCGTGCGCTCCAGCGAGGAGACTCGCGACTCCAAGTCCTTCTGCGCGGAGGCGGCAGCCGCCTGGGGAGAGAGCGGGGTCGGGTCGCCCAGGGTGGCGCCGAGCCGATAGCCGTCCGAGTCGACCTTCAGGACCATGCCCGTGACGACGGCCGCCATCTCCGAGCCGCCGACGATGACGGACACCTTGTCGCCGAGGAACCAGTCGCGGCCGAAGTCGAGCGCGCTGTCCTCCATCGGTACCGCCTGCGCCGCCTTGACGGTTGTGCCGCCATCGGCGAGGGCCTCCGTGCCCTTCTGTGTCAGCTCGGCCGTGTCGGTCGAGGAGCGCTCGTCGATGAAGCTCTCGATGCGGCGGCCCCAGTCCGTCTCGGCCGCAACGGAGTCCGCGTTGTCGACGCCGACGAAAAGGCGGTTCGAACCGTCCCCGTCGCCGCCAACGATTACTCGAGTTTTTGCCGGCGTCGACACCGACACCCGCTGGCCCGCGAGCGTGTTGTTCACGACGCCGAGGCGGGCTTCCTTCGTGCGGTCGGCGACCGCGTACGTCTCGAAGACGAGGTTCGAGCCCCGCTGGACGATGCGGAAGCCGAGGCCCGCAGGCTCGGCCAGTTCCTTGCACAGCTCGCCGAGCTGCTGGAAGCGGGCGGCCTTGCTGAGGATCGAGCCCCGTGCGCCGTTCGTGCCCATGATGAGCCCGGCCCGGCGCCGGTTGGCTGGGGCGCTCGGCCCGCAGTTCGCGTTGACGTAGTAGTGCATGAGCGACTCGGCCGTGTCGGTCCGGTCGTCGTAGGCGCGGATCTGCGTCGCGGGGTCACCATTGGACGGCTCGGGCCAGGCGAGCATGTCCGCCAGGATGATCGTGTCGTCCACACCCTCGACGGTCAGCGTGCCGAGAGGGTCGGTCGCGGTGACGGCGGTCTCCGTCTTCGTCACCGGTCCCGAGAACAGAACGTCCGTGGGGCCGGTGACGATGATGCCCGCGCCAGGCGTGGACAGGACGGCGGCGAGCGGATGCTCCGCGTTGATCTGGAGCTTCCACGTCCCGACGTTGTTGTGCACGTCTTCCGCGTCCATTGTCAGGAGATCCGCAGGGATGGCGCCGATGCGCGTCAGGGTCTTGTCGCGCACCTCGACGAGGAGATCCTCTTGCCTCACTAGATCACCACCCACTTACGAGGACGCCACGAGCACACGACCTTGGAAGCGGACGTGGTGTTGAGGAGAGAAGTCGTCGCAGTCGAGATGCCGGGGGCGATCGACCAGAATTGCGGGGCCGTGGCCAGCGACGTGTACCGGTTCGCGCCGGTCCCGTCTTGCACAGTGCCGGCGCCCATGTCGACGATCAGCTTTTGCCCGGCCGTAAGCGTGCCGGTCCAGTGCAGCGTCTTGCCGGTGGGGCTGATCGCCTTGAAGTTGTCGCCCGGTCCGGTCACCTCCCACACGGGATAGGCGTTCACGTCGCCCTCGTTGGAGAGCTGCACGGAGCCGATCGCCTGCGACGAGGCGAGCGGCATGGACGACATCGACGACAAGAAGGCGCCTGCCGTGGACCCGCCGATCGTGACTGTCTGGGCGGCCTCGGCGAGGAAGTACGGGGACGGGGCCCGCAGGGTGATGACGGTCTGCACGTCCCGTGTGCCGGCGCCCGCGTCTATCGCGCCACCACCGCTCCATGCGACCGGCGTCGACCAGCGCCCGCCCGCGTTGTCGATGTACGTCAGAGTCAGGCCGCTCTCGTCCGCCAGGACCCGCGCGAGGCGGGTCACCAGCTCGGACAGGTGCGCCCTGTCCCGCCCCACGATGTCGAGGGGTATGTCGATGTCACGGGGGAGGACGCGCCGCCCACGGTAGGCGGCGCCGTCCCCCGCGCCTTCGAGCCACTGAACGGAGAGCTGGGGCAGGCCCAGGCCGGTTATCCCGGCGAGGGCCTGAAACCCCGATCCCCCAGTCTCGAACCCGTCCAGGCTGAGCCTGTCCGAGGCCGAACTCAGTTCCAGCTTCACCAGCCGACCATCCTTGCCCGCGAGGCAGCCGCGAACAGCTCCTCCTCGGACGAGAGGGAGCTTCCGGACCCTGCGTAGTAGTTGAGAACCTTCGTCACCGACTGGCCGGAGCCAGACGTCGACAGGCCGCCAGAGACAGCGGCCGTGACCTGCCGGGACGCGCCCGAAACTGCGCTCGCCGCGAGGGTGTTGGTCGCGCGTTCGACGCGCCCTTGCTGGTCCTCGACGCCGAGACCGAAGCCCTTGCCGACGAAGTTGCCGAGCTTGCGGAACAGGCGGCTCGGACTGTGGATGTCCAGCGCCTTCTTGATCGCCTTCACCATGGCGTCGGCGATCTTGAGCATCTGCTTCTCGATCGCGTCCTGCTGCGCTTCGAGGCCCTTGACGAGGCCCTCGGCTGCCTGAATCCCCGCGTCGTACATGTAGTGCGCTGCGGTGGACCCGGCCTTCGTGGCGTACTTCTCCAGCTCCTTCTGAAGGTCGTTGACCTCCGAGACGCCGGAGGCGCCAGCGTTGGCGATGGCCTCGGCAGCCGCGAGTCCGGCCTCTGGTCCGGCCATGGCGATCTGATCGAACGTGGTCTGGTTCAGCCCGAGCTTCTTGAGCTTCGCGAGCACAGTCGCGAACCGCTTGGCCTGCTCGACCGCGTTCTTCAGGGAGTTCGAGATCGTCTCGAACGAGGCGTCCTTGACCTTCGTCACGTCGCCCGTGTCGATGACCCGCTCGCGAACCTGCTTCGCGTAGTCCGACATCTCCTCGCGGAGCTTGTCGAGCTTCTCCTGAGCCGCCTTCAGCTTCTTCGCCCCGGCCTCCCACTGGGCGGCCAACTGGAGGAGCTTGGTGCGGTCCTTGGCGATCCGGTCCTTCAGACCCTTGGAGGCGTTCTTCGGGATCTTCGCCGTTAGCTCGTTGAGCGACTTCTTGACGTTGTCGTACTGGGACTCCAGGCCCTTGATCAGACCCGAGATGATCAGCCGACCGGCGTCGTAAAGGAGTTTGGCGTCCTTGGGAGCCGGACCCTTCCAGTCGGTGAGCTTGCTCGTCAGGTCGCCGAGCGTGCTCTTGACCGAGCTGAACATCGACTTCAGACCGTCGATCAGACCGGTGATGATCTTCTTACCGGCGTCGACGAGCAGATTCTTAGCGTCGCTGAATATCTGCTTGACGTTCTTCGGTAGATCCTTGACGAACTTCACGCAGTCGTCGATCTTCTGGGAGAAAATCTTCTTGACCGCTTCCCAGGCGGTACCCGCCTCGGACTTGATTTTCGTCCAGGTCTCGCCGAAGAACTTGATGATCGCCTGCAAGGCCGCGCCCGGAGCGTTCTTCAGGGCCGTCATGAAGTTGGCGAAGTTGGTCTTCGTCGCATTCCAGACGTTGATGGCCGCCGTCTTCACGGCGTTCCACGAGTTGTCCCAGAGGCCCTTGATCGCGGTCAGGAGCTTCTTGCCGACGCCCAGGATTCCGATGTTCAGGAACACCATGAAGAGGCCCTTGATGGTGTCCCAGAGGCCAGAGAGGAAGCCCTTTACTCCGTTCCACATCTGCTTCAGGCCGTCGAGGGCCATGCCCCAGTCGCCCGTGATCAGGCCGACGAAGACGCCGATGATCGTCTTGAAGTAGCCGACGATGAAATCCCAGACGCCGACGAAGATGTCCTTCAAGCCGGTGAGGACATCGGCCACGCCCTGAATCGCCATGACGAGCGAGTCAAGGAAAAGCCCGGCGATGAACTCGATGGCGGGCGCCAAGATCGGCATCAGGAAATCGACGATCGCGAGGAGCGCATCAAGGAACGGCTTGAGCGCTTCCATGACGGCGGTGAACGCTTCGCCGATCTTCGGCAGGAACTCGGCGGCGAGCGACTGAACCACAGGGATCAGCGGCAGAATCGCAGCCGTGAGGATCTGCATGAGGATCTCGATAATCGGCTGAAGGGCAGCCGACATCGTGGCGAGCGTTTCCGAGATGATCGGGATAATCGGGGCCAGTCCCTCGACCAGGGCACTGATCAAGGGAACGAGCGCCTCGACCACGGTCGTGATCAGCGGGGCCAGCGCGGCGACGACGCCGCCCAGGGCCTCGCCGAGAAGACCGATCAGAGGCTCGATCGCGGGGGCCAGCGCCGTGAACGCCTCGGAGAGGGGCGTCAGGACGGCCGCGATCAGCGGGCCGAGCATCGTCAGGAACGAACCGGCCAGTGTCAGCAGTGCACCGAACGCCTGGCCCAGCGGGGCCAGTGCCGGGGCGAGAGCGGTCACCGCGGCCTGGATGCCGTCGAAGAGGGCGTAGATGCCGGCAAAGACCTCGGGCTGATTCAGCGCGGCAGCGATGCCGCCCAGTGCCGTACCAAGGATCGTGCCGACCTGCGGCATGACCTGAGTCAGGAGCCCGACGAACTGCCCGAAGAACGCCTTGACCTCTTCGCCGCCAACGGAGGCCATGTTGCTCATGGCGTCGTGGGCTGCGGTGAACAGGCCGATGAGCTTGGACTGAACGCCGCTACTGTCGACGGCCTCGTGGATGCCCGCGAGGGTGTCGCGCATCATGCCGAGCGTTGAGCCGCCGGCAGCCTGGGCCGCCCTGGCGAGGCCAGCGAAGATGCCGCCGGTCTCGAAGATGACACCGCCGAGATCCTTGAGGGCCTGGATACCGGCGTCGATCTCCTCGCGGAGACCGGACTCGCCCTTCTGGTTCAGCCAGTCCGACGCCTTCTCGGCAACGTCCACGAACCACTGGGCGAGCTGGGGCAGGTAGCCCGCACCGACCTCGCCGAGAACCTTGATGATGTTGGCGAAGTGGTTCGTACCGCCCGCCGCGATCTCGATCGACTTCGAGAGGTCGGCGAACATGCCGTCCAGCGCGGGGGCAAGAGCGCCCTTGAGGGAGGTGGCGAAGCCACCGAAGAACGAGCCGAGCTGGGTCGCAGTCTTGCCGAACCCTTCGCGCAGCTCGGGGAGAAGCGTGTCGATCAGGTCCTTGATCGGAGCCTTGGCCTTCTCCCAGAAGTTCGAGCTGATCAGGTCTTGCAGCGCGGAGAGCTGCCCCTTGACCCCAGGGAGAACCTTGTTGAAGTCCTTGAAGGCGGCGACGGTGGCACCAACGCCGATCGCCATTCCGCCGAGAATTCCGGGCAGGGCGAGGGACGTTGCTCCGATCTGCGCGAGCGATGCGGCCAGCGTGAAGAGGTTCGAGGCCGCCGAGATACCCCACGCCGACAGGCCCGCTATCGCAGTCGCGATGGTGCCGATGATCGGCGCGTTGCGGTCCAGGTTCTTGATGGAGTTGCCCAGGCGCTCGAACATGTCGCCCAGCACGCGGGCCCCGGACAGGGCTTGCAGCATGGCCGTAGCCGCCGCAGCGGCCGACAGCTTCACGCGTGGGATCAGCTCGACCACACGGTCCCGCGAGAGGGCCGCCAGGTGCGCGATCGTCGCCATGATGCCGGCACGGGAGACCTCGGGCTCGATCGTCGACTTCAGCTTCTTGATCTTGTCCTGAAGATCCTCGATCTCGCGCTCGACCTTGCGCCGCTCCATCGCGTCCAGCTCGGGCGTGACCTTCGCCTTGAGGGCCTGCATCTGCTCAAAGGCGGCTTCGAGCTGCCGCTTCGTCTGCGCGACCATCTCCTCGTCGAGCTTCGGCCGGACCTTGATCTCGTCCATCTGGGCCTGGATCTCGTCGCGCGCCTTCTGCGCGGCCTCGCGATCCGCGGTGACCTTGGCCTGAATCTCGGCGCCGAGAAGGGCCTTCATCTCGGCCTGGGCGGTCAGGAGGGACCGCTTGTCCATCTTGACCTTGATCTCTTCCCGGCCCATTTCTTCGAGCTGGTCTTCGATCTGCTTCAGCGCAGCCTCGACGGACGACATCGACTTCTTGTCGACCTTGAGGTCAAGGGTCAGATGCTTTTCGAGACGCGCCCGAGCCTTCAGGAGAGACGCCTCGTCCATCTTGACCGAGAGGTCGATCTCCTTGAACTTCTCCAACTCGGCATCAATGCGCGCGATAGCGGCCTTGACGGAATTCGTCGAGCGGGGGTTGAAGCCGATTTCCAGACGGAGTAGCTTTTCGAGCCGCTTCTTCTCTGCTTCGAGTGACGCCTCGTCGAGCTTGACCTTGATGTCGACGGCGCGAAGGTCCGACAGCTCGCGGTCGATCTGCGCTATGGCCGACTTCACCGAGGACTGCGAGTCCTTGTCGACGCGCAGATTGATGTGCGCGATCTCGCCGAGGCGGTCCTCGAACAGATCGACGGCCGCGTTCAGGGAGTCGGCGTTGATGTCGATGTCGATGTCGGTCTGGGCGAGTTCGTCGAGCGCGGCTCGGACCTTCGATATCGCCTTGGACACCGACGCCTGAGAGTCGAGGTTGACCCCGATGCTCAGGTCCGACAGCTCCTCGTCGGCGCCCTGGCGGACGCGACGGGCCTCGCTGATCATCTGCTGACCAGAGGCCCGGAAGGTGATGCGGTGCTGGTTCGCCCTCTGCTGGTACGCCTGGGCGGCCTTCTTGACCTCGCCCGACATGCCGGTGAGGTCGAGCTTCGTGTAGAAGCGGATCTTCCGAGAGTCCGTGGACTTGTTGTCCCGGTTGATGTCCCGGACGATTTCGAGGACATCCGCGCGGGCGCCGGCAGCGTCGGCCTTCGTGCGGATCGTGATCGCGAGATCGTTCTCGATCTTTTCGAGCTTGGTCTTCAGGTCTTGCTTGAAGCCGGTTGTGTCCGGCATGACCTTGACCGCGATCCGGCCGACGATATTCGGTTCCGACGCCACGGGCTTACCTCCGCTGGAAGTGCTTGTAAATCTCCGCGACGGTCCGCGGCTTCTTGGCCTTGTCCTTTTTCTTCTCGGCCTTGGTCGCCTTCGGCCTCGGATAGGCAGGGATCTTGGGAGCCTTGCCCTTGCCCCATTGGCCGGTTGCCCTGGTGTTTTGGTTGACGGCGTCGAACAGGTCGGCGGCTATATGCCGGTCCTGACCCCAGCCGAAATGCTCACGGCCGCCGGACGCCAAAGCGACAGTGAGGGAGGTGTCGGGGAGCCTCTGCACAAGCAGAAGGACGAGCGCGGGAGAGGGCCCCCGGCCCTCGATTACCTCGGCGAGATCGACGCCGAAGTGAAAGAGGAGATCCGGGTAAAGCCCTTCCGCGTATTCGTCGATCAGCCCTGCGAGGCCGAGGCTTCCCCCACCTGAGTGCTCTCGCCGTAGTGGCCGAAGATTTCGGCGAGGATCGCGAGGTCTCCGTCCACGGCTTCGAGGAGCTTGTCGGCGGCCTTCTCCGACTCCGCGATGGTGCGGATGGCCTGGGCCAGAAGCTCGGCCTGGTCGGCGTCGTCGTTGCCCATCTCTTCCTGAAGGGCCAGGAGCGCGTCACGCCGGGCCTTCGGCAGGCGGAGCGGGTTGAGCAGACGAACGGTGTCCTCGCCGAGGGTGATGTCGGTCGAGCCGTACTTGCGCTCAGCGGCGGCGCGGATGTCGTCGAGGGAGAAAGAAGCCATGGGGGTGCGGACCTCCAGAGTGAGAAGACAGGAAGGGGGCTGCGGACCTGAGAGAGAGGGGGGAGACCCGGCGCGGGCGGGTCCGCATCACACCCGCGCCGGGAGCCATCAGGCGGCCTGGCCAGCCACCCAGGCAGTGCCGTTCCAGTACGCCTTCGAGGCGTCGCCGAGAACGACGTGCTGACCGGTGGTCCACGCGCTCGACGGGGTGGCGATGACACCGGACATGGCGGCGAGGTTGTCGGGAGCCTCAGCACCGGCCGGGCTGAAGGAGCCGGGGCTGCCAGCGGTCGCGCCGGTCGCGAGGGTTCCGCCCAGAGGCGTGATCGCGTACGTCCAGACGTTGTTGCCGTAGGCCATCGGCTTCACGCCGAGCGGCAGACCGGCGAGCGACTCCGTATCGGAGATCGCCATGTCGTCCGCGCGGTAAATCTCAGCGCGCGGGGCGTAGAAGGCGAAGTGGTTGTCGCCGTCGATGAAGACCGCCAGGAAGGCGGACTGCGTGGGCTCGGGCTCCGTGGGGACACCGACCGAACCGTCCGGCAGGATCGGCGCGTTGGCGCCGAAGTACAGCTTCAGCGCGGCCGTGTCGAACTGCTGGAGCGTGAACGTCATGGTCTCGGTCCGCGCGCTGTACTTCGTGCGCAGGGACTTGTTCTGAAGCGACCCGATGGTGGTCGCCTCGCCACCCTCGGACGTGATGCCGAAGATGTCTTCGAGGGAGGTGTGACCGACGTTCTGCCACGGGCTGACCGGGGTCAGGAGATCCGCCGGCATGGACGTACCCGTGGGCGCCGTCAGGTAGTTACCGGAGCCGACGACAAGGGTTGCTGCATCGTTGATCGGCAAGGGGGCTGCATCCTTACTCGCGCACGCAAAAGGCCCGCACCCCCGAAGGGGCCGGGCCTGCGTGAAGGGGAACTGTTAGGGGGTGTAGGGGCGAATCCGCGGCTTGCGGATCTGCACGTCGTAGATCGACTCGTAGCGCCAGATCCCCGTGGGGAGGTCGGCGTACTGGACGGGGCCGGTAGCGGTCGCCCAGTCCGTTGCCCGTCTCGGCGCGGAGTTGAGGTCCACGCGGATGATGTGGCCGAGACGCGGATACACCTTTTGGTTCAGCCAGGCGTCGCGCATGACGACGCGGACGGCCTCGCCCAGGATTGCCGCGTCCTCGTCCCCGTTGGGGTCAGGCGCGAACGTGTTGATCACGATGCGGGCCGCATCCGTGAAGCGGGTGTCGCCCTGCCACTCACCCCACGTCGGGTCGCGGCGGACCAGGACCAGGGGGAACTTCTCGTGCAGGTCGACGAGGGACTTAACCCGGACTCCGGGCAGACCCTCGCGCAGTACGGCGAGAAGGAGATCCTCGACGGGAGACAGCTCCGCCATGGCCTTGATGTGGTCGGGGAGTCCTGCCATCAGTCGAGGTGCACCTTCCCCTTCCGCTTCTTCGGGAGGTTCGCGGCGCGAGCCAGGATGAACAGACCCTCGGACGCGGGGATCACGTCGAGGTACTTCGTGCCGTCCTTACGCGTCTTGACGACGATCGACTCCGCGCGGCCGTACTCGATCGACAGGGCGGCGTCCTTGCCTCGCTCGTCGTCGAGGATCACGTACTTGTCGATCCGGCCGTCCTCGACGTCGATCGAGGCGTGGCCTTCCTGGCGGTGCTGGAGTAGCAGAGCCTCGGCTCGCGCGGCGACTTCGAAGCGGGCCTCGTCGAGCGTCCGCTGTACGCCGGGCATGCGGGCGATGTACTCCTCCAGCTTCTTGCCGCCCACCGTGTCGTCGATCTCTGCCATCAGGGCCGCTCCCGTATGTCGATCGACCAGTGCCGTGTGCGGCGGTCGCCGTGGTGGTAGGCGGGCGGCGTCACGATGTCCCACATGCGGCCCTGGTACTCGACGCGGGACCACAGGGTGACGCCTTCGACATGGGCGTCCACGATCATGCGCGTCACGTTGATCTGCTGCTGACCGGGAACCTCGGCCTTGCCCGACCGCTGCGGGATGAAGGCGGCCTTGACCGTGATCGGGTTGTCCTCGTCCACGGCGATGACCGTGTTCCCCCGGTTGTCGACGAACTCCTTCGTCGCCCATACCGTCGCGGTCTGGCCGCGCCTGCGCTGGACGCTCACCAGGGGCTCACCCCGTCACTGAACATGGGGAAGGGGTCGCCGTTGTAGTCGACGGGTACGTGCCCGGCCGCGTCTCGTACAGGGAGCTTTGTTCCCCAGGCGGAGACGGCCGCGCTGTAGATGCCGCGCTTGCGCCCGGCGAGGTCTTCGAGGAGACGGATCTCGTCTCGCGTGAAGTACACGCTGCCGGCGTCTCGGCCGTGAGCGTCCGACCAGGCCAGCGTCTCGTCACCGGCCCGGCTCTGGGTGTAGCCGTTGGGGTTGCGCACGTAGCGTGCGGCGGCCTTCAGGACGAGGGTCTTCACCAGGCGGGGCACCGTGGCCTCGGGCCACTCGCGGCCGTAGGAGGCAGCAAGTTCCGAAGCGTCCGTCAGTGCCCCCGAGGCGATGCGCTCCTCGTCCGCGTCCAGCTCCCAATCGAGACGGCCCTTCAGCTCGTCGAGGGTTGCGTAAGCCAAGCCCCGACCTCCTTTCCGAAAGGCCGGGGGGCCGCGCTCCCGGTCTGCCCCAGGTCACGCGGCCCCCCGTTCACGATCAGGCGTTGGCCGGGTCGGTCTCAGCCTTCATGCCGGTCGGCGTCCAGACCTTCGCGTCGGAGATGCCGGTGATGGTGGCCAGCTCGGACGCGGCGGCCGGGTAGTTCGAGGCGCCGTCGAGGGTGAGCTTGATGCCCCGGACGAAGTGCTCCTGAGTGGAGACGATCTCCTTCTCGTTCACCTTGTCCCAGCCGACCAGGACATCGGTCACGGAGCGGAAGCCCGCGTAGGTGTTCACGACGGAACGGTCCTGCATGTAGAGCGGGTCGTAGTCGCGGACCCACCGCAGGGCGATGTTCTCGAACGAGGTGGTCGCGCCGTACGGAACCGACTGCGGAACGCTCGGGGCGCCGGACAGGAAGATGAACGCCGAGGACGCGAAGGCGTACGCGGCATCCGCGGGGATGGTCTGGTCGACCACGATGCGGAAGCCGAAGCGCTCGCCGATGGTGGCGGTACGGAGCGCGGTCTCGGCCTCGGAATCGCCAACGTTCTGCGCGAGGTTGAGCTTGTCGTCGTTCAGGAGCGCCGACTCGAACTCGGTGCCGACCAGGAGGTAGCGACCCTCCTTCGGCGCGTGGAAGGCGTTCAGGACCCGGCGGGCCTCGATCAGCGCACCGCGAAGGTTCTGCTGGGCGTTACCGATGACGGCGTTGTAGGTCTGGCCCGTCAGAAGGTTGACGGCCCGCCGCTGAAGACCGCGAGCAACCGCCTTGGACTGCGGGCGCAGGAGCTTCGACCAGTTGTCGATGTCGAAGTCGTTCTGCTCGTCGGTCAGCTTGACTGCCGAGTAGACGTTGCCGCCGAAGGTGACAGCGATGGTCCGCTCGCTGTACTCGTCGAAGACGATCGGCGAGGTTCGGTCGTTCCTCCACCCGTAGTCGTGGAACGGGAGGATTCCCTCGACCTTCATCGAGATCGTGTCGTTCTCGGCGCCCTTGAACTGGTCGACACCCTGCTTCTGGAACAGGTTCGGGATGACGAGTTCCTGCTCCAGCATGCCGACTGCGGCATTGACGAGCTTCTGCGGCTTGACTACCTGGTGCTGAGGGGTGGGCAAGAGTGTTACCTCCGGGGGCATGAAGAAACCCCCGGCCGAGTCAGCACGGGGGTTGAGTAAGGGGGTTCATCGGGGGCGCTAGAAGCGCCGAGTGCGCCGCGCGAGCTTGCGCGGGTCCATCTCTCCGTCGTCCTCGTCGTCGGACGGAGTGAGGCCGCCACCCAGAGCGGGCGGGGCGGCAGGGGTGATGAGTGCCTGAAGGGCCTTCGCGTCAGCCTCCAGCTCCTCGGGAGTCGTGCCACGCAGACGCCCGGCCAGCTCCTCGGGGAGGTCGTACTTCCGGGCCACGGACGCGACGACGAGCGAGTGCTCCAGCTCCGCGTTCTTCGCCTTCACCTCGGCGATGGCGGCCTCGACCTCCTCCGGGCTCTTGGCCCCGGAGAGCTTCGTTTCGGCGTCCCGCAGTCGAGTGCGGTAACCGGCCGCCTCGCCTCGGACCTTGGCCAGCTCCTTGCGAGCCCAGTCGGGCAGCTCGTCTTCCGATGAGCCGCCGGCACCGGCCTTGTCGTCCGGCTTCTGCTCGTCGTCCGGCTTCTGGCCGGGCGGAGTCTCGCCGGTCTTCTCCTCGGTCGGTGTCTCGTCAGGCTTCTCTTCGGGCACTTCACGCCTCCGGGGCTGTGTCAGTGGACTGCCGCGCCTCCTGGGCTGCGGCTCGTTGCTTGCTGCGGATGAAGCGGCGCCACACGGTCACCGCGGCCTTTCCGCTGTGGCCCTTCGTGACCTCCGGCCAGAGGGCCTCGTACTGCCGCGAGAGGGCGGTCAGTTCGCTCGACTGGTACTGATCCCGATTCCAGATCGGCATCGCGTAGCAGTGGCAGTTGTCGTGGTACTTGTCGCCGTCGTTGAACAGCGCGGACTCGCGGCTCTTGTAGACCGGGCCCCGGCTGATCAACATGGCGCACCAGCCGCACGGCGTTCCCGTGCGAGACAGACGCACGTACCCGAGGGCCCGGCCGTCCCGGCGCATGTGGTTCCAGTTCGTTGACCGGGCACCGTTCATGGCGACGCGGGACGCGGCTGCGGCTTGCTGGGCGCCCGCCTGGCGGTGAGCTTCGTCGGGATCTGCGTCTTCGAGAATCAGCCGGCGGTCGAGGTTGGCGGTGCCGAGGGCTTCCAACGCGATCCGAAGTTCTGCTTCGGCCTCGCGCTCGATGCGCTCCTCGTCCTCGCGCAACCCGTTCAGGTCCTCGACGAGGATTCGCTCCCAGTCGGGCTCGTCCTCGTCTTCGTCGTCCTGTCGGGCGGGCGAGGCTTCCCCGTCATCGACGGTCGCGGCCTCGCCCCCCTGTTCTGTGGGCGGCTCGTAGGTACCCGCCAGTTCGGCGAACTCCCTGCGCAGGTCCGCCAGGGTCACGTACGACGGTTCGGGGTGGTAGGGGTCGGTAACGGTCGTGCCGGTCTGGAGCGCTCGGGCGAGCCGGTAGTAGGCCCGCGCGAGGTCCCGGCTCTGTCGGCGTCTGCTCATGACGAGCGTGATCGCCTTACGCAGCCAGGCCCCAGCCGTAGCCGCCCGCCGCTCGGGCGGAACGTCCTGCCACAGGGCCAGGGCCTCAGCTGTGGTCCTGGCCCCGATCTCCGTCAGTGCGACGTGGAAGGCGACTGCAACCTCGTCGGTCTCGGCCATCCTCGCCAGTGCCATTACGCGGCCACCGCCACCGAATCCGCGGTGACCGGCTCAGGCTCAGCGGTCGCCCGCGTGAGCGCGGAGGCGAGCTGACCCACCGAGTCTTCCTCGTCCGCGAGGTCGTCCCACTCGTCCAGCTCGGTTTGCGTGACGTTCGGGACGCGCTTCCACAGCCCCTTCGCCGGGATGCCGAGCTGCTCGCGCAGCTTGCCCAGGGCGTCAGCGGCCTGCGCGAGGGAGCGCTGCTCCATGTCGCGCCAGATGACCTCGCCCTTGAAGTCGTCCACACCGGCCGCGCCTTCCAGCTCGGCGGCCAGCCTGAACACCCGCTCCCACGCCTCACCGAACACAGTCCGGAACTCCTGGATCTTGCGGGACAGCGCCGTCTCGGCGGCCTGCAAGGCTTCGGCCGAGAGGTTGGCGATCTGTCCGAGCAGATGGTGAGGGGGTACCTGCGCCACGGCGCTGAGGTGCCGGATACTCATGTCGATGCTGTCGATGAATCCGCCGAGCGGAGTCTCGTCCAGCGATCCGAAGCGAACATCGGGGTCCTCGGCGAACAGGAACCGCTTCGCGTTGTGGTTGATCGGCAGGGGGATCGGGTTGCCCTGCTCGTCGTAGACGACCTCGCCCGTCTCCGGGTCGCGCTGGACCGGCGGAGCCATGCCCGTGACGGTCCGCACCTTCGTGCTGCCGTACGACTGGGCGAGGAGCAAGTCGAAGATGGTCTGGTTGATGCGGTTCTGGAGCGGGATCATCGGCTCGATCACGCCGACCGTGCGACCTTCAAGGTCGACCGACGCGGCGAAGCGGGTGACCGGGCATTCCGAGGCGCCGTGGCGCTTGCCCTTGCCGACCTTCACGCCGTCCGCGTCGTCGAGGGACTTGAAACGGACCGCATACTCGAAGCGGCCGTCCCACATGCGGGCGGTGCCGGCGGTTTCGCCGGACGGCCAGGACGTGACGGTCAGGGCCGCGTACGGGGTGTCGTCGTTCGCCGGGTCCTCGTACAGGGCGGCCGTCCGCAGCGCGGACAGGCCCTTCGTCAGGACCACGCCCTTGACCCGCTCGGTCAGGGTGAAGCTGTGCCCATACGTCAGGGCGCCCTTGTAGACGGCCGACTGCCGGGCGTCGAGGCGGGACCGCTGCCAGTGCTCCCACTGCGGGGAGGTGAGGTCCGTCGCCGAGCCCTTGCCCTCGTCGTCGCCCGCGCGGTAGCCGTCCACGTAGAGGGCCTGCGCCGGGGTGTTGACCAGAAGCGGAGTCCAGTTCGAAATGGAGCGCTTCGCGAGGAGCCGGTACTCGTCGTCCGCCATGGCGGGCATGTACGGGTCGTCATGCTTGCCATGTAGGTAGTTGTCGATCCGGGTCAGCCGGTCTTTGTCCCGGCCAAGGATGGCGAGGAGCTGCACCGCCAGGGAGGCGGGCGTGGGGTCGGCCATGGTTCACCACCCTTGGGTCTCATGTTTACACCGCTACAGGAAGAACCCTCGGCCGGTCCGCTTGCGGACCTTCTTGCCTCGGGCGCGAAGGTCGAACAGGGCCTCGTGCGCCAACATGAGCGCGGCGTAGGCGTCCACCTTCTTTGGCGACTCCCGGCTTTCCTTGCCGAAGCTCACGCCGTAGTTGTTCGTCCGGCGCCGTGCATTGAGCACGTGCCGGCGGAGCTTCAGGTCGCCGTCGTGGGTGAGCTTGCGATCGAAGATCGTGCGCATGAGGCGCTCGTTCGCAAGGGTCGACGCCTTCAGGCTGGTGCGCATGTCCCAGCCGATCGCGTCCTTGCCGGGCGCCTTCACGGCCAGGCCCTCGCCGTACGTCTCCGACCACTCGGAGATGTAGGACTCCCAGAGCGCCACGTCGGCGTACATGCCCTGCA
The DNA here is from genome assembly GCF_053592555.1 of Streptomyces sp. NPDC002643. NCBI lineage: Bacteria > Bacillati > Actinomycetota > Actinomycetes > Kitasatosporales > Streptomycetaceae > Streptomyces > Streptomyces sp. NPDC002643. The sequence goes on from NZ_JBSFVY010000002.1 coordinate 266,364, forward strand.
CCTCGAACAAGCGGAAGGCATCGTGTACGGCCGAGTCGACCTGATCGCGGGGGACTTCCCAGTCCTTCCCCTGCGGGCCGTCCGGCTTCTCCCACAGCCCGAGCACGAAGGCGCACATGTCGCTGACGCGCAGAGCCACCAGGGCTGTGCTGTCGTCGCGGAGGCCGCCGTCGAACCCGAGCGTGATCTCGTCGCCGGGCTGGAGCTGCTTGCCGTCGTCCCGCAGGACATCCCACTCGGCCGGGCCGAAGAGGGCGTCCTCGCTCGCAACGATCTGGTTCAGCCACATACGCCGCGAGCGGCTGGGCGCGATGGTCGTGTCGAGGATCGACTGAAGGATCGTCTCGACCCGGAGCCACACCGCGTCACCGCGGATCTTCGGCAGGACGATTCGAATAGCCTCGGGCGTCAGAGGAGTTGAAGGGTGCGCCTCGATGCTGTCGTACATGAAGCCGATGTCGGCTGCCCGGCCTTCGAGGATCTTCTCGTACGCCTCGCGCATCTTCTCGGCGACGCTGTCCTCGCCAGGGAGGTAGGCGTTCGTGATCGCGAGGTAACGGCTGTCCTTCTTGGTGGCGTTGCCGTCGATCGTCTCGTACATGCGGTCGCCGTTGTTGCCGGTCACCCAGTGGTGCGTCTCGTTGAGCACCGTGAACGTGACTCGGCCGCCTTCCAATGCACGGAAGGAGCTGGTGACTGCTTCGAGTCTTTGCCGGCCGCCGTTCGCGCGGATCAGCTCGGCCCCGGCTTTGATGCCGTACGTCTCGATGAGCTTGTCCGACATCAGGGACGGCATCAGCGTCATCGTGTTGCGTGTCTGGTCGCGCGACACGGCCGCGATCTGCACCCACGCTTGCGGGTGCGGGACTCCGACCGGTTGCCCGTCCTCCCAGTGCGAGAACCGGGAGGGGCCGACGAACTCGACGAGCGAGATCACGGCCAAGAGGGGGTCCTTGCCCCAGCCCTTGAGCCGCTGAAGCACGCCCTTGCGGTAGATGAAGCGGCCGTTCTCGTCGACCGCGTACCACCAGAGCACGAAGCGGAGTTGTTCGCGCGTGAAGCGCCAGGGCCCGCCGTCCTCCGCCTTCAGGAACTCGGCGCACCAACCGGCGATCTGCCACCCGAGCGTGCGCTCGGGGAGCTTCCACGACCCGTCCGGCTCACGCATCCATGTGGGGCCCAGGAAGGCCGGTTCGAGGGCGTCGATCTCCTCGTCGGTCAGCTTCGGGGGAGCCTTCATCATGCGACTCACCCCCCGGCGCTACTCGGCGAGTCCGAGATCCTTCTTGTAGTCGGCGATGGCGAGGACAGCCGCGGACTGCTCCTCGGGCTCGGGCTCATGCAGTTCGATGCGCACACGGCGCCGGTCGCCTTCGGCGACGAGGAGCCGCTCGAAGGCGCTGTAGATGGTCTGGAGCATCTGACCCGACCTCTTCCCGGACTTCTTGTAGAAGGAGAGGTCTTCGCAGAGGGAGTAGGCGAGGGCCCAGTCACTCGCCTGGTAGAAGTCGGCCTGGCCGGACTCCTTCAGCGAGTCCCACAGGCGCTTCGCGATCGGGTGCCAGGAGCGGTCGCCGTTCGGCACCTTCGTGGGCCGGGCGACGCCGCGCGTCACTGACTGGACGTCGCCGCCCTTGCGCTCGCGGGGGCGAGCCAGGTCGGCTTCACGGTTGGGTACGGGGCCGGGCACTGGCTCACCTCCTTCAGAACGTCCCGCCCGTCAGGAAGTGGGCGGAGAGCCAGGCCATGAACGCGACCAGGACGAAGCGGCGGAGTCGCGTTGTCCGGTCCGGCACGACGCCTTTCGCGGTGTGGAACCACTTCCAGATGTGCTCGGACAGGGTGTCGCCGGGCTCTTTCAGGTAGAGGGCGGCGCCCTCGATCACGACGAAGAGGCCGATCCAGGCGACCCAGGCAACGGTGAACACGGGCGCCCCCTCACAGAAGGCCCGGATGGGCTTCGGTCCGCTTGAATCGCTTGCTGATCCGGCGCCGTTGGGCGGCCAGGGCGAGGGCTCCCTCGCGGGAAGACTTGGCCTGGTGATGAAACCCGCAGAGTGCTCTTAGGTTGATCTCTCGATGGTCATCACCAGGCACGATGTGGTCTACGTCCGTTGCGAGTTCCTCGCAGCGCTGCCCGTACTGATTGCGGGCGGTGCAGCGGTGTCCGTCTCGCCGCAGGACGCGGAGTCGGATCTTCGGCCAATCCGCCGGCAGGCGCTCGCGCCTATCTGAGGAGGACCAGTTCGGCATCACACCCCCAGGTCGAGGAGAGCCACGAACGCGGCCGAAGCCTGCTGGGGGACGACGCCGTTACCGAGGATCTGGAGCTGTTGTCCGCGAGTCAGGCCGGGAACGTCGGTGACGTATCCGCGAGGCAGGCCCATGAGCCACTCGACCCACCGCGCGCTGACGCGCGGGCTGCCCTGTAGACCGATCTCGGTAGGCCGGGGAGCAGCCCGGCCGGTCACGCCCTCCCACTGACGAATGCCGGGGAGGTACTCGCCCCACCAGGAAGCGGGGGAATGGGGACCGTCGATCTCGGGCTCAGGCTCGCGGCCTTCGCGGATCGCGCAGGAGTAGGGGAGGACGAAGCTCGCCTCGTCGTCGAGAGTGGGGCCGTGACCACCAGCTCGGCGTTCGTCAGGATGGCGGGGGCCGCCGTTACTGCCGAGGTTCGCGGTCGGCGTCTTCAGGGGTCGCGATGCAGAACCACCGATCGCGGAGGTGGGGAGCACCAGTTTCGGAAGCTCGTACGCACACCCATCGCGCGCTGTACCCGATCGCGGCCAGGTCGGAGACGACGACTTCGAGGCCGCGCGTCCGGAGGTTCGAGACGTTCTCCAGGAAGACGTATCGGGGTCGTATCGTGCGAACTGCTTCAGCGACGTGGACCCAAACTCCAGAGCGAGCGCCTCGTATGCCAACCCGGTTCCCCGCAATCGAGATGTCCTGGCAGGGGAACCCCGCCGTGATCACGTCGACCAGGCCCACGAGTTGAGCCCAGTCGATCTCGCAGATGTCGCCGAGGTTGGGAGCGTCCGGGTACCTCTCGGCCAGGACGGCGCTTGGGCCGGGCGCGCTCTCTGCCACGTACACCACGCGGCCGTTCACGAGAGGAGCCACAGCCTCACCCAGGCCGCCGTACCCAGCGCAGAGTTCGAGGATCTTCAAGCAGACCCCCTCGCGCGAAAGACGTATGTACGTACTCGCGTCTTCCGTCTTCGATCAGGAGGCCCCCTTCGGGGGCCAAGCCTGCAACCTGCGATGTACGTACGGCGTCTTCATACAGGCGAGCCCCGACAGGGGCTCAAGCCTCGCGAGCCTCGCGACTTACGTACTTACACTTACAAGTCGCTAAATGATCTTGCTTTCGGAAACGGGAAAGCCTGTGACCTCGCTCACATTCCTGCGGCGCCCGAAGGGCGACGGCGAAGGAGTGCAGCGGCGAAGGAATTGTGCCGCCCGAAGGGCGGACAGCATGAAGACGGCAAGCGGCTGCGGCGGCCGGTAGGCCGCCCCTTCATGAAGACGCGAAGACGTACTTCGGCCAGGCGAGCGCCGATAAGGTCGGCGGCATGGACGAGACGACCTTCACGTACGAGCTTCGTGTGCCGGCGGCAGCCAACGCAGGTGAAGGCTGGGAGGACCCTGCCCACAACGGCGAGATGACCACCTGGGCCGGGACGGCACACGACCTCGGCCGCCTCGTCCTAGCGCGCTGGCGCGAGACGGCCCAGGAGAAGTACCGAGGGCTTCCCGCCGTCGTCGAGGTGCACAGCGAGGATGGGCGCCATGCGGTGATCGACGACCCGACCCCGGTCCACGGGCCGACGCTCGCCCTTGAGTGCGCGATCGAAGAGGCGCAGGTCGCCGACCTCGCCCATGACATGAAGAGGCAGGAGCTTGCCGAGGCCATGCGGCTCGCGAGGGAGTTCGACGGCTTGTCCGACCGGAACATCGAGCACCGCGTGCGCTTCGTCCTGGTGCCGAACGAGGCGCGGAAGATCCTGGGCGACGGCAAGGACTGACCTCGCCGCAGCCTTCATTCCTGTGCAGTGCCGGCGGGCGTTCTGCAGGACGGTCGCACCGCCGCTGACCTGCGGAAACTTGCGGCGCGGCGGTCGGCATGCTAGCGATCACGTCGACCCTGGAACCGTGGCAGAATCCGAGCTGCTAAGACCCGGCGGCCGGGAAAACCGTCGAGCGCGGGTCATACCCCCACCCCTGCGCCCACGGCTGGGCGAATGGGACGCATGAGCGCCAGGCCGGCCGCTTGGGTGTGAAACGGACATGAAGGCACTAGGTCGACCGCTTACGGCCACAAGCGGACATCCATGCGCATGTGAGTGCATCACTAGCGGAGTAGCGCATAGGCATACGTGAGCCACACATGAGTGCACACAGGACAGAGCGCAACGCAATGCCGCAGGGCAGGGCTAGGCAGGGCAGGCCACACAGACCAGCCCAGAGCGGGCAGCACTGCACGCGCGTAAAGAGGCTAAGGACTCCAGCCCTCCCCAGCGGGCGCGGTTGCGGCGCACCCTGGGCAGCGTGTTAAGGTGTGACCACACCACGACGAATGGCCCGGCAACGGGGCGGACGGAATGGCACGCAGGACCGGGAAACCGCAGCTCACGCAAGGGGGTTGCGGAACGGACCGGGAATCGTGTTAAGGTGTGACCACGCCGAACGGACCGCAAGGTTCGGGAGGGCAGCGCTCCGGCCACATGGTCCGGGCGGTAGGACAATGGGAGTGCCTACCGCTGACCAGGCCAAACGCGAAACTCCGAACGGCAAGCGTGATAAGGTGAGACCACGCCGAACCAGCCCGGTTCGGCGAATCAAATCGGCTGGTGTAAACTTGAGACCAGCCTCACCCGAAGGGTAAGGTCACTTGACCGAGTACGTGTTCAGCGACGCCGACCGCGAGTACGGCAAGCGGGTCGGAGTGAAGAAGTCGGACGGCGACTTCCGGTGCTACCAGTGCATCGACTTCAGCTTCTACGAGGCGGAGGTCTCCGAGCGGGATGCAGACAAGCGGTGCACCTACTGCGGGGGGTTCGTCTTCATCACCCCCCAGGTGATCGCCCAGATGGAGGCCCCGAAGCAGGTCCTGCCGGTCGACCTGTCCAAGCGTGAGGTCCAGCGGTTCGACCTGGTGGCCATGGCCTACAACCTCGGCCGTCGCGTCGAAGAGGTGTCGTACGCCTACGACAAGGCCCGTCAGCGGATCGCGGAGCTGGAAGCCAAGCTCGCCGAGTACGAGGACGCCGGTTTCGTCGAGACCGTCGACTTCTAGACCCAGGTGTAAACATTGGACCGGGTTGCCCCTTCCCACACAGGGAGAGGGCGGGGGCAGCCCCTCTCTCGAATGCGAGGACACATGTACTCCGACTACCGCACCCCCTCCGAGGAGGTGCTCGCCAAGTACGCGGCCTACCTGGACGACGCTTACCGGTCCTGGCCCTCCTGGCGAACGGGTACCTACGGCTCGGAAGACGAGCCGACGCACGTGGAGCTGTTCGTCTGGCACGACGACCGAACCGGATGGATCGGCGATAAGTCGAACTTCGAGGTTGCCCGCGACCTGATCCGGTGCGCCGCCGACGAGGGACGCACGGACACGGAGGTGTCCGACGAGCAGATCTACGAGTGCGGCGGTGGGTCCTCCGCCTGGGACGTGGCGCAACTCTTCGTCCAGGTCTACGAGGGCGGATGCCCCGAGGAATGCGCCGGCACCCATGGGCAGGAGTGTGCCCCGAACTGCGACCCGATCGTGGATATCTGCTACGGGCAGGACTGCACCGGAGACTGCCACGAGACCCGTGCCTACACCGCAGCTTTCCGTACGGCCGTCGCCCTGGTCGAGCACGTCAAGCACGAGTACCCGTTCCTCGACGAGGACGACTACGACGACCAGCGCCGCGAGGTGTTCGCGAAGAACCTCGACGAGGCCCTCGACGACGTAAAGATGCACTTCCCGTACGACACCGAGGCCGACCACAGGTCCATCGTCGAGCACGGCACCGAGGCCCTGTACGACCTGGAGTACCGCGACGAGGACGGCCACGCGTCCTGGGACCAGGTGCGCGAGGCGTACGACGACGCTCGGGACGAGCACTTCCTCGACCTTGGCCGCGCGTTCATGCGCAACGAGATCCCCGGACAGCTCGCCTTGGAGGTGGCCGGTGCGTGAGGACATCGCCGTCCCCCCGATGCGCAAGGTGCCCCGAAGGGTCTACCGCGACTGGGAGATCAGCCGCACACCTAGCCACCAGTGCGCCGTGATGTCTGAGCCGGTCCCTGCCCGCGAGATCAGGGGCGGTGACCAGATCATCGGCCTGGCCGCCAACCCGTCGCGCCACAGGACAGACGGTTGGCGAGTCGGCCGGGTCCTGATCAGGGAGACCCGCGAGGGCCTGACACAGATCCGCATCGGCTTCTACGGCGAGTGGATCACGTGGGAGGGCGACCCCGACACCCCGATCCCCGTGTACCGGCGCTGACCCCCGAGTACTGCCGTCCCTCCCTGACTCCCCTCTCGGGGAGGGGCGGCCCCCGGATGCAAAGGCGAAACACCCCGCATGGGGTGTCAGCGGGAGGCGGTTCCTCCCCTCTGACGATGCCAGCCCGCATCGATCCATCCCCGAACTGAGGATCACATGAGCACCCTTTCCGACGCGATCAAGGCTGCCGCCGACATGGTGGACCAGCACCGCGGAGTGGTCTGTCTCGCCCTCTTCTCCGACAGCGAGGAACTGCACTTCTCCGCCCGCAAGGCCCGTGAGAAGGGTCTGCACCCCTTCGCCAACGAGCGCAACAACGCGTCTCTCCTCGCTCGCCACGTCGCAAGGCGCCTTACGGACGGCTTCAACACCCCGGCCTTCTGGGTCGAGCACCACTGGCAGACCCTCTTGGCCGCCGTGGTCCGCCGCGAGGCTGCCGACCTCGCCCACCGTCAGTCGATCTTGAAGTGGCTGGGCAGCTACGAGGGCTCGACCGACGCCCCGGTCTTCAAGGTGCAGTCCTGGCAGTACAAGTCGGCCGGGCAGCGCGTTGAGGCGCTCGCCGAGGTCAAGGCCGCGCTTACCGCCGTGCGCGACGCCTCCCGCGTCGCCGCTGCCTGATCACCCACCCCTCACGAAAGCGAGCCCGATCATGATCAAGCCCGACGACCAGATCGCCTTCCTGGCCCCCGAGTGCTACGCGCTCTCCGTCCTCCTCCGCTTCGGTGACGTGGTGATCGCAGGGTTCTACGAGCCCTTCGAGATCGACCCCCGCGAGCAGGTCGTCATGAGCTTCGACCTCCCGACCTTCGAGGAGCGCGAGGCCGCAGCGAAGGCGCGCATCGACGAGGCCGCCATCGGCCACATCCTCGACGGCTGGGACCTGATCTCCGTCTGACCCCCCAACCCATCGGCCGCCCCTGTCCACACAGGGAGAGGGCGGGGGCGGCCCCCTACCGCGAAAGCGAGGACACATGATCACGGCCCGCAAGATCGACCCGCAAGTCTGGATCGGCTGCCTGGCCTGCTACAACGCCGGTCGCCTGGTGGGTGATTGGTACGCCGCCGACACGGCCGATCTGGTCACCCCGGCCGACCTGCACAAGCGGGAGACCTCCCACGAGGAACTGTGGGTGATGGACCACGAGGGGTTCTGCGGAGCCCTGGAGGGCGAGTGCTCGCCGTCCGAAGCGGCCGAGATCGCCGAGGCCCTGGCCAGCCTGACCGAGGACGAGGCCCAAGCGTTCGCCTGCTGGGTCGAGGTGTTCGGCGAGCAGTCCGACCGCGCCCACTGGGTCGACAAGTTCCGCGACGCCTACCGGGGCTTCTGCGACGACGAGGCGGCCTACGCCCAGGAGTGGGCCGAGATGACCGCCTCGGACGAGGACAAGGAGCGCATGACGCGCTGGCCCTTCAACGAGATCGACTGGACGAGGGCGGCCGAGGAGCTGTTCAGCGGCGGTCTGCACGCCGAAGAGGTGCTCGGCGGAATCCACGTCTTCTGGTCCGACTGACCCGACCCTCTTCTCACAGTACGCAATGTAAACATGAGACCACAGAGAGATACGCACATGATGCCGTCCATCAAGAACGCCGAGTCGATCGCGTTCAGCAAGATCAAGCTACTCGTCGCCGAGGTGCTCAAGACCGCGCGAGAGGTCACCGCGTGGCGCAACGACTACGACCCCGGCACGCAGGAGTGGTACACGCTCTGCAACCTCGCCCAGACCGCCGAGAGCCTGGCCCTCACCCTGCCGGTCGAGATGCTCCCCGACGAGGAGTGGCGCTACGTCAGCCCCGCCGAGTACGCGGCCGTAGACGAGATCCTCGCGCTGCTCGAAGGGAGCGAGGCCAAGTGAAGCTCCTTCGCGCCATCGTCGCCGGATTCGCCGCCGCCGTCTTCGTGATCCTCGCCGACTACGCAGGCGCCTACCACCTGGCGAAGACCGCCGAACCGAAGCCCACCCACGCCCCCACCTTCCGGGAGCGCATGAAGGCCGAAGGCCGCGTGTTCTGGGGCGTGATCGACGGACACCGCGACTGCTGGGCCTTGATCGGCGACACCTCGTACGTCACCTGCCGCGACGGCTACAAGACCACTTCCTGACGCAAGCGGCCCCTCCTCACAGGGAGCGAGGAGGGGCCACCTCGAAAGGCTACCCGATGGACTCGATCCGCTGCGGTGACTGCGACGCCCCCTTCGGCCTCCGGCCGGACGGTCTCTTCCAGTGCGACGGCAAGCAGCCCCACGAACTCGACCCCCGCGACATCGACCTTGACGGCTCCGACGTGTGGGCGGTCAACGCCGCCGGCACTCTCGTGATCGTCGCCGACCCCGCCGTCACCGCCGAGTGGGCCCGCGAGGCCCTCGACACCTACCTCGAAGACGAGCCCGGCACCTGGGGCGAGGGCGACTCGATGCGCTCCTTCCTCGAAGCGGTCGACGACCTCCTCGACGCGGCCCGTGCGGGCCTCCCCCTCCCCAACCACCCCTGAGAGAAGCCGACATGAAGAACCTGCGCGACCACATCGACCTGACCGCCGAGAAGGCCCAGATCGACGCCGACATGCAGCACGCCGTGACTTTGGACTTCGGCCCGTACCTCGGCTACCTCGCCCACTACGGCCAGACCCTCGCCCGCATGGCAGGCGAGTACCGGCAGCACGAGATCGCCCGCCGAATCCTCACGGCCTACGCCGACGAGGCCCTCGACCGCGCCAACGGCAACTGAACCCAACTCCCCTGAAAGGAAGCCAACATGACCGCCCCGTTCCTCTCCTCGTTCCTCCGCCCCAACCCGCGCAACCTGGAGAGCCTCAAAGCGGCCTGGGCCCGCATGCTCGAACTCGGCTACATCACCCGAACCGAGCCGGTCGACGAGCCCGAGGGATGCACCCGAACCCGCTGCGCTGGAGTCCACGAGGGCTACCCCGGTAGTGAGCACCGATGGGCCCTGTACTGCCTGCTGTGCGCCGTCGACATCGAGGTCTTCTACAGCCACATGCGGGAGCGCAAGGGCAATAACCCGGCGCCGCCCCGCCGTCACAAGGGCTGCAAGTTCAGCGGCCCCAGCCGCGCCAAGGCACGCGCCACTCGCTACGCCGAACTCGGCCTCGACCTGCCCGCCTGGGACATCGACGCCCACGCCGCCCGCCTCGCCGCCTGATCACCCGAAGGAGACCAACATGTCCGACGTACTCGCCACCACCGAAGACGGCCGCTACCGCGTGCGCCTGGTGCTCGACGAGCACCCCGAGAACCCCCGCAACGACGACGAGACGCTCGTCCACGTCATCACGATCGACACCCACCTCGGGCAGTACCACCCCGTCGACAAGGACGGCGGTCCGCTCGCCGAGGCGTGGGAGCGCCTGAAGTGGAACTGCTGGACCGGCGTGGACATCTTCACCCGCTACGTCTCGATCATGCACGGCGGGATCGTGCTGGAGTCCAGCCCGCAGAGGGGCCCGCGCTCCCTCTGGTACGTGACGGGTGAAGAGGCCCGAGCCATAGACGGCGGCCTCCTCACCGAGGGCTACGTCGAGGCCGAAATGCAGGAGTACGAGGCATGGGCCGAAGGCGACGTGTGGGGCTTCGTCGTCGAGGAGCGCGTCGACTGGACCCGTGACGACGACCCCGACGAGTCCATGGAGACCTGGGAGCACGTCGACTCCTGCTTCGGCTTCTACGGCAAGCCATACGCCCGATCCCAGGCCCGCGAGGCCCTCCGCTTCTACGCCGCGCGTCCCGCCGGCATCGCCGCCTGACCGTCACCCATCACGGCCGCCCCGTCCATACAGGGAGAGGGCAGGGCGGCCCCCTGACAGAGAGCAGAGAGACCATGAGCGAGCCCGAGTTCGAGTACGCCGGACACGTCGGCCTGTCCTTCGGGACCGTGTACTTCGAGCGCCTGGCCGTCGACCCCGACGACAAGCCGTGGGCCACCACCGACCGGCCGTGGGTGACCGCCTACCGCGTGACCGGCCCCCGAATCCGCGGGACGGTCCGGATCACCCCCGTCTACGACGAGCCGCTCGTCACCTGGCACACCAACGGCCCCAACGAAAACGCCTGGGAGTTCCTCCCGACCGGCTTCTACGTCGGGTACGGCCGAGCCTCGTACGCGGCCTGCGAGGGTGACCTCGAAGTGTGGGGCTCGCGTCTGGCCGAAGGCGTGCACGTCTACACGAAGCGCGAGACGAAGCACGACTTCCCGGTCCGCCGACTGCAAACCGGCATCGGCGACTACCCGGCCCCGGCGGGCGTCCGCGACAAGACGCGCGAGCTGATCTGGGCCCTGGTCGAGATGCACAAGGAGGATGCCGCCCTCGTCCACGAGAAGGCCGCCGCTTTCGCCCGCGACCAGCGTGCCACCCGAACGACCGACCTCCGCAGCGAGTACCGCGAGGTCGAACGGATGCTCCGCGAACTCCAGGGGCGTCACGCCGAGCTGCAAATGCGCCTGAGCCTCATGGAGGGCGCCTGGTCCTTCGCGACCGCCATCGACGAGGCGGCACCGGCCGCCACCACCCAGACCGCCTGAAGGAGACAGACCGATGAACGCCCCCCTGATCGGCCTTGCCGGCGCCGCACGCTCGGGCAAGGACACCGCAGCTCAATCGCTCCTCGACCTGGGCTGGACGCGCCGAGCCTTCGCCGACAAGGTCCGCGACGTGCTGTACGCGATGAACCCCGTCCTCGACGAGTCCTCGTACGCCGATGGGTTCACCTCCCTGCGGTACGAAGTCGACCACTACGGCTGGGAGAGCGTGAAGGAGATGTACCCGGAGGTGCGCCGCTACCTTCAGCGCCTCGGCACTGAGGGCGGCCGGGAGATCCTTGGCGAGTCTGTGTGGGTCGATGCCCTGTTCCGCGACTCCGAGTCCTGGGGCCCGACCGTCATCACCGACGTGCGCTTCCCGAACGAGGCGAACGCGATCCGTGAGCGCGGCGGCCTGGTCGTGCGGATCGAGCGGCCCGGCATGAAGCCCATCCGGGAGGCCGGGCACTCCAGCGAGAACGCGCTCGCCGGGTACCTGTACGACGACGTGATCCTCAACGACGGCACCGTGGAACAGCTCCGCGACCGTGTGATGCAGCTCATCCCGCTCACTCTGTAAACATGAGACCTTGGTGTTAAGGTTGGCCCATGCGACTGACCCCCCGAAAGGAAGAGGTCGAGGCGATAAAGGCGCTCCTGGAGGACCCCACCTTCGAGAGCGCCGACCAGATGGCCAAGGCCGTCTTCAAGGAAGCCGCCGACCTCATCCAGATGCGCAACACGATCGCCCTCGTCCACACCTGGGCGGACGGTCACCGCGGCCTGAACTTCGGCCCCTTCGGCAGCGAAGCGGAGGTGAAGACCTTCGCCTCGAAGATGGCGTTCGGAGGCACGGGCCGCATGGTCCAACTCCACAGCCCCGGCGTGATGTTGGCCAACGTGGACGGCAAGAAGGGCTGGAAGGGCTACTGCTTCCACCCCGAATGCGGCCACGCACCCTTCACCCACTCCGCAGCAGGCGCCGGCAGAGGTGCCTGCCAGCTCCCCACCTGCCCGTGCGACAAGTTCCGGGCCAAATGACCTCAGAACGGATACCGCCATGACTGACGCACTCCGCGCCCCGAAGATGACCGAAGCCGAGATCGCCGAGCTGCGAGCCCTTCGCGAGGGATACCACGTCACCGACGCCTTCCTTGTCCGCCTCGCGACCCACTTCGTACAGGCCGAGGTAGACGGCGTGCTCAACCCGGCTCGCCACCTCGCCGACTACCTCGGAGTCCAGCGTCAGACCGTCCTCACCTACATGCGCATGGCCCGCCGCAGGGGCTTCGTCGCAAAGCCCCGCCACTGACCAGCAAGGAGAGCCATCATGAAGACCGTCGACTTCCACACCTGCGAGTGCTCGGACAAGCGGGCCTTCCCTGACAAGCGCTCCGCCGAGAAGGCTCTCGGCCGCGCACAGGCCAAGCGTGACCGCCAGGCCCAGTCGATCCGTGGACGCGGCCCCATCAACCGTGAGAACCGCGTCTACGAGTGCGAGTTCGGCATGTGGCACCTCACGAAGCAGTCCCGCCGCTCCTACGAGGAGTACGCCGCCAACAACGCGGCCTGAATGTAAACTTTGGACCGAAGGAAGCAGCCGTGACCACCCCTCTCAACCTCCGCTCCGACATGCGCGTCGAACTCGTCGCCCACAACCTCTCGGACCTCGCCGTCGTACGAGCCGCCCGCGTCTCCACCCTCGGCGCCGAGACCCGCCAGGACGAGACCGGCCGGACCCTGGCCACCAGCGACGAGGGCCTGATCAAGTACCTCATGCGCGAGCGTCACGGCAGCCCGTTCGAGCACGGCAGCCTCACCCTGTACATCGAGGCACCGATCTTCGTCTTCCGCGAGTGGCAGCGCCACCGCATCGCCTCGTACAACGAAGAGTCCGCCCGCTACCGCGAGTTGAAGCCCGACTTCTACCTTCCCGCCGTAGGTCGCAACCTCGTCCAGGTCGGCAAGCCCGGCCACTACCGCTTCGAGCCCGGCACCCCCGGGCAGTTCGCCACTGTGGACGCCGAGCTTCTCCGCGCTTACGAGACCGCCTACCAGGCGTACGAGCGGATGCTCTCCGCCGGCATCGCCCGCGAGATCGCCCGCGCCGCCCTGCCGGTCGGCATCTACAGCTCGATGTACGTCACGATGAACCCCCGCGGCCTGATGAACTTCCTGAGCCTGCGCACCCACCGCGAGGACGCGGCCTTCGTCTCCAACCCGCAGCGCGAGATCGAGATGTGCGCCGAGAAGGCCGAGCGGATCTTCGCCGAGCTGATGCCGATCACGTACGCGGCCTTCGAGGCGAACGGACGGGTCACCCCGTGACGAAAGAGGAGTGGGTCGAGGCCATGCTCGCAAAGGCCCCGACCCCTACCCCCGAAGACATGGAGTGGCTCTGTGCCCGCTTCGGTCTGGAGCGCGATGGATGACGCGCCCCGCTACTTCCAGATGACGTCGATCAGGTCCGGCCGGAACGCGTGGTTACCGCCTCGCGGCTGCTTCTTGATCACCACGGCCTCGATGAACCGCTCGATCGCAGCGCGCTTCATCGGGGTCGTGTACGTTTCCCACTCCCTCGCGATCCGCTCGGCCGCCGTGGTGCTCGACTCCATGCCGGACACGTTCAGGGTCGCGACCTCGATTTCGAGGGCATCGCGCCGATCGTCCAGGCGCTTGATCTCACGTACGAACTCCTTCAGCGGGAACTCGCCCGACTCCCGCAACTGCCGGGCCTCCGTGATCTCCGCCTTCACCTGATCCAGCTCTGCCCTGGCCTTCACGAGTGCCGGATTGATCTCTGACTTGCCCGACCGCAGGGCCTTCGCCATGCGCCGCAGGTACGCCAGGAGGGCCGCCTCGACGAACTCCTCGACCGGCGGGCCCGAGCGCGAGACTCCACCGCAGCCCCCCGCGGACTTCAGGCAGGTGTAGAAGAACCCGTGCCGCTCGTAGCTCGTCGTGCCGCGCGTGTACATCATCGTCAGCATTCCGCCCCCGCACTCGCCGCAGCGGGCTATGCGGGTCAGTAGCCGCTTCGTGACCGTGCTGCCCTTCTTGCGCCCTCGCCCGGAGATCGCCCGAGACTTCAGCACGTCGCACACGGCCCGCCACTGGTCCGGCGAGCAAATCTTCTCCCAGTCGCCAATGACCGGCGTCCCGTCCGCTCGCTCAAGGACGAACTCGCTCAGGTCGAGGCGCCCGCGTTTCTCCCGCTCGGCCTGCGGCACATACACCCGGTACCCGCACAGGCGGGGGTTCGTGAGGATGTACCGGACGGACGTGTACGTGATGTTCCGGCCGGGCGGAGTCTGCCGACTCCTCACCCCCAGCTCGACCCATTCGAGGTGCACCTCGGACAAGAGCTTGCCGTTCAGGATGTCCCGATGGGCCTTGTTGATCAGCTCGGCCTCGAAGGGCTCGGCCTCCTTCCCGCCGTCCTTCCAGCCGAAGGGGGCCACCCCGCGATGGGGCTTCCCCTCCATCGCCTCGGCCTTCTTCTGGCGAGCGACACGGCGGGCCGCGTCGGCAGAGAACTTGTTCGCGATCATCACGTACAGGCGGGCATTGAACCGGCCGTCGTCGGTCGACAGGTCGTAGTCGCCGGCAGTGGTCGCGAAGACCATGGGCCGCCGGGCCCGCTCGTATATATCGATCAGTCGTTCGAGCTGTCGAGGCTGCCGAGTCACGCGGTCGATGTTGTACGCCGCGATCCCGTCGATGACCTCGGTCTCCAGGTCGGAGACCAGCTCGTCAAAGTCCGGCCGCTTCACGCGCCGCTTGAAGGCGGACAGGTCGTTGTCCACGTACATGCGGTGCAGGGTCAGGGACCGCACCTTCACGAGGTCGTGAACGTCCTCCTTCTGGCGGGTCACCCCCTCTTCGCCGTCTCGGCCGTCGCCCAGCTCTCCTGCGTCGCTGATACGCGCGTAGCCGCCGACTAGTATCCCCATGCGGACTCTCTCATTCCGGATCTGGGGTCAGGGTAATCGAACCAGTTCGAACTACGTTTTGGGGGTCCTGGGCGAGACCCGTACGTACTCCTTCGAGGCCATGACCAAGGCGGTACGGCTGATCGAGGGCGGCGCGCGGTTCATCGCGACCAACCCCGACGAGACCGGGCCGTCGACCGAGGGGCCGCTGCCGGCGACCGGGGCGGTGGCCGCGCTGATCACCAAGGCGACCGGGAAGAAGCCGTACTTCGCCGGCAAGCCGAATCCTTTGATGATGCGGACGGGGTTGAACACGATCGGGGCGCATTCGGAGACCAGTGCGATGATCGGGGACCGGATGGACACCGATGTGCTGGCCGGGATCGAGGCGGGGATGGAGACGATTCTGGTGCTGACCGGGTTGACGTCGCCTGAGCAGGTGGAGGACTTTCCGTATCGGCCGTCGGCTGTGGTGAACTCCATTGCGGATCTTGTTGAGCGGATTTGAGCGCCTAGTGGCTCGGGGGATCGGGTGGGGTGGCGACTGCGGCTGAGTGGGGCTGATCGCGCAGTTCCCCGCGCCCCTGTTCGGGCCTGCGGCCCTCAATCCGGCCTTCGGCCTAAACCACCCGGCACCCGTACGGAGCAGTGACCGTCCTCCCCGGATGCGTGCCCGTCCTCGCCGGGGGAGCCTCTGATGTGGAGGTTCACCATGGGCTCACTGCGGCTTACTCTCTGTGTGGGGGCGGTGGTCGCGGGCGCGTCGAGTTTGTCGGCGCCCGCTGTGTACGCGGCCGAATCCGGGGGTGTCTCCGTGCTGCCGGGGGAGCCGGCGCCCGGGACCGATGTTCGGGTGCGGGTCGAGGGGTGCGGGGGGAGACAGGGCACCGCCGCCTCGGCGGCGTTCGTCGCGGACGCCCAGCTCACCCAGCTCGGTGGCCCGAGTGTCGGCACCCTCGTCGGGGAGACCCGCGTACGGTCCTCGCTCCGACCCGGGACGTACGAGGTACGGGTCTTCTGCGACGGCAGGGAGGGCAAGGTCGAGGGCGCGATCAGGGTCGGGGACGGGAAGCCGTCCACCGCCAGGCCCTCGACTTCCGAGCCGGAGCCCCAGTCCGCCGCCCCGGCCTCTCCGGTCGCCCCCGTTCGCGCGGGAGGCGGTGGTGCGGCCGAGTATCTGGCCGCCAACCTGGGCGAACCCGCCGCGACCGAGACCACCGACTCCTCCGACTCCGCTGATTCCTCCCTCATCCCCCTGAACTCGATGGACGACGCCCGGCACACCGGGCCCGGTACCCCGCACACCGTGGTCGGGCTCGTGCTGGCCGGGGTCGCGGCGGTGGTCGTGATCGCGCGGGGTGCGCGGCGCGGCCGTGGGAACAAGTGAGGTCGTCGCCGTGGCCGGTGAGAAGTACATGGACGACAGCGGGTTCGGGGTGGGGGAGCGGGACGGTGGCGGGGTCGGTCGATTCGCCGCCGGGATCGTCTGGGCGGTGCTGCTGCTCGGGCTCTGGCTGTGGGGGCGCGAGGCCACCGACGTACGGCAGGGGATATCCGCCCCGACCACCGGTGACGTGGCGGCCGTCGGACGGCCCGCGCAGGTCGAACTGCCGCCCGCCGCCCAGCCGTTGAAGGGGGCCCGGCCCAAGCGGATCGACGTTCCGGCGATGGGGGTGCAGGCGCCCGTCGTACCGCGCGGCCTCGACGTCGACGGGGCGATCGCCCCGCCCTCCTACGACCAGCTGGGCGTCGTCGGCTGGTACGCGGGCGGCACCCGGCCCGGGGCCACCGGGGTCGCGCTGTTCGTCGGGCATGTCGACACCGAGACCCGGCCCGCCGTCTTCCACAGGCTGAGCGCGCTGCGCCTCGGCGAGAGCGTTCGCGTGGCGCGGGACGACGGTACGGTCGCCGAGTTCACCGTGGACGACGTGCAGGTCTTCGGGCGCGACGACTTCGACGCCGCCCAGGCGTACGGCCCACGGCAGTCCGGGCGGGCCGAGCTGCGGCTCATCACCTGCGGCGGCACCTTCGACCGGGAGAGCCGTACGTACACGGCCAACGTGGTCGTCTCCGCGTACCTCAGCGGTATCGAGCCCTGAGCGCGCCCGGAGGGCGTCGTCGGCGGCGCCGTCACCTGGCCCGGTCGACGACCCGCTCCCCCCGGGGCCGCCGACCGGGCTGGTCCTCGACCGCGCACGCTCGGGCCGCGGGAGTGACCCGGCGTCGGCACGGGAGGCGTGGAGGCGCCGCTCCGAAGTGACTCTAGAACGTGTGAACGTATCGGGCTAGAGGCTTTTTGACGCCAAGTCGATGGGCGGTGACTTTGCGTCACTGTGCCGGTCCTTGTCGTCATCCCGCGTCAACTCCTCGTCCGGGGCGCGTAGTTGACATAACCGGCTCGTGGACAAGGGGGTGACCTCCTGTGGGCGAGGCGGGACTTATGCCAGGATTGGGACTTACGACACGGTGCACCCAAGGGGGAGTTGGATGTACGCCAGGAGGGGGGCGCCCGTCGTGCGGGCGTCCGTGGCGGTGGCGGGGGCGGCACTGCTGCTGGCCGGCTGTTTCGGGGGAGACGGTGACAAGGGCGGCGACGGAGAGCGCGACCGGGCCTCCGGGCCCGACATCACTCAACAGCCCCATGGCACGGACCCGTTCTGGGTCAACCCGGACGGGAACGCGGCGGCCCAGGTCGCCGCGTACGAGAAGGAGGGCAAGGACGAGGACGCCGAGCTGATCCGGAAGATCGCCGAGCAGCCCACCGGCGAGTGGATCGGGCCCGAGAACCCGGAGGACGAGGCGCGCGGCTTCACCGAGGCCGCCGAGAAGGCCGACCGGGACGCCATCCTCGTCCTCTACAACATCCCGCACCGCGACTGCGGCCAGTACTCCGGCGGCGGCGCGGCCGACGGCGACGCGTACCGGGCGTGGATCGACGGGGTGGCCAAGGGC
The DNA here is from genome assembly GCF_053592555.1 of Streptomyces sp. NPDC002643. Lineage (NCBI taxonomy): Bacteria > Bacillati > Actinomycetota > Actinomycetes > Kitasatosporales > Streptomycetaceae > Streptomyces > Streptomyces sp. NPDC002643. Next base: position 284,298 of record NZ_JBSFVY010000002.1, read on the forward strand.
ATCGGGGACCGGCCGGCCATGGTCGTCCTCGAACCGGACGCCGTGCTGCACGTCGTGGACGGCTGCACACCGGGCGAGTTCCACGAGGAGCGGTACGACCTGCTCAAGGGCGCGATCGAGAAGCTGACCTCGCTCAAGAACACGAAGGTGTACGTGGACGCCGGGAACGCCGGGTGGAGCGAGGCCGACCGGATCGCCGAGCCGCTGAAGTGGGCCGGCGTGGAGCAGGCCGACGGCTTCGCCGTGAACGTCTCCAACTTCTACACGACCGAGGACTCCATCGAGTACGGCAAGCAGTTGTCGTCCAAGGTCGGCGGGAAGCCGTTCGTCATCGACACGAGCCGCAATGGGAACGGGCCTTGGACCGAGGGGGACGTGGACGAGCAGTGGTGCAATCCGCCGGGGCGGGCGTTGGGGGAGTCTCCGACGACGAAGACGGCGGATGAGCTGGTCGACGCGTATCTGTGGGTCAAGCGGCCCGGGGAGTCGGACGGGGAGTGCAAAGGGGGGCCGAAGGCCGGGGAGTGGTGGCCGGAGTATGCGCTGAGTCTGGCCAAGGCCTCTGAGTAAGGGTGGGGGCGCCTAATGGGGAGGGGGTGCGGGGCTGACGGTCGGATGTGGCTGGTCGCGCAGTTCCCCGCGCCCCTGAAAAAGCGGGGCTGCGCCCCTGCTTTTTCATCAGCCCGCCCGACCTCAGCCTTCAGGCCAAGGGCAACCGCAGGCTTTTAGGGCGCGGGCAATCGCGCAGGCTTTTGGAGCGCCGGGTAACCGCAGGTTTTTAGGGGCGCGGGGCTGTATCTGATGTGCGGCTCCGCCGCGCGGGCGCGACCAGCCCCCACCCACCCGCACCCGAAAACGAACCCCCTACGGCACCTTCACCCACCGAGCCTTGCTCGGTACGCCGGCGTCGTCCGCCACAAACAGCATGTACCACCCGGACTGCACCAGATTCCGATTCCCCGGCACCGTCACCGTGATCTCGTCCCCGCTCGTCTCGAAGTCCACCGCGATGGACTTCTGATCCACATCCGTGACATGCGTCGACGCGCTCGGCCGGATCAGACGGGCCGTCTTGATGGACGACGCGTGCCGTGTGCTGAACGTCGCGGTGCCGCCCCGCTTCACCGTCTTCGGCCCGCCCGACAACGTCGGCCGCGCGTCGCCGTACAGATACGGCGGCGTATAGATCTCGATCCGCTGCTCGAACTCCCCCGGCTTGGAGTTGGCCTCGTCCGCGTACAGGGAGTCGGAGCCGAAGAAGACCACGCGGCCGTCGGGGAGGAGCAGGGAGCCGGAGTGGTAGTTGCGGCCGACCAGAGGGTCGGCCACTTGGCGCATCTCGCCGGTCTTCGCGTCGTAGAGGCGGGCCTGGAGGATGTTGGAGTCGCCGCGGCCGCGGTAGTCCTCCGAGCCGCCCGAGATCAGGACCGTGTCGTCGGGGAGGATGGAGGCCTGGGGGTACCGGGTGCCCTTCTCCAGCGACGGGCCGTCCACAAAGCGCGGGCTCTCGGCCAGCAGGTCGATCACCCGCGTCTTCCTGCTCGACCGCTCCGACTCGCCGACCCCGCCGCCGCCGATCACCATGTACTTCTCGTCCTGCGCCGGCGGCAGCAACACCGTGCCGGCGGTCTCCAGCAGCTTGCTGTCGCTCATCCCGGGGACCTTGGTGAACTTGTTGGTCTTGAGGTCCCAGATGCCGGGGTCGCGGCCGATGTTGTCGGGGCCGTAGCCGGCGTTCGCGCCCGAGTAGAACAGCTTGCCGTTCTGCATCAGGGAGATCGCGGGGTAGGTCGGGAACTGCTGTTCCTTCTTGGTGTACGTCCAGGACCTGGTCTCGGGGTCGTAGATCTCGTTCTTGCCCGGGACCAGTTGGCCGATCTCGTCGAGGCCGGACAGCGACAGGACGCTGCCGTCGGAGAGCGTGGTGAGCGTGGGGTACCAGCGGGCCTCGTTCATCGGGTCGACCTTGATGTACTTCTCGGCGACCGGATCGAACTCGTAGGCGTCCTTGATGCCTTGGAAGTCCTTCTTGTCGAGGGCGAGCTTCTGCGCGATGCCGTAGGTGTTGCGGGCGTCGGCGCCCTTGAGGCCCACCACGCTGTAGTTGTCCTCGGTGCCGGTCTCGTACTTCTTGCCGCTGCGCTGGGCCTCGACATACGCGCGGGCGATCCCGGGCTTGTTGCCGGTGAATTTGCCGGTGTCCGGGTCGAAGGTCTTCGTGGCCTTCTTGAGGGTGACCTCGTCCTTCAGGACGAACGTCTTGCCGTTCTTCTTGCCGACGAACTTCGTGCCCGGCTTCAGCTTCATCTGCTTGTCGGGGTTCTCGTTGTGGATGATCATCAGGCCGCCGGCCTTGGTGACATCGCCCTTGAGCTTCTCGTAGCGCTTGGTGCCGCCCGCGATCAGCAGATTGCCGTTGGACAGCTGGGTGTGGCCGGTGCAGAACAGGTCGGCCGGGGTCGGGACCTTCTTGATGGTCATCTCGACCGGGTCCCAGACACGGGTGTCGAATTTCTTCTCGTCGAAGTTGTCCTGGTCGTTGCCCGAGCCCGCGATCAGCAGGACCTTGCCGGTGTGCAGCAGCGCGGCGTGGATCGTGTTCTGCCGGTACTCCTTCGGGAACTCCACGATCTGCCAGTGCCCGTTCTCGGCCTTGTACTCCGGTCTGTTGATCTTGTACTGGTGGTACTGCTCGGTGCCGAATCGGTACAACCAGGGCCCGTTCATCCCCGCGAGGGCGAGGACCACCGCCCCGCCGATCGCCAGACGACGGGCGCGGCGGCGGCCTGCACGGTCCTTCATTCCTTACGTCCCCCAAGTCCGCCCAGGGCGATCTGCATGGTCTGCTCGCTACCCGCGCCGCCGGGCCCGGACGCGGCCCAACTCGGCTTGTGCTGGGGAGCGTGGGGTGCGTGTGGGGCGCCCGGTGAGTGGGGCGGCGCATGGTGTGCGAGATGCGCGGGGTGTGCCGGGGCCGCTTCGGGTGGCGCCACCATCGAGCCTTGCAGTGCTGCCTTGGCGGCGGCCTTCTTGGCGTCCTCGCGCAGCATGTAGCGCCAGACGAAGATCGGGAACGCGGTGATCAGCATGGCGAACGTCGCCCAGATGATCATCGCCGGGTGGGAGTTGCCGAGGACGAGACCGGCGGCGATCGAGGCGCCGAAGATCGCGATGAAGTACCAGTGGTAGCGGAAGGTGCCGAGCCAGCGGTCGGGGCTCGCCGAGTCGCCCTTCGGCGTGACCACGAACTTGCTCTTGCGGCGCAGCGCCGAATCGATCAGCGCCTTGGCGTACAGCGGCGCCGACAGCGCGGACATCACCATGCCGGCCACACCGCCGGAGCCCTCCGGCTCGTGCGGGGAGACATTGTGGCGGCGGTTCCAGACGTACAGGCCTATCTGCAGGGCGGAGGCGTTGCCGTAGAGCATCAGCCACACCACCGGGTCGATGTTCACACCCGAGGCGCCCGCGCCCAGGAACAGGGCGCAACTCAGCGCCGCGAGAATCCAGTTGAGGGCGGACATCGGGTAGAAGATGATCATCATGGTGTAGTTGAAGAGCTTGGTCGGCGGCAGCGAGTACCAGCCCTTCCAGTACTGCTTGAGGATCGTCTCGTACGTCCCGCGCGACCAGCGCATCTGCTGGGTGAAGAAGTCCGTCCAGGCGCTGGGGCCCTCGCCGACCGCGAGGACGTCCGGGGTGTAGACCGAGCGCCACTTCCGGCCCGTCGCCGGGTTCTTGTGGCGGTGGATCTCGAAGCCGGTGGCCATGTCCTCGGTGATCGAGTCGTAGAGGCCGCCGATCTGCTTGAGTGCCTTGATCCGTACGGCGTTCGAGGTGCCGACGAACATGGGCGAGCCGTAGCGGTTGCCGGCGCGCTGGATCAGGGCGTGGAACAGGAACTGCTGGGACTCGGCGGCCTTGGTGACGAAGTTGTCGTAGTTGCCGTACACCTGGGGGCCGATGACGAAGCCGACGTCCGGGTCGCGGAAGAACCCGAGCATCCGCTCCAGGTAGTTGGGCAGCGGGATGTGGTCGGTGTCGACGGAGGCGAAGTAGTCGTAGTCGTCTCCGTGGGCGTCCAGCCAGGCGTTGTAGTTGCCGTGCTTGGTCTTGGCGCGGTGCGGGCCCTTGGGCTGGTTCCACTTCGCGATGCCCTTGCGGGAGAAGTGGTGCACGCCCAGGCGCGCGCAGACCGCCTTCACCTCCGCGTCGTCGCCCTCGTCGAGCAGCCAGATGTGCAGAAGCCCCCGGTGGCGCAGCTTGACCGCCGCCTCCAGGGTCTTCGTCACCATCTCCAGCGGCTCCTTGCCGGGCACGAAGGAGGTGAGGAAGGCGACTCTGGTGCCGACCTCCGGAACCACCGGGACCGGGTCACGGGCCACCAGCGTGGCGTGCGCGTTCGACAGGACGTTCATGCAGCGGAAGAACTCGATCAGCCCGATCGAGACCAGCATGATCAGATCGAAGGCCGGCAGGAGGTCGTACGTGGGATAGTCGCGCTTGGTCCAGTGCTCCGGCTGCAGCAGCCAGGCGAGCAGGACGAGGGAGAGCACCGGCGCGGCGAACAGCATCAGCGCGATCCTGATGCGGTGCGGCTCCTGGGAGATCAGGGAGCGGTAGCGCACCTTGTACGGCTTGGTCGGATCGGGCTGAGTGAGGGGCCCGGCGAGCCGGCTGTAGTGCTCGTAGTCGTATCTGGGAAGGCTCTTCTTGAGTTTTCGGAAGGCTCCGGTCCGATGTGACGGCATCTTGAGCTGGGTCGTATCGGACGAGTCGTGGTGGTGCCGGGCGCCCGTCGGCGTCGACGTCATGAGTCATCCCCCCGCACACACGTGCGTGTGTGTGTTAGTCGGTCTTCCGCCCGTTTCGGTCCCCCTCGACCGTTACGGACGTATCAGTGGTGGATCGTCGTCACCATGTGATCTACACCATAAAGACACGGGACGGCGGCCTTCCGGTTCCATTGATGCCCCCCTCGGCATCGCTTCCAGGCGTACGTGACCGGCGCACGCGACAGGTGTGCGCGCCGGGGGGCCGTCGATCCCCATCCCTGGACGCATAACGCCCACAGCCCCCCAACTGCCGTGTATCCCGCAGTCTCTTACGGCCCAGGGTTCTACGGTGTTCGTCTTGATCGCAAGAGCGAAACACGGTGTTTACCGGTCATACGCGGTTATTGGGACATCGGTGGAGGATCTGTGGGGAGTGGGGAGGGAGCGCGAAAAGGCCCCCCGCTCTCGCGAGGGGCCTCTCGGTGGTGGTGCGCCGCCAGGGACTCGAACCCCGGACCCGCTGATTAAGAGTCAGCTGCTCTAACCAACTGAGCTAGCGGCGCGCGAGAAGAACTCTACCGGGTGTCCGGGGGTGCTCCCGACCAGAGCACCCCCGGACGAGCCGCCTACTTGAGCCAGAACTGGCTGGGGGTGCGGCCGTTGACCTGCCAGACATTGTCCGCGCGCTGCATGCTGTTGCAGACGTCGTCGCCGTACTTGGACTCGAACAGATCCTGTGAGAACCACTCACAGGTCACGTTCTGCAGTCGCTGCCGCGCGCCCCATGTCACGCCGAGCTTGGTGATCTCGCCCGGCGGGTTACCGACCCTGTCGGTCCGGTCGATGGCCCGCTGGCAGGAGACGCCGTCGGTCTTCGGCACCTCGATCACCCGCGCCCAGGTGACCTCCTGCTGACCGTTGTTGTAGTAGCCCTTCCAGTAGTTCCCGCAGATACGGGAGCCGGACTGGGCCTCAGCCGTTCCGGGAACCGCGATCGCGAACAGGGCCCCGGCCGCCAGACCCGCGGCGGCGAGCGAAGCCGTACGGCGCTTGATGCGCATGACCGTCATGGTTGTCTCCTTGGGTGTCTCCCCGGGGCCGGGGAGGGGGGAGTGGCCGGCCCCGGGGAGAAGGTGTGGGGGGTGTGGGGGGTGTGGGGCGAACCGCGAGGTCAGATACGGCCGTTGACGGCGTAGCCGACCCTTTCCTTCTCGTAGACGTTGCGGGTCCAGTTGCCGAATCGGGTGTTGCCGTTCCACTCGTAGACGGTGCCGCCCTGGCAGCCGCGGTTGGTCCGCACCCAGCCGCCGGAGAAGTCGCCCTGGGTCCAGCGGCGTACCGCGATCTGGACGGGGTGGGCCACGTCACCGCCGTTGAGGTTCACCTTCCAGCCGAAGGTGGTGTTGATCTGGGTGGTCTTCTGGTACCCGCCGACCAGTGAAAGGACGACGTTGTACCACTTCTTGGAGGGCGAGCTGGCGTTACCGGCATCGGTGCCGCCGCCGATGGCCCAACCGGTGACCGTCGACTTCGAATGCTCCCAGGAGTACTCGCAGGTCCGGCCCCTCGGGCACACGAACTCGGTGCCGCGCCATACCCAGTCGTCCCACGTGTTGCCCGCCCGCTGCCGGGTGATGGCGCGGGTGACGTTTCCGCCACCGGTGCCGGGCACGATCCGCGCGCCGTCGGAATAGCTCTGGCTGAAGCACTGGGTGGCCGCTTCCGCCGAGCCGGTCGAGATGACCGCCGTCGAGATGGCGAGGGTTCCGCACATCAGGGCGCGCTGCCACAATTTCATGGACACTGTGTTTTCCTTTCGGGGGGGGGGTGCAGTCGACGCGTAATTCCAGAATTCCTGGGTCGCCGTACTTCGGAATTCCTGGAACGTGTTGAGTGATGTGCGAGGTCAGATACGGCCGTTGATGGCGTAGCCGACCCTTTCCTTCTCGTAGACGTTGCGGGTCCAGTTGCCGAATCGGGTGTTGCCGTTCCACTCGTAGACGGTGCCGCCCTGGCAGCCGCGGTTCGTTCTGACCCAGCCGCCGGAGAAGTCGCCCTGGGTCCAGCGGCGGACCGCGATCTGGACGGGGTGGGCCACGTCACCGCCGTTGAGGTTCACCGTCCAGCCGAAGGTGGTGTTGATCTCGGTGCTCTTCTGGTATCCGCCGACCAGTGAGACAAGGGCGTTGTACCACTTCTTGGTGGGCGAGCTGGTGTTGCCGAGATCGGTGCCGCCGCCGATGGCCCAACCGGTGACCGTCGACTTCGAATGGTTCCAGGAGTATTGGCAGGTCCGGCCCCTCGGGCACACGAACTCGGTGCCGCGCCATACCCAGTCGTCCCACGTGTTGCCCGCCCGCTGCCGGGTGATGGCGCGGGTCACGTTTCCGCCACCGGTGCCGGGCACGATCCGCGCGCCGTCGGAATAGCTCTGGCTGTAACAGGCGGTCGCCGCTTCCGCTGTGCCGGTCGCGGAGACGGCCGTCGCGACGGCAAGGGCTCCGCACATCAGAACCCGCTGCCACACTCGTAGACGCATGTCAGTACACCTGCGACCACTCGGCGGGCGTACGGCCGGCGACCTGGTGGATCAGGTCCACCCGGTTCATGGTCAGGCAGGGGTCCCAGCCGTACTTGCCCTGGAACAGGTTGCCGGCCTCCTCGCAGGTCCAGGAGCGCATGGGCTGCCGGGGGTTCCAGGTCACCTTGCCGTAGCCCGGGAGCTCCCGGCCGTTGATGCTGTTGGTCTTGTCGATGACGCGCAGGCAGATACCGAAGTCGGTCTTGGGCACCTCAAGGACCTTGGCCATGATCCCGACGGTCTTGCCGTTTGCCCTGGCCTCCCAGTAGTTGCCGCAGATACGGGAGCCCGACTGGGCCTCGGCCGTACCGGGGAGCGTGATCGTGGTGGCCGCCGCGGCGGCCATCGCGAGAGCGGCCAGTGCCGTCCTGCGTTTGTGGGGGAATGCGATCGCCACGTCTGTCTCCTTGAGCTCCTGAAAACGGACCTCGCGCGAGGGCCGAATTCCATGGGGGGTGGTCATTCAATGGAGCGTGAGGGCTGCCAACAGCCCTGTGTGGCGGGCGACTTGTTCGGCGAACCCGTCGTCCGGCGGGCATCAATATGGATCGCGTGAGGAGGGGAAGTCAAGACTTCAAGAACCGTCTTTTGAGCTTTGTTTGAGGTAGCTGGAATTGGTGTTTCCGGGCATGCCGAAGGCCCCTTCCGCGCCCGGGAAAGGGCATGGCGAAGCGCCGGAAGGGGTTATGGGAAAGGAAGCGGCTACCTGAAATCAGGGCATGCCTGAAGGGGGAGTGCTCGCGAAGAAAGGAGGTGGGGGGTGGGGGGTCTTCGGAGACGCTTCGGTGAAGTGGGGTGGGGGGTGATGCGGCTCTTACTCAGTCGTTGATCATGCAGCCCGGGAACTCGACCGTCAAGCGCATGGCAGCGAGAACGCAATGTTCGAAACTCTACTGAGCAGTCACCTTCCCTCAACTTACTCAACCGTCCGGTAACCATGAGCCCGGGGCCCGATTTTGCATTTCTTTGGTGAACCGGTCGGGCCGACGGAGGTGAGCGGCGCCCGGGGCCCGGCGGGACGGCGTACATCATTTGGACCGTCAGCATGCGACACCGGGAGACAGTTGGGAAACTGGCGGTCGTGCAGAACCCTGGAATTCGTCGCCCGGTCCGCGAGGGGAATCGTATGGACGCTCCGGTATTCGAGGAAGTCGATCCCGGGGGCGATTGCGAGTGCCCCGGTTGTGTTCATCGGCGTCGGCTTGTGCCGTACTCGGCCCGATGCGTCCATCTGGGCCGGCCCGCGGTCCGGAACGCGATCGTCGTGGCCACCGCGGCCGGTGCGGCGCTCGGTGCGGGGCAGGTCGTCCCGGCGGTCGCGGCGGCCCCCGAGGCGGGCCCGCAGACCCGGCCCGAGGAGCTGCCCGCGACCCTCCCCATGACTCGTCCCATGGCCCTCCGTGCGAGCGTTCCCGCAGATGAGCAGCCCCGTACCCCGCAGGGGAAGAAGGCTCCGCTGCACGGTCCCGGAGGGCGGCCGGCGGACCCGGAGAAGCCGCCAGAGGAGCTGAAGACACCGCCGATCACCCGGGCGGAGATCATCCGGCGGGCCCGGACCTGGATCGTCGCCGAGGTGCCGTACAGCATGACGGAATACTGGTCGGACGGTTATCGGCAGGACTGCTCGGGCTTTGTCTCCATGGCCTGGAAACTGCCGGGGAACGAGTGGACGGGCAGCCTCGACAAGTTCGCCGAGCGCATTTCCAAGGACGATCTCGAACCCGGGGACATGCTGCTCTTCCATAATCCGAATGACCCTCAGAAGGGCTCGCACGTAGTAATTTTCGGCGGCTGGACGGACGACACGCACACCGAGTACATCGCCTACGAGTCGACCCGCCCGCACGCCCGCAGGCTGGTCACCCCGTACAGCTACTGGAACAACTCCAGCCGCTATGTGCCGTACCGCTACAAGGGGCTGGTCGAGGAGGGCGAGGGCGAGGGCGAGGGCACGGCGGACGGCAAGACGGGCACCGTCGACTCCCCGTCCGGGCCGGACGCCACGGGTGAGCCCGGTTCCGCCGAGGCCCCGGGGGCCAAGGGCTCCGCCGGTGCCGACCGGGACGACCGCTATCCGGGGGCCGCCTACTTCGGGCCCGGCGCCGACAACCGCCATGTCACCCGGTTGGGGCAGCTGCTGGTGGAGCGCGGTGGGGGCCGCTTCTACCGCGAGGGGCCGGGGCCGCGCTGGACGGCGGCCGACGGCAGGGCGACCCAGGCCTTCCAGCGGGCCCAGGGCTGGTCGGGCCGGGACGCGGACGGGCTGCCGGGGCCGACGACCTGGTCGTACCTGGTGAACGGGAAGGGGCGCGACATCCCACCGCCCGGGAGCGCCGGCCCCGCCGGCAGACCCGCGACGCCTCGCCCGTCCGGGACCTCCGTGCCGCCCTACCCGGGCCGCGGCATGTTCCGCCCCGGCGCGGACAACGCCCATATCACCCGCCTGGGGAAACAGCTGATCAAGAAGGGCTTCGGCAAGTACTACACGTCCCCTCCGGGTTCCCGCTGGGACGAGTCGGACCGCCGGAACGTGGAGGCCTTCCAGCGGGCCCAGGGCTGGCGGGGAGGCGCGGCGGACGGCTACCCGGGACCGGAAACCTGGCGCCGCCTCTTCTCTTGACCGGGCCTTGGGCGACCTGACGACTCCGGCCGACCCCGGAGTCCCTGGCCGACTCCGGCCGACCTGACCGACTCCGGTCGGCCCCGGTGACCCTGGCCGACCCCGGTGGCCCCGGTCGGCCTTCGGCCCACCCGACCAGCCCCGAGGCTGAACCCGACCGGCCCCTGACCGAAGTGCAACCGACACCTGACAGCCCCCGGCCGCAGCCGACTGGCCCCCGACCGAACCCCGCCGAACCTGCCTGACTCCAGTTGGCCTTGACCGAATCCGACTCGCCCCCGAGCCGAACCCGACTCGCTCCCCTCGGCTGGCCCCCGACCGACCTCCGGTCCACCCCGACCGAACCCCTGCGACCCCGACTCGCCCCCCGGCCCACCTCGACTGGCCCCGACCAAACCCCCACGACCCCGGCCGCCGCCCGGCCCACCCCGACTGGCCTCCGACCGGCCCCTGACGACATCCGGCTGAACCCGACGGGCCCCTGCCACCCCGACTGGCCCCGGCCACCCCGGCTGACCCGACCGCCCCCGCTCGACCCGACCCGCCCCGTGACTCCCCCCAACCGACCTCGGCCCCTTCGCCGAGCCGACCCGTCCCACCCCCCTCGTCGGCCCACCCCCGCACGCCCCCCCAATCCCCCTCTCACCACGGTTCTTCCTGCGCGGAGGCATGGAGGCACGTATGAGTACGACCACCTCATCCAGTCCTGAGCCGGAGGGGGCGGCGCGGCCCGCTCGGCTCATTCAGAACGAGGTCACGACCGAGATCCCCGTCCATCTGCTGTTCCGCGACGACCCGGCGCCGTTCTCCGTACCGGTCGCCCCCGCCGTCGTCGGCCGGCGGCGCGGCACCGGCGAGCAGCCGAGGGTGCGGCGCGGCCCGGGAGCGGTGAAGCCGAGGCCGACCGTGGAGGTGGACCCCGAACTGGTGGAGCGGCCCGCGCGGGTGTGGCCCGGTGGGATCGGTGTGCTGGGCGGGGCGTGCGGACTGGCCGGTTGTGTCCTCACCTCGTGGTGGGCCGGCGCGCTGCCCGGCATGGCCGTACGGGCGTTGGGGCTTCCGGCCGCGCACGCCGGTGCCGGACTCGGCCCGGCGCAGTGGGCGGCGTACACCGGCGCCGGGGCGCTGACCCTGTTCGGGTTCGGCGGTCTGGCACGGGGCAGGACCGGGCGGGCCTGGGTGCTCGGCCTCTTCGGGCGCTACCGGGGCACGGTCCGCCGTACCGGACTGCTCTGGGTGAACCCGCTCGTGCTGCGCCGCCGGGTCGACGTACGGCTGCGGCACTGGCGGAGCGAGCCGATGCCGGCCGTCGACGCGGGCGGGGTCGCGCTGCGGGTCGTCGTCCTGGTGGCCTGGCGGGTGCGGGACACCGCGCGGGCCGTGCTCGGCGTCGAGGACCACGAGCAGTATCTGCGGGAGTGCGTGGAGGCCGCCCTGTCCCGGGTGCTGTCCCAGCTTCCGGCGGACGCGACGCCGGGCGCGCTGGTGCGGGACGCGACCCTGCGCAACACCGAGGCGGTCGGCGAGGCGCTGACCCGGCTGGTGGTCGCGGACACGGCCCCGGTCGGCATCGAGGTGTACTCGGCCCAGCCGACCCGGATCGACTACGCGCCCGAGGTGGCCGCCGTGATGCAGCGCCGCCGGATCGCCGCGCTCGACGCCCAGCACCGGGACACCGTGCTCACCTCGGTCGTCGACTCCGTGGAGGACACGGTGACCCGGCTGACCATGCGCGGTCTGGTCGAACTCGACGACTACGAACGCAAGGCGCTGGTGAAGGACTTGACCGTCGCCTTCTACACGGGCCGCCGTGAAGTCTCGTCATGAACGGGGCCGTTGATTGGTATGGACATGCTCACTCGCCGCCCATAATCTGGAACTTGGTCTAGACCTGGAACACCCCCACATTCTCCAGGGAGCGGCAGTATGCGTAGAAAGACCAAGTGCTCCGCCCTCGCCGTCGGCCTCGTCACCACCGGCGCCCTCGTCCTCTCCAGCCCGGGCGCCTCCGGCCACGGCTACACCGATCTCCCCGTCAGTCGGCAGAAGCTCTGTCAGAACGGCACCGTCACGAACTGCGGCGACATCCAATGGGAGCCGCAGAGCGTGGAGGGCCCGAAGGGCTTCCCAGGCTCAGGGCCGGCTGACGGCCAGATCTGCTCCGCAGGACACAGCAGGTTCGGTCAGCTCGACTCACCCACCAAGCCGGGCGGCGGCGCCTGGCCCACCACCCAGGTGACGGGAGGCCAGAACCACACGTTCCGCTGGCAGTTCACGGCCATGCACGCCACCACCGACTTCACGTACTACGTCACCAAACAGGGCTGGAACCAGAACCACGCCCTGGCCCGCTCCGACCTCAACCTCACCCCGTTCTTCACCGTCCCCTACAACGGCCAGCGCCCACCGGCCACCCTCTCCCACACCGGACGCCTGCCGTCCGGTCTGAGCGGCCACCACGTCATCCTCGCGGTCTGGACGATCGCCGACACCGGCAACGCGTTCTACGCCTGCTCGGACGTCACGTTCTGACCGCCCGACCGCCCGACCGCGTGACGGCATGCCTGCCCGACCGCCGATGGGTGGATTCCGCGTGCGCCGTCCGACCGGCGCACGCGGATACGGCACGCGTGCGCGAGTTCTGAGCATCCCTTGAGCTGACGGGCGCACCCGGACGGGTACGTTCCCCCACACACCGCCGACCAGGGCGGTCGCCGAACCCCGGGGGACACCGATGGACTTCGCCTTCTACCTCATCCCGGCGGTCATGATGGCCGTCATCGCCTTCATGGCGTACCGCATCACGCGCCGCTGGTTCCAGATCCGCAGCGCCTGGAACAGCGGGCTGACGGCGGAGGGCCGCTGTCTGAAGGCGTTCACCACGGTCAGCAGGGGCGCGGGGCACAACAGCGCCGTGCACAGCACGATCCACCACGTGTACGAGTTCAAGACGCACGACGGGCGTGCCGTCCGCTTCGAGGAGGAGTACGGCCCGTTGACGACGGTCGAGGGCGACTTCGTCACCGTCTACTACACCGACGGCCCCCACGTGGTGGCCACCGCCCACGCCCCCGGCCAGCGGCTCAAGCAGGCGGCGGCGAGCTTCGGCCTCCTCGCCTTCCTCAGCGTGGCCTTCGTCTTCTGTGTCGGCTTCATGATCACGTACCACCAGTTCGCCACGGACCCGACGTACCCCACCCCGTGACCCCGACCGGGCGGGCTGCGACCTCCATGCCCCTCCAGTCTGGCAAGCCCCTCCCCATCTGACGATCCGTCAACTACCGTGCGTCCCCATGGAGTCCACTGGGCGTACGGTCGCGGAGCTCGTCGCCGGCCGGTGGGGTGACCATCGGCCCGGGCTGTGGTTCGAGGACAGGGTGCTGACCCATCACGAGGTCGCGGCCGGGGCCGCCGCCCGCGCGGCGCTGCTGGCCGATCTGCTGCCACCCGACGCCGAACCCCACCTCGGCGTTCTCCTCGACAACACCCCGGAGTTCCCCCTGTGGTTGAGCGCGGCGGCCCTCGCGGGCGCGGCCGTCGCCGGGATCAACCCCACCCGCCGGGGCCCCGAACTGGCCCGCGACATCCTGCACACCGAGTGCCGGGTCCTCGTCACGGAAGAGGCCCACCTCCCTCTCCTCGCCGGCCTCGAACTCCCATGGGGGTCCCCCCGCGCGAGCGGAGCCGAGCGTGGGGGAGTACGCGTCCTGGTGACCGACACCCCGCCGTACGAGGACCTCCTGACCCCCTACGCCGACGCCGCACCCGAGCCGACGACCCGGGCCACCCCCGCCCACCGCCTCCTCCTCTACTTCACCTCCGGCTCCACGGGCGCCCCCAAGGCGGCGATCTGCTCGCAGGGGCGGCTCGCGGCGGCCGGACGGGCGCTGGTGGACCGCTTCGGGGTGCGACGCGACGACGTCCACTACATCTGCATGCCGATGTTCCACGGCAACGCGGTGATCGCCGACTGGGCGCCCGCGCTGGCCGCAGGCGCGGGCATCGCCCTCCGCCGCCGCTTCTCGGCCTCCGGCTTCCTGGACGACGTACGGACGTTCGGGGCCACCTACTTCACCTACGTCGGCCGGGCCGTGCAGTACATCCTGGCCACCGAGCCCCGCCCCGACGACCACGACAACCCCCTGCGCATGGGCTTCGGCACCGAGGCCGGGGCGGTGGACGCGGCGGCGTTCGAGAAGAGGTTCGGGGTACGGCTGGTGGAGGGCTACGGGTCCTCCGAGGGCGGGGCGGCGATCCAGTGGACGCCCGGAGCGCCACCGGGGGCGATCGGCCGGGCGGCACCGACGGACGACCTCGTGGTGGTCGACCCGGCGACGGGATGGGAGTGCCCACCGGCGGCGTTCGACGAGGACGGCACCCTGCTCAACGGCACCGTGGCCATAGGGGAGTTGGTGAACCGTGGCCCCAACCCCTTCGAGGGCTACTGGCGCAACCCCGAGGCGGACGCGGCCCGCCGCCGCTCCGGCTGGTACTGGACCGGCGACCTCTTCTACCGCGACCTCGAAGGCTTCCTCTACTTCGCGGGCCGCGCGGATGACAGGCTCCGCGTCGACAGCGAGAACCTCGCCGCCGCCGTCATCGAGAACATCCTCGCCCGCTACGAGGGCGCCGACGCCGTGGCCGTCTACGCCGTCCCCGACCCGGTCGCTGGCGACCAGGTCATGGCCACCATCGCGGGCACCTTCGACCCGAGATCCTTCATGGAGTTCCTCCTCTCCCAGCCGGACCTGGGCACCAAGATGAGCCCCCGCTTCATCCGGGTCGTCCCCGCGATGCCGGTCACCGCCACCAACAAGATCCAGCGGGCCGCGCTGCGTCGAGAGGGCTTCCGCTGCCCCGACCCGGTCTGGTGGCGCCCACCGGGCAAGTGGACGTACCGCAGGTTCACGGCGGTGGACCGGGCGAGGCTGGTGGGCGAATTCCGGGCGCGGGGCAGGGAGGAACTGCTGAGGAGGTAGGAGCTGCGGACGAGGCAGGTAGCCAGGTAGGCCCAGCCCTACCTCCGGTACGCCCCCTGCCCCCATGGCCCTTCCCCGTCACCGCCGCCTACCGTGACTCCATGATCCGAACGGTCGTGCGGGACGTGCGGTACGTACGGTACGTACGAGATGTGCCCCGAGCCGTGGCCTATCTCCTCACCGGCGTGCTCATGGGCCTCGTCCTGCTCGTGGCCCTCCTGCTGCTGCTCACCCTCGGCCTCGCCCTGGCCCCGGTCCTGGTGGGCCTGCCGCTGCTGGCCCTCGCCGTACTGTCCGGCGTACCCGTGGGCGCCCTCGAACGCCGTCGGCTGACCCTCGCCGACAGCGCACCCCTCCTCCCCGACCCCCACGCGACCCCCGCCGAGCCGGGTCTCGCCGCCTGGGCCCGGCTGCGGCTGACCGAACGGGCGACCTGGCGGGAGCTGGCGTACACCGTGGCGCTCGGCTTCGCGCTGTGGCCGCTGGACGCGCTGGTGCTGTTCGGGGCGCTGGGCCTGCCCGGCGCGATGATCGGGGCGCCCGCGCAGCTGGCGTTGAGCGACAGCACCAGCGGTGACACCCGGATCGCCAAACTCTGGCTGATCGATTCCTACGGCCAGGCCCTGCTCTGCGTGCTTCTCGGCGCCGCCCTCCTCCTCGTGTTTGCCTGGCCCCTCGTCCGGTACGCCCGAGCCCGTGCCGCGCTGGCCCGGCTGTCGCTGGCGCCCGGTGAGGCCGAGGCCGAGCGCAGGCTGGTCGAGGTGACACGGTCGCGGGCCCGGCTGGTGGCCGCGTTCGAGGCGGAGCGGCGGAGGATCGAACGGGATCTGCACGACGGGGCTCAGCAGCGGCTCGTCTCACTCGGCATGACCCTGGGCCTGGCCCGTCTCGACGCCCCACCCGAACTGGCCGACCGGCTCACCGCCGCCCACCAGGAGGCGGACCGGGTCCTCACCGAACTCCGCGAGCTGATCCACGGCATCCACCCCCAGGTCCTCGCCGACTACGGCCTCCCGGACGCCCTCGCCGACGCGGCCGACCGCTGCGCCGTACCGGTCGAACTGGATGAACTGGACGCGGAACTGCCGAGGTTCGCCGAGTCCGTCGAGTCCGCCGTGTACTTCGCGGTCCGGGAGGCGCTCGCCAACGTCGTCAGACACAGCGGGGCGGCGCGGGCGTGGATCACCGGGCGGTACGCGGACGGACGGCTGCGGGTGGAGGTACGGGACGACGGCACCGGCGGCGCGGACCCGGCCCGGGGCACGGGTCTGACCGGGCTCGCCGATCGCCTCGCCGTACTCGATGGCACACTGACCGTCCACAGCCCGCCCGGCGGCCCGACCGTCCTCTCCCTGGAGATCCCGTGCGCACAGCGCTGAAGATCGTGCTCGCCGAGGACAGCGTGCTGCTGCGGGAGGGGCTGGTGGGCGTCCTGACCCGGTTCGGGCACGAGGTCGTCGCGGCAGTGGGGGACGCGGAGGCGCTGACATCGGCCGTGGTGTCGTACACCCCCGACCTCGTCGTCACCGATGTGCGGATGCCGCCGGGCCTCACCGACGAGGGCCTGCGCGCAGCCCTCGAACTGCGCGCGGCGAACCCGGCGCTCCCCGTCCTGGTCCTCAGCCAGTACGTCCAACGCGCCTACGCCGCCGAGCTGTTGGACACCGGTGACGGCACCGGCGTCGGCTATCTCCTCAAGGACCGCATCGGCCAGGTCGAACAGTTCGCGGAGGCGGTGGAGCGGGTCGCGGCCGGGGGCACGGTCGTGGACCCCGAGGTCGTACGACAGCTGCTGCGGCGGCGCCGTGATCCGCTGGCGGCGCTGACCCCGAGGGAACGGGAGGTGCTCGCGCTGGTGGCCGAGGGGAAGTCGAACGGGGCGATCGCCCGCGACCTCGTCGTCACCGAGGCGGCGGTCGGCAAGCACATCGGCAACATCCTGGCGAAGCTGGAGCTGCCTCCGGCGGAGGAGACCCATCGCAGGGTGCTGGCGGTGCTCGCCTATCTGCGCAGCTGAGGCCCGCACGGCGGTAAGGGGGGTGCGGGTGGCGAAGCCACCGCGACGCGCGGCGAAGCCGCGCAATAACGACGATGGCGAGGCATGTTCGCGCTTTCCGCGAACATGCCTCGCCATCGTCATCGTGCGCCGCCAGGGACTCGAACCCCGGACCCGCTGATTAAGAGTCAGCTGCTCTAACCAACTGAGCTAGCGGCGCAGACTCTGTCGCCGTCCCGCTTTCACGGCTGGCGACAGGGAAAATACTACCTGGTCCGGAGGGGTGCCCTCGACCGGATAAACGTGACGTGGATCTCTGGCGAACGCCGGAGGGCGTCTCCAGGGCGTGGCCCTAGATCGCCAACGACAGCAGCACCGGCGCCGCCCCCCGGTTCAAGGTCTGCGCGGCATGGCGGAGCCGATGCGCGTGCTCCAGTGGGAGTGACAGCGCGAGGCAGCCGACCGAGGAGCCCGCTGTGATGGGGACGGCCGCGCAGACCGTGCCCGGCGCGTACTCCTGGAGGTCGAGGACGGGGACGGTTGGGGACTGGGCGTCGAGTTTGCTGAGCAGCACCTTCTCGCTGGTGATCGTCCGGGAGGTGAGCCGGGCCGGCCGGTGGCGGGAGAGGTGGTCGCGGCGGGCGTTGAGGTCGAGTTGGCCCAGCAGGCTCTTGCCGATGGCGGTGGCGTGGGCGGCGGAACGGAAGTCCACCCACTGGTGCACGGCGGGTGTGGCGGGCCCCTCGGCGACCCCGGTGACCTGGATCTCCCCGTCCTGGTACCGGCTGATGTAGACGGCGGCGCCCAGTGAGTCGCGCAGCCGGTCGAGGGTGCGCTGAAGCTGCTCGGCCAGGGCCTGGTCATGACCCTGGGCGGAGCTGAGCCGGGCGAGTGCGGCGCCGCTGACATAGGCGCCGTCGGTGGTCTGCTCGACATACCCCTCGCGGCGCAGCATCCGCAGCAGCGCGGTCAGTCGCTCGCTGCCGACGCCGGTGCGACGGGCGATCTCGGCGTCGGTGACGCCGTCTGGGTGCCGCGCCACCGTCTCCAGGACACGGAGGGCGTCCTGGGCGGAGTGGTACGGGGCGGTCGGCTCGTGCTTGAGCGCCACGGTTCCCCCTGCGCTTCTCGGGCCGTTTTTCGGACAGCTTGCCATCCACCACGATACGGCCCAAGAGGCGCCCGCGCAGGGGTTGTTCGCGAGAATTTCCGTCCACCCACGGGCCTCTCAACAGCCGGACCAACCCTCTGGCATATGTCAGAGTCATGGCTCGCTCGTCCGACCTTGCGCGTTCCCAGCCTCGTGTCCGTTCACATGCCGTAGTCAGAGGACCGCGCTGAGGAACTCCCGCGTGCGTTCCTGTTCGGGGTCGCCGAAGATCTTCTCCGGGCTGCCGGATTCGATCACCTGTCCGGAATCGAACATCAGAACCTGATCCGAGATGTCCCGGGCGAAGTTCATCTCATGGGTGACACAGAGCATGGTGATGTCGGTGGTGCGGGCGATGTCCCTGAGCAGGTCGAGGACGCCCGCGACCAGTTCGGGGTCGAGTGCGGAGGTGACCTCGTCGAGAAGCAGTACCTGGGGGCGCATCGCGAGGGCGCGGGCGATCGCCACGCGCTGCTGCTGGCCTCCGGAGAGCTGGGTCGGGTAGGCGTCGCACTTGTCGGCGAGCCCGACCAGGTCGAGCAGTTCCCGGGCACGCTGCTCGGCCTCGTCCTTGCCGAGGCCGAGGACGTTGACCGGTGCCTCGGTGATATTGCGCAGCACCCGCATATTGGGGAACAGGTTGAACTGCTGGAACACCATCCCGATGTTCTTGCGGACCTCCCGGCACTCCTTCTCGCTCGCCGGATACAGCCGCCGCCCGCCGACCGTGATCGTTCCCTCGTCGGGCTTGGTCAGGGTCATCAGCAACCGCAGGATCGTCGTCTTGCCGGACCCGGACGGCCCGATCAGCGTGACGTGCTTGCCCGCGTCGACGGAGAAGCTCAGCCGGTCGAGGACCGTGGTGCCGCCGAAACGCTTGACGACGTTCTCGAAACGGATCAGCTCGCCCACCGGACGATCGACGGGGGACTCGGACTCGGCGCCCGGGTGGGGCTCGGTATCGGTGCCCGGGTTGGGCTCGGGGTCTTTCATCAGCGGGGTGTCAGCGGACAAGACGACGCTCCAGGGCTCGCAGGAGGAGGGAGGCGGGGTAGGCGATCAGGACGAAGGCGATGCCGACGGCGACCACGGGCTCGTTCATCTCGAAGGTCCGTGAGCCGAACTGGCGGGCCTCGCCGAGCATTTCGAGCACACCGATGGTCATCAGCATCGGCGAGTCCTTCAGCATCGCGATGACGTAGTTGCCGAGGGCGGGTACGACCCGGCGCAGCGCCTGCGGCAGGATCACCGCGATCCAGGTCCGCGACCTCGGCAGACTGAGCGCGGTCGCCGCCTCCCACTGGCCGGCGGGCACACCGTCGATCCCGGCGCGGTACACCTCGGCCGTGTACGTCGAGTAGTGCAGACCGAGGCCGAGGACGCCGGTGGCCAGCGCGGAGAGGGTCAGACCCCATTCGGGCAGGACGTAGAAGAGGAAGAACAGCTGGACGAGCAGCGGGGTGTTGCGGACGAACTCGGTGACCGCCGTCACCGGCCAGCGCACCACCCTCAGCGGCGACCGCTGGGCGAGCGCCCACACCAGCCCGAGCGAGAACGCCAGCAGCGAACCGCCGAGCAGCGCCTGCAGCGTGACCAGCACGCCGTCCCGGAAGACCGGCATGAACTCGTCCAAGGTGGACCAGTCCCAGCTCATGAGGAACCTCCGGGGGACGACGGGGTGACGGAGGCCGCGGATGACGCGGATGACGCCGATGACGCGGCGGCGGCGGACGATCCGGCCGCGGCCAGGGGCTTCCGGGGCCCGGGGACCCCCTTGACCGGCGCCCGGCCCACCCCCGCCTTCGCCCGGCGCTCCACCTGCCGCATCACCCGCGTGATCACGAAGGCCAGCACGAAGTACATGACGAGGACCACCGTGTAGACCGGCGCGCTCTGCCCGGTGGCGTTGCGCACCAGCTGGGCGGCGAAGGTGATGTCGGCGACCCCGAGGACGGACACCAGGGCCGTGCCCTTGAGCAGTTCGATCAGCAGATTGCAGAACGGCGGCACCATCTCGGGCCAGGCCTGCGGCAACACGATCCTCCGCAGCCGCTGCCCCGGTGTGAAGCTCAGCGCCACCCCCGCCTCGCGCTGCGCCACCGGCACCGCCGCCACCGCGCCCCGCACGATCTCCGAGCCGTACGCACCGTACGTACAGCCCAGCGTCAGTACGGCGGCCCACATCGGCACCAGCTGCCAGCCCAGCGTCAGCGGCACCACGAAGAACACCCAGATCATCAGCACCAGGGCGGACGTCCCACGGAAGATCTCGAAGTACGCACCCGCCAGAAACCGTACGATCCACAGCCGATGCGTACGGGCGAGCCCCACGACGAAGGCGACAACGGCCCCGAGCGCCGCGCTGAACACGGTCAGCTGGACGGTGATCCAGATCCCGCGCAGCAGCAGCTCCCACAGACCTTGACTGAAGCTGAAGTCGCTCATGAGCGGCACTTCTCCTCGGCCTTGACGTCGGTCATCTGGTCCTCGGTGAAGCCGAAGGGCCGCATGACGTCCAGCAGTTCGCCGGTGCGCTTCATCTTGTGCAGCTCACGGTTGAAGGCGTCCCGCAGATTCCGCTCGGGCAGCCGGAACGCGAACCCCCCGACATCGACGACGGGCTCACCGTCGACATACGGAGTGACCTCCTCCGTCGCCTCCGCCTTCGTACTCTTCGTCTGCTCGACGACATTGCGCACGGCGACGGCGGTCCCCGCGAACACATCGACCCGCCCCTGTTCGACGGCGAGGAGACCGGCCAGCTGATCCGGCAGGGTGCTGATCCGCTTCACCCCGGCGGCCTTGGCGTAGTCGATCTCCGCGAAGCCGATCCCGGTGGCCATCCGGGCCCCGGTCCGAGCGATGTCGGCGTAGGTACGCAACCGCTTCGGATTCCCCTTGGGCACGATGAACGCGTCCCGCATCCGGTACTCGGGGTCCGCGAACAGCACCTGCTCACAGCGCTCCGGGTTGATGTACATCCCGGCGGCGACCACGTCGAACTGCAGCGAGTTCAACCCGAAGATCAGCGACCCGAACTCGGTGGGGAACGGCTCGACGCTCTCCACGCCCAGCCGCCGGAAGATCCGGGTGGCGATGGCGGGCGCGGACCCGGTGATCTCACCGTCCGTCCCGATGTACCCGTACGGCTGCTCACCGGCGATGCCCAGCTTCACGGTGCCCTTGGCCCGCAACTGGTCCAGCAGATGCCCCCCGTCGTTGCTGTCGGCGGTCGCCACCCGGCTGCATCCACTGCTGCCGCCGACCACCGCACCGGTGGTGACCAGCGCGGCAGCGCCCGACAGCAAAGAACGCCGACGTACGGGGGGTCTGCCGCCACCCCATGGACCTGTCTCACTTCCCTGCACTCGAACCATGGCCGCGCGGCTACCCGACCCGCCCCCGGATATGCCGTATCTTTTCGGGTCCTTCACGCAGGGGCCCGACAGCCGAAACGGACCGAAACAGCCGCGATTGAGCCGCCCGACACTGGGCAGACGCGCGGGGAAGGGACCGCTCGGACACACCCGAGAGAGCCCGGCGCCATGGTTCGTTCCCGCCGCGACGGCGATCAGCCACGACGGCGGCGCCTACCCTCCCAGCGCCCGGTTCAGTGGCCGGGTACGTACCCGCGCCGCTTGTCGACCACGTTCGGCAGCGGCCGCCCCGCCGCCCACAGCTCGTACAACTCCACGAACTGGCGCCCGAGTTCATCGCGCCACCCCACGGTGTCACCGCTCATGTGAGGAGAGACGATCAGGCCGGGCACCTCCCACAAGGGGTCGTCCCGGCCCAGTGGCTCACGCTCGAACACATCCAGCGCGGCCCCCGCGATCCACCGCTTCCGCAACGCCTCGACCAGCGCCTCCGTCACCACGAGCGGCCCACGCCCCACATTGATGAACCGCGCCGAGGGCTGCATCACCCCGAAACGCCGGGCGTCGAACATCCCGTACGTCGACTCCGTCAGCGGCGCCGCCGCGATCACCCAGTCGGCGCGGGCCATCAGCCGGTCGAGATCGGCGGGACCGTACACACCGGGACGCGCCTCCCGCCCCACCACCGCCGTGAGCACCCCGAGCCCCGCCAGATACCGCGCCACGGCCCGCCCGATCGGCCCGGACCCGACCACACACGCCCGGCTCCCGGCCACCCGCAGCCCCTCCCGATGCCGCCACCGCCTCTCCCGCTGGAGCTCCCAGGTACGCGGCAGATCCTTCGCCATGGCCAGCACGAGCGCGCCCACGTACTCGGCGATCGGCTCCTCGAACACACCGCGCGCGTTCGTCACCACCGTGTCGGAGGCGATGAGTTCGGGGCAGAGCAGATGGTCCACGCCGGCGCTCGCGGTGTGCACCCAGCGCGGCCGGGGCCCGTCGCCCGGCCATGCCTCCCGTACCGCCCGCGAGGTGAAGTCCCACACCAGCAGCGCGTCGGCATACGGCAACCGCTCGGCCAGCGTCGACGCGTCGGCGTGCTCGACGGTCACCCGCCCGGTCAGCCGCCCCAGCCGGGGCAGGGGTTCGGCATCGAGAACGAGCAGAGTAGACGGCAGCCCGATCGCCCCATTCCATCCCCGTGAAGTGCGTTCCCCACGTCCGACCAGTGCCGATCGACCACGCTCGCACCCGAACCCACCTTCGTCAACACGGCTCCGTACGGTCCGCCGTCCGCGCCTCCCTCTCCGTGCGGCGGGCGGCTCTCGGCCAACCAGGTGACGATGTGGGCCGCGCCGCGTCACCTGGGTACCCGGGCAGTGGGGCCGTACCAGGCTCTGTTCGACGAGTCGGCCAGGCCGTCGTTCGGTGCGGGCCCCGTTCCGCCACCGCCGGTACCGCCGGAAGAACAGGAAGGTTGGGCATGACCGCACTCGGTTTCCTCTACCCGGGCCACTCCGCCGAGGACGACTTCCCGCGGATCGAGCAACTGCTGGGCAGCGACATCCGGGTGGACGTCGTGCACATCGACACCGGCGAGGACGCGCACCACATGGACGCCCTGCGCGAGACGGGCACCCCCGAACGCCTCGCCGCCGGCTGCGAGGCCCTCCGCCTGACCGGCGCCGAGGCCGTCGTCTGGGCCTCCACGGGCGGCAGTTTCGTCTACGGCCACGAGGGCGCCCAGGACCAGATCCGCACCCTGGCCCGCGCGGCGGGAATGCCGGCCTCGTCCACGTCCTTCGCCTTCGTCCACGCGGCGAAGGAGATCGGCGCGAGCCGAGTGGCCGTGGCCGCGACCTACCCCGAGGACGTGGCCCAACTCTTCGTGGACTTCCTGGCGGCGGCCGGCCTGGAGGTCGTCTCCCTCCACTCCTCGGGCATCGCCACGGCGGCGGAGGTCTCGACCTGGGGCATCCACGACACCTTGACGATCGCCCACACAGCGGACCACGAGGCCGCCGACGCCCTACTCCTCCCCGACACGGCCCTCCACACCGCCTCCCACATCCAAACCCTGGAACAACACCTGACCAAACCGGTTCTCACCGCCCACCAGGTCTCGGTCTGGGAAGCCCTGAGGCTGACAGACCGAAGGGTCAACGCCCCACAATTGGGCGCCCTGTTCACGAGGGAGCCGATCGTGCAGGTGTAGCGGGGGTTGCATCGGGTGCCGGTGCCGGTGCCGGTGTCTTTGTCGTCGGGGGCGAGGGGCGAGGGGCGAGGGGCGGTGAGGGCGCAGGGGGCGCGCTTGCAACCCCCGGGCGCGACGCATGCCGCTGCTTTTTTGGGGGGCGCGGGGCTGTATCTGATGTGCGGCTCCGCCGCGCGGGCGCGACCAGCCCCCACCCACCCGCACCCGACACTCAAGCCGCCCAGGGGGGCATGGGGGCGCAGCCCCCTGGGACGGGACGGGTAGGGGCGGCGGGGGGCGGAAATAACCGGAGCCACCCTCCTGTTCCCGCAAGACACACCCCGCACCACACGGACACACCCCAGGAGGACACCCCCGTGACCACAGACGAGATCCGAGGCGAAGCCAAGGGCTCGGCCCCCGTCCCCCTCTCGGTCCTGGACCTGGTCACCGTAGGCGCCGGCCGCACAGCCACCCAGGCCCTCCAGACCAGCGTCACCCTGGCCCGTCAAACCGAGCGCACCGGATTCCACCGCTACTGGGTGGCCGAACACCACTCCATGCCGGGCGTGGCCTCCTCCTCCCCGGCGGTGATCCTCGCCCACCTCGCCGCCCACACCACCCGCATCCGCCTCGGCTCAGGCGGCGTGATGCTCCCCAACCACGCCCCACTGGTCATCGCGGAACAGTTCGGCACCCTGGAGGCGATGGCCCCCGGCCGCATAGATCTCGGCCTGGGCCGAGCCCCCGGCACAGACGGCCCCACCGCCGCCGCCCTCCGCCGCACCGTCAACCTCCACGAGGGCGCCGACGACTTCCCCGAGCAACTCGCGGAGCTGACCCGCTTCCTGGACGACGACTTCCCCGACGCCCACCCCTACCGCCGTATCCACGCCGTCCCGGGCCCGATCCAGGGCACATCCCCCGGCGGCATACAGTCCCCGCACCGCCCCCCGGTCTGGCTGCTCGGCTCCTCCGGCTTCAGCGCCCGCCTGGCCGGCGCACTCGGCCTCCCCTTCGCCTTCGCCCACCACTTCTCGGCCCGCAACACGATCCCCGCGCTGGACCTCTACCGCGAGTCGTTCCGCCCCTCCGCGGCCCTCGACACCCCGTACGCCCTGATCGCCGTCTCGGCCCTCGCGACGGACGACGAGAAGGACGCCCGCCGCCAGGTGAGGGCGGCCGCCCTGAACATGGTCCGGCTGCGCACCGGCCGCCCGGGCCTCGTCCCCACCCCCGAGGAGGCGGAGGCGTACGAATTCAGCGTGGTCGAACAGGACTTCATCGACTCCTGGAACGCGGACGTCGTCCACGGCACCATCGACGAGGTCCGCACCCGCCTCGACGACCTCCAGAAGCGCACGGGCGCCGACGAGTTGATGCTCACCACCCACGCCCACAGCCCCGACCTGCGCCTACGCTCCTACGAACTGATCGCGCACGCTTACGACTTGCCGCACCCGACCGACGACTGAACGACCGACAACCGACCGCCCGACCGACAACTGATACCGCCCGATCGACAACTGAACGGCACCACGGAGCGACCGGTCGCTCCTCGGGCCCACCCGACTGGTGCTCAGGCCCGAGGACAGGCCGCGGCCCCCAGCAGCGCGGCGATCCGCTCCGGTGACACCGCGCGGGAGTACAGCCACCCCTGCCCGGTGTCGCACCCGAGCCGGCGCAGCCGGGAGGCCTGGGCGTCGGTCTCGATCCCCTCGGCGGTGACGCTCAGCCCCAGCCGGTGCGCGAGTTGCACGAGCGCCTCGACGATGATCTCGTCGGCGGCGTTCGGCTGCCCGTGATCACCCGCCCCCGTCCCGGGCCCGGCCCCCACTCCGCCCCGCACACCCGTACCGGCCCCGCCCTGCACCCCGGCGCCCTGGAAGCCCCGTACGAACGCCCCGTCCAACTTCAGTACGGACACCGGCAGTCGGCTCAGATAGGCGAGGTTGGAGTACCCGGTGCCGAAGTCGTCGATGGCGATACGGACGCCCATGTCGCTGAGGGCCTGGAGCGCTTCGAGGGGCCGCCCGGCGGAGCCCATCAGCGCGGACTCGGTGAGCTCCACCTGGAGCAGGTGCGGGGCGAGCCCGGTCTCCGCGAGGATCTCGGCGACATCGGCGACGAGATCGGAGTCCCAGACCTGCCGTACGGCGACGTTGACGCTGACGAAGATCGGCGCCCGGTCGGGATGGTCGAGCTGCCAGCGCCGGGCCTGACGGCAGGCGGTGCCGAGAATCCACCGCCCGAGCTGGACGATCGAACCGTCCTCCTCCGCCAGTGAGATGAACCGATTCGGCGCCAATACGCCGAACTGCGGATGGTGCCAGCGCACCAGCGCCTCGACCCCGTGCACCTCACCGTCGGCCATGCCCACCAGCGGCTGGTACTCCAGCACGAACTCGCCCCGCCCGATGGCCGCCCGCAGCGTGGAGGACAGGGCCTGACGGGTCATCCGGTGCGCGTTGCGCTCGGGGTCGAACAGGGTCCAGCGGGACTTTCCGTCGGCCTTCGCCCAGTACAGCGTCGTATCGGCGGCCTGCATCAGCCCCGTCGCCGTCGTGCTCGCCGACTGCCGTTCGACGACGCCGATGGAGGCGGAGACGGACAGCCGCTGACCGGAGAGGTCGAAGGGGGCCTGGAGGCTCCGGAGCACGGCCTCGGCGAGGTCGGCGAGTTGCTCGGTGCCGGTGGAGTCCTCGACGAGCAGGGCGAACTCGTCCCCGCCCAGCCGGGCGACCAGCGGTGCCCCGATCGCCGCCCCGCCCGCCGTACGGCCCTGCGCGGTGGCCTCGGCGCACCGGGTGAGCCGTTCGGCGACGGCGGCGAGCAGCCGGTCGCCGACGCGATGGCCGAGGGTGTCGTTGACCGCCTTGAACCCGTCGAGGTCCAGATAGACCAGACCGATCCGCCCGGTGCCGGCCTCGTCGTAGGCGTCCCGCTCCAGGGCGGCGGCGAGCCGCTCGAAGAAGAGGGCGCGGTTGGGGAGCCGGGTCACCGGGTCATGCATCTGCAAGTGCTGGAGCCTGGCTTGAAGTTGCCGGTTTACGCTGACGTCGGCGACGGAAAGGAGGATCGCGCCCTCCTCCTCGGGCAGCGGAGCCACCGACACCTGCACCCACAGCGCGGCCCCGTCCGGCTGTTTGAGCCGTCGCGTACAGCGCAGCCGGGCCTGCCGCCCGCGCAGCACCTCCCGGTAGGCGTGCCAGGTGCGGGTGTCCGCCGCGAGGTCCACCAGATCGGCCGCGACCCGCCCCACCAACGTCTCCGCGTCGGCGCTGAGGAGCGTCCCCAGCGCGCCGTTGGCGGCGGCGATCCGCCCCTCCCGGTCCACGACCGCCATGGCGAGCGGCGCGGCGGAGAAGGCGGCGGGGAGGGCCGGCGCGGCGGGCGGGCCGACCAGGGCCTCGACGGGGGAAACGGCGGGTGTCACCGCCGACCTGCCGGAAAAGCCCGTGGTGACGGGCGCGTCGGCGCCGTCGCCGCCCTCCGCCGGGGAGATCACGGGCAGGGGGACCGAGGCCGCTGCGGTCTCCTGCACCGACCCCTGGACCGATGACTGCTCGGACGCCTGAACGGCCGCCGCACCTGAAGCATTGACGTGACGCTCTGTGACCGTCACCCGGACGAGGTCTGCCGCGGGCGCCTGCCCGTGGGACATTCCGCTCACCGTTCGCTCCCGCAGTGCACTCGTGTTCGTACGGATCTCGTTTGTGTCGTCGGAGCGGCCGAACAACGTACGTCGGGGCGCTCAAGCCGTGTCCGTGCAGGAAAGTGTGCCGATCATAGAGGCTGGCCCCAGGGCCTTCTAGCCACTCTCCAGTCTCCCTGAACAACGACCCGATCTGACAGATCGTTTCTGCCCCGAGCTGAACGGCATCTCCGCGCCGTCGACCGGTTGTGACGTTCCGTGAGGGAGCGGGGTGTCGACCCCCGGCCGGCCCCTCGGACGGACCCTCACCCTTCTGGGGCAGACAAACAGGGCAAAGTACTACTAATTCCGAAAACCTGGACGCGGTGTTCTCAAGATCGGCGTCCGGGAGGTCTCCGTGCAGCGTCAGCTCCCCTGGAGCCTGTGGAAGGGGCCACTCCGACAGGGACTTCTCGGCGGCCGGGCGCCCGATCTGCGCAGTACGGCGGCCATGTTGACCTCCCTGACCGCGCTCGCCGCGACCTCCCTCGTCGCGGCCCCCTCCGTCGCCGTACCCCTGTCCGAACCGTGCGAACTGCGCCGGACCCCCGCGCACCACTCGGAGGGCGTCGACAGCTGGAACGCCGCATATCCACGCCCCACCCGCGCCCTCGACGCCGTACTGGTGTTCCTGTCCTTCCCTGATGCGGCCCCCCTGACGACCCCCGCCGAACTGACCGCCGATCACTTTCCGGCCACCAGTCGCTTCTTCGAACAGGCGTCGTACGGCAAGTTCGCGCTCCGTCCCCATCCACGCCGCGAATGGCTGCGGATGCCCCAGCCCTCGACGGCGTACGCCATACGGCGCGACTGGAACGCCGCTCACCGGGCCGCCTATCTGAAGGATGCCCTCACGACCGCCGACCCCCACATCGACTTCTCCCGCTACGACATCGTCTACTTCATCGCCGACCCGCACGCCCCCGGCGTCGACTCGGATGCGACGAAGGTGGTGAACCTCGAAACCCCGCTGGAGGTCGACGGCGCCGCCCTCCGCCGAGTCGTCACCGTGTTCGAGAGGCATCCCCCGGACCGCCTGGTCCTCGCCCATGAGACCGGTCATGTCTTCGACCTCCCCGATCTCTACCGCCGCCCCGCCGACGGCAAGGGCGACTGGGACACCCATGTGGGCGACTGGGACCTCATGGGCAGCCAGTTCGCCCTCGCCCCCGACCTGTTCGCCTGGCACAAGTGGAAGCTGGGCTGGCTGGAGCCGGGGCAGGTGGAGTGCGTACGGGGCACGGGCCGCACCCGTCTGACCCTGGAGGCGGTGGGGGCGGGGCCGAGGAGGGGGTACGGGGGTGGGGGTGACGCGGGTGAGGTGGGCGCCGGCGCCGGGGACGCCGTCGGCGCCGCTGCCGGGGCCCTGGCCGTGGACATGGGGGCGAGCCGGGAGTGGAGGGAGGCGGCGGCCGGAGCGGGGGCGGCCCTCGGGGTCGACCGGAGCGCGGAGCTGTTCGGCGCCGGCCGGGGTACGAAGCTGGCGGTCGTCCGCACGGGCCCCGACAGCGCCCTCGGCATCGAGGCGCGGAGCGCCGTGGGCAACGACCACTCCCTCTGCACCCAGGGCGTCCTCGTCTATCGGGTCCGTGGCACGGCCGAGTCCGGCGGCGGCCCCATCGAGGTCCTGGACGCCCACCCCCGCACCGAGTCCTGCTGGGAGGACTCCGTCTACCCACCCCTCGCGGACGCCCCGATCGGCGTGGGCGAGAGTTTCACGGTGCCGGGGGAGGGGGTCCGGGTGGCGGTGGAGGGGCGTACGCGGTCCGGGGGGTGGACGGTGCGGATCACGACGGCGGGGTAGGGCGGGGTGCCGGTGGCTTTGTGGGTTGGTGGGCCGGCGTCGGGTGGTTCGGGGAACGAAGAAGCCCCTCGCTTTCGCGAGGGGCTTCTTCGTGTCGTGCGCCGCCAGGGACTCGAACCCCGGACCCGCTGATTAAGAGTCAGCTGCTCTAACCAACTGAGCTAGCGGCGCCTGCTGACGTCGTAGACCTTAGCACCCTGGTCGGCGGGAGGAAAAATCGATACCCGCAGCACCGGGGAGGTATGCGCCCGAGCGGCCCGCACCGCCGCCCAGAGCAGAACCTCGGGCCCCGGAAGCCAGGGCCGCCGCCGATCGGGGGCGACGATCCAACGGGAGGCGGGCCGGTTGAAGCGGGGGGCTTGCGCCGTGCCGTCGTCGCCGCGTCCGCCGTCGCTGCCGAGGCCCCCGCCCCTGCCGGCGTCCCCGCCCTTGCCGATGTCGCTGCTGTCGCCGGTGCCCGACCCGGTGTGGACGTCGGCCAGGGCCGGGACGGTGACCGAGTCGCCGGGGCCGTGACAGAAGAGCGGCGGAACAGCGCCGGCACGGCCGGGTGCGCCCCACTCCTCCCACTCCAGCAGGCTGGGCAGCCGCTGTGCGGTACCGGGCGAGGCGAAGATCAGCATCCGCCCCCGACAGACGGCGACGGGCCCACACCCGGGCCCTTCCTCCCACAACCGGTCAAGCATCCACCGCCCAAAGACAAGGGGCGCACTGACGACATCGAACGCATCCCCACACCCCAACACCACACCCGCCGCACTCCCACAGCTCATACACCCAGAAGTACAGTCCGTGACCACCCGCCCCCATAGGGTTGCCGAAACTTGGCACGAAGAGCAGACAAGTCGGGTACCTTGCCACACCGGGCATATGCCCCAGCGAGAAACCCAGCCGCGGTCACTGACACCACGGAGGCAACTGCCCACCCAGTCGCCCCAGCGCCACAGCTTCGGGCCCGCCGGGCCGCTTCCCGCTCCGCCGTCGCAGCTGCGGGCAATCGCACCGCCGGGCGGCTGCCCGCCCGGTCGCCCTAGGTCGTCGTGGCTGCGGGCGCCCGTGCCGCCGGGCGGCGCCCACCCGGCAGTCGTCGTGGCTTCGGGCAATCGTGCGGCTGGGTCGCTTCCCGCTCAGTCGTCATAGCTGCGGGCAATCGCGCCGCCGGGCGGCTGCCCGCCCGGTCGCCCTAGGTCGTCGTGGCTGCGGGCGCCCGTGCCGCCGGGCGGCGCCCACCCGGCAGCCGTCATAGCTGCGGGCAATCGTGCCGCTGGGGCGGCGCCCATCCCAAAGGGAGCGGCACTCTGCAAGCGCCGGTGAGTGAAACCCCGCCCAAGCTCAGCCCCAGCTACGAGCACACTCAGATCGCCTCAGGCCCGCTGGCGTCCCGCCCCCGCAGCAGATCCCGCCCGAACTCGACCATCTTCTTCGCATAGTCCTCGGTCCACTCGGCCCGCTCGGCGATATCCGCCGCGGTCAACCGATCGAACCGCCGAGGATCGGCAAGCTGCGCCGCGGCGATCGCCTGGAACTCCACCGCCCGATCCGCCGCCGCCCGAAACGCCTGCGTCAACTCCGTAGCCCGTGCCAACAACGCCCGTGGATCGTCGATCGACTCCAGATCGAAGAAGTGCTCGGGATCACCGGCGGCCTCCGCCGGCTCGAAGAGCAGAGGCGCGGGGCGTAGCCGCGGTTCGTTCCGACGCGGCGTGGGCTCCGCCATGTCTTTCCTCCTTGTACGACGGTTCAGACGGCCTGTTCTCGGGGGCGTCCCAGGGGGAAGTCCACCGTCCATTGTCTCGCGCCCACGCAAGTGGGCACCGAGCCCGCCCCCACCCCCCGAGCGCCGCACCCCGTACCCACACCACGCACCCCCGAACCCGCGCCCCTCCCGCACGCCCCCCACGACCGCCGGACCACCCGAAACCCGGCCAGTCGATGCCGGAGAGCCGATGCCGGAGGGCCGGTCAGGGCCGCCACACCACCCGATGCTCGGCCAGCTCCGCCAGAACCGCGTGGTTCGCCTCCCACCCGTCAGGGAACTTCACGGTCACCCCCAGCTGGACCGGCTCGGTCGACGGATGGTCGTCCAGGAGGTCGGTCACACCCGCTCGGCACACCACGACGCACGCGTGCCGATGGCGGGAGGCGAGGACGCACAGCCGCCCCGTCTCCAGATGGAACGCGGTCGCGTCCGGGCGACCGGAGAGCGGATGCAGGACCACCGTCACGTCGTACTCCCGGCCCTGAAGCCGGTTCGCCGTGTCCACGACCACGTCCGCGACCCCCAGCTCGGCCAGCGCGGAGCGCACCGCCGCGGCCTGGTCCCGATGCGCCGTACCGACGGCGATCCGCTCGGCGGTCAACGGCACCGGCTCCTCCGCCCGCTCGGACACCGCCGCCCCACCCCGGTCCAGCAACCGCCGCACGACCAGCGCGACCGCCCGTACCGCCTCCGGATCGGTACGGGGCGTATGCCGGGCCGGCAACTCCAGCAACCCCCACCCGGACTCGGCGGCCTCGTCGATCACCCGGTCGGGCCCGGAGCCGTCCGACGGGACCCCGAAGGCCAGCCGCCGGTCCCCGTGCCCCGTACCGCTGCGGAACGGCGTGAACGGATAGAACGCGTCCGAGACGAGCGGCGCCGCCGACGCCGGAAGCCGCCACGACACCGGCAGCCGGTGCTGGGGCAGCTCGGGGTTGTGCGCCAGCAGCGTCGTCACCGCCGACGCCGACGGGTCGTACGACAGGCCCGCCCACTGCTCGCTGCCGACGATCGCGAACGGGTCCAGCTGCCCGGGGTCGCCCACGAACAGCGCCCGCTCGAACAGCCCCGCCACCGCCAGCAGCGCGTCCGACCGCATCTGGTATGCCTCGTCGACGATCGCGTGCCGCCACGGCTCGACACCCTTGACGTGCGCCCACTTGGCCGCCGTCGAGATGACCACGTCCAGCCCGGCCAGATCGGCCGCCTTCGTGGACTTCCGTACGTTCGGCAGGGCGTCCAGCGCCTTGTCGTACGGGTCGCTGTCACTGCTGTGCAAGCGGCCGACCGGCAGGTCCTGGTCCTTCTCCGCGAGACGGACCACCAGATCGTCGACCTGCGCGTTCGTCTGCGCGATGATCATCAACGGGCGCCCGGCGGAGGCCAGTTCGAGCGCGGCCCGTACGACGAGCGTCGACTTCCCGGCGCCGGGCGGCGAGTCGACCACCACGCCGCGCGACTCGCCGCGCAGGGTGTCGCGGAGGATCGCGTCGGTGGCCCGGCCGGCCGCCGCACCGGGGTCGAGTACGGCCTCGGCGGCCTCGGTGGGGCTCACAGCACATCCTCCTCGGTCGCCTGGTCCGGCAGCGGCAGCGCGTCGGGCGCACCCGGCGGCCCGCCGTGCGTCCACGGTGTCTCCTCGGGATCGGGCAGCTTCGCCCCACCCCGCTGATCATGCTCGAAGAGGGTGAAGCAGACGGGGTCCCCCTTCTCCGGCACGGACCCCACCTCCGGCTCCTTCCCCCGCCCCATCTTGTCCAGCACCCGCAGCACGACGAGCGACCCGTCCCCGCCCTCGGCGGAATCGCCGTCCTCGTACCCCACGAACTCGGCCGCCTGCGGCTTCCCGCCCAGGGAGCGGTACACCTTCGCGCGCTCCCCGACATGCGGCCGGTCCTGGGTCCGTACGGTGATCAGGGGCCGTGGGCTGGGCCGTTTGCCCTCGCTGTACGCCATGACCACCTCGACGACCTCCCCGGCGAAGGCCTCCCCGGCCAGGCGGCGCCCCGCCATGACGAGGGGGTCGTCCAGGGCCTCCTGAGCGTCGAGGCGGGCCTGCTCACGCTCGCGCGCGGCCAGTTTGTTCGCGGCGGTGACCGCGTCGTCGAGGCGGGGCTGCGGGGGCTCCCCGGCGGTGACGCGGTCCCGGTGGCCGGTGAAGGACCAGCGGTCGCGGGTCCAGCGGTCGGCCGCGTGGGCGCCCTCGGGCAGGGCGCGCAGCAGGTCCAGGCCGTGCCAGACCGCGTCCCACGTGGGCCGGGTGCGGCTCTCGACCAGGGCGCGGATCTCCCGCTCGGCGGCGGTGAGCGCGCCCAGCCGCTCGTCGGCCTCCATGCCGTCCTCGGCGGCGCCGAAGGCCTGCCGCGCCCGGTCGTACCGCTCGATGGCCGGGGCCAGCAGCTTGTTATCGAACGCCGGGTCGGTGGCGGGGCCGGCGGGCGGGCACAGCAACTGGCCCTCGGCGTCCCGCGCCAGCTCGGCCCGACGCGCCGCTTCCTCGCCCGACATCCCCTCCGGGGGGTCGATCCAGGCGAGCAGCGAGGCCAGGTGCTGGTCCTCGACGCCGGACTGCCCGGTCGCCCAGTGCCGGGACAGCAGATCGGTCAGGGCGAGCAGCAGCGAGGAACCCGGCACCCGCGCCCGCTCCCCGAAGTGCGTCAGCCACCGCCCCAGCAGCGGCACGCGCGGGGGCGCCGGATGCGGTGCCTCGGGGTCCTGCTCGGCGGTCCGCCGGAACCGCATGGCCCGCCCCAGCAGCCGTACGAAGTCGATACCGGTCCGGCTCGGCACGATCAACTGCGGGGCGTCCGCGCACAGTTCGACCTCGACCTTGACCCGCTTGCCGGTCTCCGGGTCGGTCTCGCTGCGCTCGGCGGCCTCCACGACCTCGCCGTACGCGTCCACATAGGGCAGCACGATGTCCGCCAGCTCCGCCAGGAACGCGAACCGCAGATCGCGGTCCCGTGGCTGCGGCACCACCAGCAGCCGGGGCGCGTCCCGCTCGGTGCCGACGAGCGCCCCGAGCGGGGCCCCGGCCTCACCCGCGGTGATCAGCGGCACGAACACGAGCGGGTGCTCGGAGAGATGCCGGTGCAGAACGGTGGCGGCGGGCTGAGCCCGGCCCGTACTCACGGCTTCGAGCCGGGCGAGCGTCGACATCAGGGACATGGGACGCCCTCCCGGGGGCCGCCGGGGGCGACGGCGGACGAGTCGAGGGCCGGGCGCGCGGGGGCCGTCGAAGGCTCGACGGCCGGTCGTACGCCGGGGGCAGACGTCTGCGGGGCCGCCGCCGGTCGCGCACCGGCGGCGGCCAGGGCCTCCGCCCGTAGCTCCGCCGCTCTGCGCAGCGCGGCCACCGCCGGGTCGTCCGGGTCGCCGGCCAGGCCGTGGGCCGCCGCCAGGACGTCCTCGACGGTGGTGAGGCCGCCCAACTCGGCCCGGGCGGCGCGGCCCAGGGACGTCACCGCGCCGTCCGCGCGGGAGCGGGCGCGGCAGTGGAAGGCCAGCTCGCAGGCGGCGAGGCACTCGGGGGCGTAGGTGGCGGAGAGACACTCGACGGCGGCCGTCAGCTTCTCCTGGGGCAGGTCCGGGGCGAAACACGTGCCCTCGGGGAGCGCGTCCGCGATCTCTTCGATACGGGTGAGCCGCGTCAACTGGCGGCGCGTGACCGCCCGTTGCTTACGGACGTCCACCGCGGCGGCCGTCGGCAGGTTGGTGAAGTCCTTCGGGCAGACCAGCAGCACCCGGTGCCGGACCTCGGGTGTGGAGGTCTCCCCTGCTTCCTTGGTGCCGAGCCGGGCGGCGACCTCCTCCAGGGCCAGGACGTACACCGCGGCCTGGCGGGCCGCCGCGCCGACCTTCGCCGGGTCCGCCGAACCGTCCAGCATCGGGAAGGACTTGATCTCCACGACCGTCCACGAGCCGTCCGGGTGGACCACCACGGCGTCCGGCTCCAGGAAGGCGGGGGAGCCCGCCACGTCCAGCGCCAGCATGGGGTGGTCCAGCAGCGCCCAGCCGCCGGCGTCGGTGGCCTCGCGCAACGCCAGCGCCGTACGGGCCGTACGGCCCTGGGGGCCGACGGCGGCCAGATCGGGGACGGAGGCCGCGACCGGTGGCTCGGCGCCGGGGTCCAGCCTCTCGTGCACCAGCCGCAGCAGCTCAGCGCCGCCGTCCGCCTTGACCCGGGCCTCGAAGGCGTTGCCGCGCATGAAGGCGAACTGGGACTGACCGAAGGCGGACGGCGAACCGAGCGCGCTCGCCAGCACCGCCTTGTTCACCCCCGCCCCGTCCAGCAGCGCGCGGCGCTCGCAACCCGGGTTGGCCGCGAGCGCGGCGAGGGCGCGCGCGTCCAGCGCCTTGGGTGGGACCTCGGGTCCGCGCAGCTCAGCGAGCCGCTGCCGCAGCGCCGTCCCCTGCCTCCGAGGGGGCGGCACCGGGACCGGTTCCGATGATCCGCTGCCGTGGAATTCGTTCACCCGCGGAAGTCTGGCACCCACCACTGACAATTGGGGAAATCGAGCCCCGAGAGGCCCCGGATTCGACGGCGGCGGACGCGTCCGCCCGGCGGCCGTGAGCGTCGGCGGTCTCCCCTTCGGCGGCCTCGCGGGGGGCGTCGTAGCGGTCGGTGGCGGCCATCGGCGGGAGGCCCAGCGAGGCGCGGCACTGGTCCAACGTCCTTGTCACCACCGGTGTCAGCAGCAGGCCGGTGCCCATCACGGCGGCGCCGGCGACCGCGTCGAGGAAGTAGTGGTTCGCGGTGCCCATCACCACGATCGTCGTGATCAGCGGGTACGCCACGGCCGCGGTCCGCACCGGGCGCGAGCCGCCGCCGAAGCGCCACAGGATCACCCCGCACCACAGCGACCAGCCGACGTGCAGACTCGGCATCGCCGCGAACTGGTTCGTCATACCGCCCAGCCCCCGGGGCGCGCTGGCCTCCCCGCCCCACCAGCCCCAGGCGCTGTAGTGGGCCATCGTGTCGACGAAACCGTGGGACGCGTGCAGCAGCCGGGGCGGGCAGGTGGGGAACAGGGTGAACCCGATCAGCCCGATGAAGGTGGAGGTCATCAGCCACGTGCGGGCCGCGCGATAGCGCACGGTACGGGACCGGAAGAGCCACACCAGGAGCGCGGGGGTGACCAGGTAGTGCAGCGACGCGTACCAGAAGTCGGCGGGTATCCCTATCCAGGGCTCACGGGTGAACAGCCGGTTCAGCGGATGCTCGGCGTTCAGCCCCAGGGCCTTCTCGACGCGCAGGATCGCCAGACCGTGGTCCACGGCACTCGACACATCGCCCCGCGCGAGCAGTCGCCCGGCCGTGTACGCCCCGTACACCAGGAGGATCAGCGGCAGCTCGGTCCACCAGCGCGGGCGCGGGCCCGGTGCCGCTTCCCCGGCTCCCTCGGCCTTCTCGGCGACCTGTGTGTCGGTCTTCCCGGTACCCGGTCCCTTCCTGGTAACCGGTCCGACGGTCGCCTCGGCCTGCGGCATCGATTGATCCTCCCCCGTCTGCGCGTCGTTCATCGAGTGTTTGTCGTGCGGGACGATGGCCAAGACGCGGTGACCGCCTCATGGGTTGCCCTACGACAGCGTGAGCGAAAATGGACACATCCGCCGCTCCATTTTCACGTCACCCAGAAGACATCGGAAATACCTGAAAGGTCCCCCATGGCACCGCGCATCCTGCTGGCCCGGCACGGACAGACGGAATGGTCCCGGCTCGGGAAGCACACCGGCAGGACGGACGTCCCCCTCCTCGACGAGGGCCGACGCGGCGCCAAGCTGCTCGGTGAACGCCTCCACCGCGCGCCCCTGGACGGCCTCCCCGAGGTCGAGGTCCGCACCAGCCCCCTCTCACGCGCGCGTGAGACCTGCGAACTGGCCGGCTTCGGTGACCGCGCCACCGACTGGGACACCCTCATGGAGGTCGATTACGGCGCCTACGAGGGCCTCACTCCGTTGGAAATCCAAACCTTCCGCCCCGGCTGGCTGATGTGGCGGGACGGCGTCCCCGAAGGGGAGACTCTCGATCAGCTGACGGCCCGAGCGGACGAGGTGGTCGCCTGGGCCCGCGACTCCGACCACGACGTCCTGATCTTCGCCCACGGCCACATCCTGCGCTCCATAGCGGCCCGCTGGCTCGGCGAGCCCATAGCCTTCGCCGCCAAGATCCGCCTCAACCCCACATCACTGTCGACCCTGGGCTGGGCATACGGCGCCCCGGCAATGGAGTCCTGGAACGACACGGGCCACCTGTGAGTTCACGTCGCTGCGGGCAACGGGCCGCTAAGGCGGCGCCCACCCAGCAGTCGTCGTAGCTGCGGGCGCCCCCAGCCGTCGTAGCTGCGGGCAATCGTGTGGCTGGGGCGGCGCCCATCCCAAAGAGAGCGGCACCCTGTAAGCGTCGGCAAGCGCAACCCACCCCCGCCCAGTCCAGCCCCCGGGCGCCCAGTAACGCAAACCACCCCTAGGCGGACCGCGCGACCCCCGCATGCCGCTCAAGAAACGCCGACACCCCACCGGCCCGACGATGCGGCAACAACACCCGCGCGGTCCCGGCCAACATCTGCTGCACCCGAGAGGACTGCACCTCGTCCAACAGATCCAACACCCGCATCCCCGCACCGGCGGCCTCATCCGGCCGCCCCCCACGCGCGAGATCATCCGCAAGCTCAGCCGTGTAGAGCGCGATGTTCCGAGTGAAGTGCGGATTCTGCGTCCCCGCCGCCCGCCGCGCATGCCGCGCCGCCCGGTTCCAGTCCCCGAGCGTCGACCAGCACTGCGCCTCAAGCCCCTCCAACTCGGCCTCTCCATAGAAGCTCATCCACTCGGGATCGGCCTCCGACGCCCCGCGCGCGTACAGGACGTGCGCGCGGGCCAACGCCTGCTCGCACCCGGCCCGATCGGCGAGCCCCGCCCAGCCCCCCGCCTCACGCAGCGCGAGCAGCGACATCAGCCGGGCCGACCCGAGCGGCCGGGCCACCCGCTGCGCGGCCTGCGCGGCCCGTACGGCCTCCCGGGGCCGCCCGGCGTCCCGCGCGAGGAACGCGGTGTTGCAGAACGCGTGCGCCTCCAGCGCCGGGTCCCCCGACATACGGGCCGTGGCGAGGGCCTCCGCGTAGTGCGAGCGGGCGTCGTCGAAACGCCCCGAGTCATGCGCCAACCACCCCACGGAGATGGCCAGTTCACCAGCTCCCGCGTACAGCCGGTCGGCGGTGGACTGCCGTGCGGTCCCGGCGTCGAGCAGCGCGTACGCGGCCCGCAGCGGCGCCGAGGCCCTGCGGTACAGCCCGTCCGCCCCGTGCCGGTCGTCGAGCAGCCGGATCTTGCGTACGGCCGCTTCGAGGGCCCCCGCCTCCGCCGTACCCGCCCGGTGGACGGTACGGCCCGCGGCCGACGCGGACACGGCCGATGGCGATCCCGATGCCGTGCCGCTGAGGGCGAAGGGGCCGAAGGAGGCCGCCGCCACCGCGGCGGTACCTCCCGTCATGAACGCGCGACGCTGCACGTCGCTCTCCTCGTGGTTCTGGTACGTGTGGTGCGTGTCCCGCCGGCCGCGCACATAGCCCGTGTCGCCCCGCGGGTCCTGCATGTCGTACGTCTCTTGCGGGTCATACGGCTCGTACGCCCCCTCCGTCTCACCCCTCGTTCCGTGCGAGGAGCGTGGACGGCTCTTGGTGCGAGGCGAGGGCGCCTCCTCGGCGGGCCGCGCCCCCCGACCGCGTACCTCTGCGCGGGGCGCGAAGCCCAGGTCGGTGAGGGTCCGGCCGGGGAACATATGCAGGAACACCCGCTCGTACGCGTAGTTGGGACAGCGGATCTCGCCCGCCTCGACCCGCCCGACGTAACGAGCGTCACAACTCACCCGCTCGCCGATCTCACGCGCGGCCCGCCGTACCGCCGCGGCGAACTCGCCGGGCGAACGCTGTCCGCGCAGCTGCCGGAAGGCGAGGTTCGGCCGCTGTGGTCGGGGGGACGGGGACGAGGCCACCGATGACGTCGCCATGGTCGGGCCCTCTCTCGCGAACCGTCGAACCGTCGAACCGTGCCGGATTCATAAGGAATTGGGTGCGCGGTGGAGGTGCTTACGCGTGTTTGATTCCGCTGTGTCCGGCGGGGCAAGAACGTACCGGCCCCACCGGTGTCGCGAGACGAGGTTTGGCTACAAACCGGATATCTCATCCTTCATCTGCCATGAACTGCCATCCTTTGCGGGGCGGTTTCGCCGTAGCCGTTGACGCGGTGGAGCGTTGGGCAGCGTGGACCGGGAGCGCCCGTACTCCCGACCCGCTTACCGGAGGAGGGGGTTCGGACGTGTTGGAGGCCCACATGGAGAAAGTCGCGGCGCAGCATTGGCCGGTCCCCGAGTGCACCCCCGGGTCCCCGCAGTCGGCCTCCGACTGCGACCTCGTGACCGTGCCCGCGCGCCAGGGGCTGGAGGCCGTCGACATCCTCCGCCGTGGCGCGGTGGAGACGGCGGGGCCCGTCATGACCGTGGGGCCCGTGCTGCACGACGGTCCCTGCGACACCCTGGGGTTCGTCGTCCCGCCGGGGACGGCTGACGCCTGGGATGTGCCGGGGAGTGTCTGCACGCACAGCGACGGGCGGGGGGCCGTGCTGGCGCCGGTCGACGGGGCGGGGTGGCTGCTGCCGCCGGGTGAGGTGGACCTCGCGACCGATCCGGCGGCGTTGCGGGCGGCGCTTGGGGAGGCGGCGCGAATCATCGAGGCCGCGGACAACTGTAGCTAGCCTCTGTTTCGCGTTCAGCGGCCCTTGGGGCCCACGACCCACTGGAGCGGCGTCCTCCGCCACCTCCGATAATGGGTGAATGAGCAGGTCGAAGAAGGGGCGCGGGCGGCGGGCGGCAGACGTTCCGGCTGTCGTGGAGGCGGTCGACGGCGGGCTGGCCGAGTTGGTGCCCGACCCGGATCGGCCCCGCGCCTGGACCCTGCTCATCGACGGTGCGCCCCAGTCGCATGTCGATCTCGATGATCCCTCCTACCTCTCCTTCGAGTACCAGCGGCGGCTCGGGCATGTCATCGATCTCGTCGCCCTGCCGGGGCGGCCCGTGCAGGTCGTGCATCTCGGCGGTGGAGCCTTCACACTCGCCCGGTATGTCGCCGCCACCCGGCCCCGGTCCACTCAGCAGGTCGTCGAGCGGGACGCGGCGCTCGTGCGACTCGTGCGGCGTGAGCTGCCGTTGGACGCCCACGCGCGCGTGCGGGTGCGGTCGACGGACGCGCGGGAAGGGTTGGCCAAGGTGCCGGACGGGTGGGCGGATCTGGTGATCGCGGATGTGTTCAGCGCGGCGCGTACCCCGGCGCATTTGACGTCCACGGAATTCCTCACCGAGGTACGGCGGGTGGTGAAGCCCGGCGGGCAGTACGCGGCCAATCTCGCCGACGGGCCTCCGCTCGTCCATCTGCGCGGACAGATCGCCACCGCCGCCGTCGTCTTCCCGGAACTGGCGCTCGTCGCCGACCCGACCGTGCTCCGGGGCAAACGCTTCGGCAACGCCGTCCTCGTCGCCTCCGATCTACCGCTGCCCCTCGCCGAACTCACCCGCCGCGCAGCCTCCGACCCCCACCCCGTCCGGGTCGAACACGGCCGTGCCCTCATCGACTTCACCGGCGGCGCGACCCCGGTGACGGACGCGGCGGCCGTCGCCTCACCGGCCCCGCCCCCGTCGGTGTTCCGCTGACGGCACCGGGTCGGGCAGCCCGGGTGAGGAGGCCCTGTGCCAGGAGGCCCCGCGCCGGGAGACCCGATCAGTAGGTCTGGACGTCCACCTTCGGCGCGCTGTCGTGCCAGGTGCAGAACACGGTCACCCGGTCCGAACCGGCCGCGAACTCCACCCGAATCCAGGTCTCCGTCTTCCACACCTGCATCGACCAACCCGAGCCGGGCGTCGCCGAGACGAGGGTCGCGTAGGTCTCGCCGAGCGAGAAGACGACCCGGCCGCCCTCGGTGTCGTAACTCTTCACCTCGCCGGAGTCGGTGGGGGTGTTGGGGGTGGTGAGGGACGAACCGGGGTCGGGATCGGCCGACTTCGACGGCGACGGGGGCCGCGCGGAGGGGGAGGCGGAAGGGGGCGGGGTGGGTGTACCGGTGTTCGGTGTGGCGTCGGCGCCGGCGGCGTTGATGGGCAGGGCCCGGGGCGGGTCGTAGGCGGTGCCTGTCATCACCGTGTGGACGCCCCACCATGACAACGTGACCGCCGCGCCCGTGGCGAGCAGCCAGGCCAGTAGATGAAGGAGTCCTCTGCGCATCGCGGCCATAGTGCACCACGGGCCCCACGGGTGTTGTGCGATCGCGTGTTCGGGCCGGGGCGCGGGGTTTGTCGGTGAGTTATCCACAGGCCCCGACCGGCTTTCTCCGCATGGCGTACGTTCGGCGCATGGCAAGTGTGCTCGTGGTCGAGGACGACCAGTTCGTACGCTCGGCGCTGATCAGGCATCTGACGGACGCCGCACATACCGTGCGCAGCGTCGGTACGGCCCTGGAGGCGCTGCACGAGGTCGCGCACCACCGCTTCGACGTGGTGATCCTCGACCTCGGGCTGCCCGATCTGGACGGTTCGGAGGCGTTGAAGATGCTGCGGGGGATCACCGAGGTACCGGTCATCGTCGCGACCGCGCGGGACGACGAGTCGGAGATCGTACGGCTGTTGAACGCGGGCGCGGACGACTACCTGACCAAGCCGTTCTCGGTGGAGCACCTGTCCGCGAGAATGGCCGCCGTACTGCGCCGCTCCCGCGCCTACGCCGGTGAGGCACCGTCGTCCACGGTCATACGGGTCGGCGGTCTGTCCATCGACCCGCTGCGCCGCCAGGCCGAGCTGGACGGCGTACGACTCGACCTCACCCGGCGGGAGTTCGACCTGCTCGCCTTTCTCGCCGGGCGGCCGGGTGTCGTCGTGCCCCGCAGGGAGCTGCTCGCCGAGGTGTGGCAGCAGACGTACGGGGACGACCAGACCATCGACGTCCATCTGTCCTGGCTGCGCCGGAAGTTGGGGGAGACGGCGGCCAACCCGCGCTATCTGCACACGTTGCGCGGCGTCGGTGTGAAGCTGGAGCCACCGGGGGCGGAGGCCGGGCCATGACGCCGACACGCACGCGCACACGGACGCGCACACGGACACGGACGCGGGTGCCGGGCCGGGCGCGTGGGGCGGTGCGGTCATGAGGTGGGCGCTGGTCAAGGTGTGCGTGGCCGTGACGAGCATGGTGGTGATCGCGTTCGCGGTGCCGTTGGGGTTGGTCATCAAGGAGATGGCGCGGGACCGGGCCTTCTCCAACGCCGAGCGGCAGGCGGCGGCGATCGCTCCGGCGCTGTCCATCACCACCGACCGGGACCAGCTGGAGCGGGTCGTCGCTTCGGCGGGCGCGGACGACGGCATCGCGGTCCACATACCGGCGCGGACGACCGCCGAGGGTCAGGAGAGCGCCGGCGCTCAGGGAAGCGGCGGCAGCCTGGGCACCGCCGGGATCGATCTCGGACGGCAGCGCGCCACCGACGAGGACATCGCCACCGTGCGCGAGCTGGGGCGGGCCTCCACCACGGAGGTGCCCGGCGGCTCCGCACTGCTCCAGCCCACGGCGCTCAGCTCGGGCGAGACAGCGGTCGTCGAGGTGTTCGTGCCGGAGACCGAGGTGAGCCATGGCGTGACCACGGCGTGGGCGGTGCTCGCCGGGGTGGGCCTCGCGCTGATCGTGGGCTCGGTGGCGGTGGCCGACCGGCTGGGTGCCCGGATGGTCCGGCCCGCCCGGCGGCTGGTGGAGAGCGCGCGTGAACTGGGGGAGGGACAGCTGGGCGCACGGGTACCGGAGGAGGGGCCGAAGGAGCTGCGGCTGGCGGCGGTGGCGTTCAACGCGATGGCCGACCAGGTGGTCCACCTGCTGGCGAACGAGCGGGAGCTGGCGGCCGACCTGTCCCACCGGCTGCGCACCCCGCTGACCGTGCTGCGGCTGAACGCGGCCTCGCTCGGCGAAGGCCCGGCCGCCGAGCACACCCGGGCGGCAGTGGAGCAACTGGAGCGGGAGGTGGACACGATCATCCGTACGGCGCGGGAGGCCAGGCCGCAGACCGCGGCGGCGGGGCCGGGCGCCGGGTGCGACGCGGCGGAGGTGGTGGGTGAGCGGATGGCGTTCTGGTCGGCGCTGGCGGAGGACGAGGGCCGCAAGTGGCGGGTGGCCGGGGTGGAGCGCCCGGTGCGCATACCCGTGGCTCGGGCCGACCTCGCGGCCGCGCTGGACGCCCTCCTCGGCAATGTCTTTCGTCACACGGCGCAGGGCACGGCGTTCGCGGTGGACGTCCATGACGCGCAGGACGCGGTGATCGTCCTGGTCTCCGACGCGGGCGCCGGCATCCCCGACCCCGGGGCGGCCATGGCCCGGGGCCGAGGCTCCGGCACGGCCGGCTCGACGGGTCTGGGCCTGGACATAGTCCGCCGCCTGGCGGAGTCGACGGGAGGAGACGTACGCATAGGCCGCTCGGTACTGGGAGGAGCGGAGGTGAGGATCTGGCTCCAGACAAGAAGACCGCCGAGCCCCGAGCCGCGCCCCAAAGGGGCGCGGGGCCGAGTCGATATGCGGCTCCGCCGCGGGGCGCGACCAGCCCCCACACACGGGCGCTGACGCACGAGCCGGCGGACCCGAGCTGTCATGCACCCCACCCGCCCCGCAGCTGAACACAACCCCCCTCTGTTCATCTCCTGTCCGTAACCTGAGTGACCCATGGGTGTGTCGGTCACGTTTCGACCCGGAGGGATTACGTTTCAACAAAGGAAGACATGAAGTCTTGACGTATGACAGGACATAGAGCTGTTATTACGGCCACCGTGTTCGGTCGAGTTGGTTTCTGGTCGTTTTCGATCAGTAACTGGCGAGGGCCATTGACGACCGGACCATCTGTCCCAGGGAGCCGTACATGCAACTCACACCTTCAGGTCTCGCCGTGCCCGGCCCGAGTCGCCGCACCCTGCTGCGCGGCATAGGCGGCGCCGCCGCACTCGGCGCCGGTATCCCTCTGCTGAGCGCCTGCGGCGGCAGCGGCACGGCCGCCGACCCGAAGACCGTCACCCTCGGCTCGAAGGCGTCCGACCCGGTCCCGAAGAAGGCGTTCGCCGAGATCTACGCGGCGTACAAGAAGAAGACCGGCATCACGGTCGACGTGAACACCAAGGACTCCAACACCTTCCAGGAGCAGATCAACTCCTACCTGCAGGGTACGCCGGACGACGTGTTCACCTGGTTCGCCGGTTACCGCATGCAGTTCTTCGCGGCGAAGGGCCTGGCCACGCCGATCGACGACGTGTGGAAGACCATCGGGGACAACTTCCCCGAGGCGATGCACAAGCTCAGCAAGGGCGAGGACGGCAAGTACTACTTCGTGCCGCTGTACACGTACCCCTGGGCGATCTTCTACCGGAAGAGCGTCTTCGAGGAGAAGGGCTACGAGGTTCCCACCACGTGGGACGACTTCGTGGCGCTGTGCAAGCAGATGCAGAAGGACGGGCTCGTTCCGATCGCCTTCGGTGACAAGGACGCCTGGCCCGCGCTCGGCACCTTCGACCAGATCA
This sequence comes from Streptomyces sp. NPDC002643, assembly GCF_053592555.1. Classification (NCBI taxonomy): domain Bacteria; kingdom Bacillati; phylum Actinomycetota; class Actinomycetes; order Kitasatosporales; family Streptomycetaceae; genus Streptomyces; species Streptomyces sp. NPDC002643. The sequence goes on from NZ_JBSFVY010000002.1 coordinate 328,806, forward strand.
ACTTCCGCAAGAACGGCTACGACTTCCATGTCGAGCTGATGGCGGGCAAGGCGTCCTGGACCGACGCCAAGGTGAAGGCCGCCTTCGACCTGTGGACCGAGATCCTTCCGTACCACCAGGAGGGCGCGGTCGGCCGTACCTGGCAGGACGCGGCGCAGACGCTGGCGTCGAAGAAGGCGGGCATGTACCTGCTGGGCACGTTCGTGGCGCAGCAGTTCACCGACCCGGAGGCCCTTGAGGACCTCGACTTCTTCGCCTTCCCGGAGATCGACTCGGCCTACGGGCAGGACACGGTCGAGGCGCCCACCGACGGCTTCATGATGAGCAAGAGCCCCAAGAACAAGGCCGAGGCCGTCAAGCTGCTGGAGTTCCTCGGCACCACGGACGCCGAGGACATCTACCTCAAGGCCGACCCGAGCGTGGTCCACGCCGCCACCGGCGCCGACACCTCGTCGTACACCGCCCTGCAGAAGAAGGCGTACGAAATGATCGCGGGCGCCAAGAGCCTCACCCAGTTCATGGACCGCGACAGCCGTCCCGACTTCACGTCCACGGTGATGCAGCCCTCGCTGCAGAAGTTCATCCGTGACCCGAAGGGGATCGACAGCCTGCTCACGTCGATCGAGCGCCAGAAGAAGACGATCTTCGCTTCCTCATGACCAAGACCGATACCACCCCCGAGAAGTCGGGCAACCCGGAGGCGGCCGTGCCGCCTCCGGGCTCTGCCCATGTCACCGCCAAGAAGCCCCCCACGGGCCACGCTCGTCTGCTCACCCGGCGCGACCGGCTGACCCTGGGTGTGATGGCGGGTCTGCCGACGATCCTGCATGTCGCCCTGGTCTGGGTGACGGCCCTCGCCTCGATCTTCCTCGCCTTCACCACCTGGGACGGCATCGGCTTCGACTCCATCACATGGGTCGGGCTGGAGAACTTCAAGGAACTGTTCGAGAACAACCCGCAGTTCTGGCCGGCCGTCCAGCACAACGTCATCTGGTTCGTCGTCCTGATCCTGATCCCGACGCCGATGGGCCTGTTCCTGGCCGTACAGCTGGACAAGAAGATCCGCTTCAGCCGCGTCTACCAGACCGCGTTCTTCCTGCCCGTCGTGCTGTCCATGGCCGTCATCGGTTTCGTCTGGCAGCTCGTCTACAACCCCGACACCGGTCTGATCAACAGCCTGATCGGGGCCAACGAGCCCGGCAAGTACATCGACTGGATCGGCGACCCGGACCTCAACCTGTGGGCCATCCTCATCGCCGCCTCCTGGCGCCACACCGGCTACATGATGATCCTCTACCTGGCCGGCCTCAAGGGCGTCGACCCCTCGCTGCGCGAAGCGTCCTCGCTCGACGGCGCCAACGAGTGGCAGACCTTCAAGAACGTCATCTTCCCCACCCTGCGGCCCACCAACACCGTCGTGCTGGTCGTCACCATCATCGAGGCACTGCGCGCCTTCGACCTGGTCTACGTCTTCAACGGCGGGGCCGAGGGCACCGAACTGCTCTCCATCCTGGTGACCACCAACATCATCGGTGAGTCCAGCCGCATCGGATACGGATCGGCGATCGCGGTCGTCCTGCTGGCGATCTCCCTCGTCGTGATCATCCCGTATCTGATCGCCACCTTCCGGAAGGAGCGGCGGGCATGAGCACCACCCTCACCGTGTCCAAGGACACCACCGGCGGGCCGGTCCCGGCCGTGTACAGGAAGACCTCCCGCCTGCGCCCCGCCCGGATTCTGCTGCACGTCTTCCTCGCCGGCACCGCGCTGGCCTGGCTCGCCCCGCTCCTGTGGGCGATCTACGCGGCGCTGCGGCCGTACTCGGAGACCAGTGAGAAGGGCTATGTCTCCTGGCCCGACAAGCTGACCTTCGAGAACTTCACCAACGCGTTCACGCAGTCGGACATGACGCACTACTTCGTGAACACGCTGATCGTCGCCGTCCCGGCGGTGCTGCTGACGCTGTTCCTGTCCTCGATGGTCGCGTTCTACGTCAGCCGCTTCGACTTCCGCCTCAACCTGTTCCTGCTGCTGGTCTTCACCGCCGGCAACCTGCTCCCGCAGCAGGTCATCATCACCCCGCTGTACCGCATGTACCTGCTCATCGACCTGCCCGGCATCACCATGAGCGGCAAGCTGTACGACTCGGCCCTGGGTCTCGTCCTGATCCATGTCGCGTTCCAGTCGGGGTTCTGCGCCTTCGTGCTGAGCAACTACATGCGCTCGCTGCCGCACGAGCTGACCGAGGCCGCGCTCGTCGACGGCGCCTCGGTATGGCGGATGTACTGGCAGATCGTGCTGCCGCTGTGCAAACCGGCGATGGCCGCCCTGGCCACGCTGCTGTCCATCTGGATCTACAACGACTTCTTCTGGGCACTCGTGCTGATCTCGACCGGTGAGAACATGCCGATCACCTCGGCACTGAACAACCTCTCCGGCCAGTTCTTCACCGACAACAACCTCGTCGCCGCCGGCGCCCTCCTCACCGCCATCCCCACCCTGATCGTCTACTTCCTGCTCCAGCGGCAGTTCGTGGGCGGTCTCACCCTGGGCGCGAACAAGGGCTGATCCCGCAGTTCGTGCTAGTTCGTTCTATTTGGTACGAGTTCGTACCGGTGTGGCGCCGGGCCTGTTTCGGGCCCGGCGCCACACGTACCTGAGACCCCGAGAGAGAACACCGTGCCCCACCCCTTCACGCCGGTCGCCTCCGTGCCCGTGGACCCGAACACCGCCCGGGTGCACGAGGAGGGCTGGCAGTCGTGGAGCCCCAGCGGCTCCTACGCCCTCGGCGACGCCCCGTACCGCCCGACCAACGCCAACTGGGCGACCGTCTGCTACCGCCCCGGCCGCACCGTCCCCGCCGACACCTTCCAGGGCGAGGGCCTGCTCGCCCTCGACCCCGGCGACGGCGGCCCCGTACGGCTGTGGGCGGCGCCCGAGCCGACCGCCGAGGTCCCCTCGATCCGCCTCGTCGTCCGCGACGGCGTGGCGGAGGTGACCGCCGACGGCCCGGTGAAGGAGTGGACCGGCACCGACATCCAGTCCGTCCTCGCCGACTGGGCCGACGGCCTCGCCGTACCCGCGCCCCGCCCGGCGCCCACGGTCTGGTGCTCCTGGTACGAGTACTTCACCGAGGTCACCGAGGACGACATCCACGAGAACCTCCGTGCGATGGACACCCTCGACCTGCCCATCGACGTGGTCCAGATCGACGACGGCTACCAGAAGGCCCTCGGCGACTGGCTCACCCTCTCCGGCCGCTTCCGCTCCCGCGCGGGCATCTCCGAGGTGATCCGCGCCCGTGGCCGCCGCGCCGGCATCTGGACGGCCCCCTTCCTGGTCGACCCGGCGAGCACCCTGGCCGCCGAGCACCCCGAGTGGCTCGTCCGCGACGCGGACGGCGACGCCCCGCTGCACGCCGGCCGCAACTGGGGCCACGACCTGTACGTCCTGGACACCACCCACCCCGAGGCCGCCGCGTACCTCACCGAGGTCTACCGGACGCTCCTCTCCGAGGGCTACGACTACTTCAAGGTCGACTTCCTGTACGCGGGCGCGCTGGAGGGCGTACGGCACGCGGATGTGGACGCGCTCACCGCGTACCGCCAGGGGATCGAACTGATCCGCGACGCGATAGGCGAGGAGTCGTACCTCCTGGGCTGCGGCGCCCCGATCCTCCCCTCCATCGGGCTGTTCGACGCGATGCGGGTCAGCCCCGACACGGCACCGCACCGCCGTCCCGAGGCCGACGACTACAGCCAGCCCGGCCAGGACCCGGCGGAGTTCACGGGTGTGGGCCGGCAGTGGCAGCACGGCCGTCTCTGGGTGAACGACCCCGACTGCCTGATGGCCCGCCCGGCCGTGGAGACGCGGGAGCGGTGGGCCGCGCACGTGGAGGCGACCGGCGGCCTGATGGCCTCCAGCGACCGCCTTCTCTCCCTGGACACCTGGGGTGTGGACACGACCCGCCGTCTGCTCGGCGGAAACCCCGGAGGAACCGACCGATGAGCACCTCTCTGAACGTCCCCGGTATCGCCTACGGCGGCGACTACAACCCCGAGCAGTGGCCCGAGGAGGTCTGGGCCGAGGACGTACGCCTCATGCGCGAGGCGGGCGTCAACATGGTGAGCGTCAACATCTTCTCGTGGGCGTTCCTGGAGCCCAGGGAGGGCGAGTACGACTTCTCCCGCCTGGACAAGATCCTCGCCCTGCTCCACGAGAACGGCATCGCCGCCGACCTGGCGACCCCGACCGCCGCCCCGCCCGCGTGGTTCTTCCGGGCGCACCCGGAGGCGCTGCCGGTCGACAAGGACGGCCGCACCCTCTCGTACGGCAGCCGTCAGACGTTCTGCCCGTCGAGCCCGGCGTACCGCGAGGCGGCGCTGCGCATCGCCCGCGTCCTGGGCGAGCGCTACGCCGACCACCCCGCCGTCGTCATGTGGCACGTCCACAACGAGTACGGCTGCCACAACGGCGAGTGCTACTGCGACACCAGCGCGGCGGCGTTCCGGGTCTGGCTGCGCGCGAAGTACGGCGACGACCTGGCGGCGCTCAACGACGCCTGGGGCACGACGTTCTGGAGCCAGTGGTACTACGACTGGGACGAGATCATCCCGCCCCGGGCGACCGGCGCGGTCCCCAACCCGACGCACCAGCTGGACTGGCGCCGCTTCTGCAGCGACGCCCTGCTCTCCCTGCTGAAGGCGGAGCGCGAGATCCTGCGGGAGACGGCCCCGGCCACCCCCGCCACCACGAACTTCATGGTGATGTACAACTTCGACAAGCTGGACTACTGGCGCTGGGCCCCGGAGCTGGACATCGTCTCCAACGACCACTACCTCCAGTCCACGGACCCCGAGTCGGAGATCGACATCGCGCTCAGCGGCGATCTGGTCCGCTCGCTGGCGGGCCGCCCCTGGCTGCTGATGGAGCACTCCACGGGCGCGGTCAACTGGCAGCCGGTCAACCGCGCCAAGACCGCCGGCGAACTGCGCCGCAACGCCCTCTCCCATGTGGCCAGGGGCGCCGACGGCATCGCCTACTTCCAGTGGCGGGCCGCCAAGGCGGGCGCCGAGCAGTGGCACTCGGCGATGCTGCCCCACGCGGGCACCGACAGCCGGATCTGGCGGGACGTGGTCGCACTCGGCGCGGACCTGAAGGCGCTGGCGGAGGTGCGCGGCAGCGAGGGCGTGGCCGAGGTCGCCGTCGTCTGGGACTGGGACGCCTGGTGGGCGGTCGAACTCCCCTCCCAGCCGAGCGAGAAGCTCCGCTTCCAGGACCTGGTCCGCGCTTGGTACGAGCCGCTGTGGCGGGCCGGGGTGGCGGTGGACTTCGTACGCCCCGACGCCGATCTGTCCTCCTACAAGCTGGTGCTGGCGCCGAGCCTGTACCTGGTGGACGACGCGGGCGCGGCCAACCTGACGGGCTTCGCGCAGTCCGGCGGTACCCTCGCCGTGGGCTTCCACAGCGGGGCGGTCGACGAGAACTGCCATATCCGGCTGGGCGGTTACCCGGGAGCGTTCCGCGAGGCGCTGGGCGTTCGGACGGACGAGGTGTTCCCGCTGCTGCCGGGGGAGACCGTGGGCCTGAGCGGGGGCGGTACGGCTTCGCTGTGGTCGGAGCGGGTGGCCCTGGCGGGCGCCGAGCCGGTCGCCGCGTACACCTCCGGCCCGCTGACCGGCGTCCCGGCGGTGACCCGCAACGCGTACGGCTCGGGCACGACGTGGTACCTGGCCACGCGCCCCGACCCGGCGACGCTCGCGTCACTGCTGGACCGGCTCCGCTCGGAGGCGGGCGTGGACCCCGTGCGTGCGACTCCCCGGGGCGTGGAGGCGGTCCTGCGCCGGGGACCGGACGCCGACTACCTCTTCCTGATCAACCATGGGGACGAGGACGCCGAAGTCGCCGCCCACGGCACCGACCTGCTGACGGGCAAGGCGGCCGAGGGCGGCTCGGTGACGGTGGCCGCCGGGGACGTGGCGGTCGTACGGGAACCTCGCTGACGGCGATGTGAGGGGGCCGGTGACCGGGCGCATGTCCGATCGCCGGCCCCCTCCGCGCTCGACCCTCGGCGCTCACGCCTCCCCCTCCGCTCACGCACCCGAGCCAGGCCCTCCCCGCGCTCACGGTGCCGGGACCGCGGCCAGCAGGGCCGTGTCGTCGTCGACGCGGTCGGGGGTGGCCAGCATGCCGAGGGCCAGGCCGATGATCGCGTCCGGCGCGGGCGCGGCGTGCGGCGATGCCGGTGCGGGCAGGACGTCGCGGCAGATGCGGCGCAGGGCCGCGAGCCGGTCGTCGAGGCGCGTGGTGCGGTGCTCGACCAGGCCGTCGGTGAACAGCAGCAGCCCGGTGCCGGGCAGGAGCAGCGTCTCGTGGTCGGTGGCGTCACCACGGGCCACCCCGAGGGGCATGCCCGGGGCGAGGTCCAGGTATCCGGTCCTGCCGCCGGCCACCAGCAGCGGGGGCAGATGGCCCGCCGACGCGTAGCGCAGCCGACGGGCTCCGGGCTCGTAGACGGCGTACAGGCAGGTGGCGAAGCGGTCGCTGTCGAGGGCGGAGCAGTGCGCGTCGAGGCGGGCCAGCACCTCGCTCGGGGTGGGGCACTCCAGCGCGTAGGCGTGCAGGGCCGAGCGCAGACTGCCCATGAGGATGGCCGCGTCGACGTCGTGGCCCATGACGTCCCCGATGGCCAGCCCGACCGCGCCGTCCGGCAGTTGGATGACGTCGTACCAGTCGCCGCCCACCTCGGCGCCGAGGGCGCTGGCCCGGTAGTAGGACGCGGTGGTCATGCCCGGCACCTGGGGGAGAGCCTGGGGCAGCAGCGCGCGTTGCAGCGCGACGGCGAGGCGGCGCTCGTTCTGGTAGCGGGTGGCGTTGTCGTAGGCGACGGCGATCCGGCTGGTCACGGCCTGGAGGTAGGTGCGTTCGCCGTCGGAGTAGGGGCGGTGGCGGCGGGCCACGGCCAGGGCGCCCAGCATCCGTCCGCGCGAGGTCAGCGCCAGGGCCAGGAGCCGGCCGTCCGGGTCGCGGGGCGTGGGGCCCCCGCGCAGGACGCGGGCCACCGCGTCGGCCAGCCGGTCGTCGGTCGCGGAGCCGTGTCCCGAGGTGTACACCGCCGGGTCCGGTGACCCGTCCGGGGCGGGGCCCCGGGCGTCGCCGAGCACGTCGATACGGACCTCGTCGGCGAGCTGGGGGACGAGCAGTTCACCGGCCGTCTCCAGCACCTGCCCCGGTTCCAGGCTGCCGGACAGCCGCAGTCCCGCCTCGGCGAGGGTGGCCAGCGCGGTCGCGTGCTCACGGGTCTCGGACAGGATGCGGTCCCGCAGCCGCGACAGCTCCAGGTTGGCCCGTACACGGGCGAGCAGTTGGCGGGACGAGAAGGGTTTGGCCAGGTAGTCGTCGGCGCCCGCCTCGATGCCCTGGACGGCGGCCTCCTCACCGGCCCGGGCGGTGAGCATCACGATCGGCAGATGGGAGGTACGGGGGGCGTCCCGCAGCGCGCGGACCAGCTCGAAGCCGTCCATGCCGGGCATCATCGCGTCGGTCAGCACCAGGTCGTACGGGCCCTCGACGGCGGCCGCCAGCGCGGTCCGGCCGTCGGGCACGAGCCGCAGGTCGTACTCGGGGTGCAGCAGGTCGTAGAGGTACGCCCGCATGTCGCTGTTGTCGTCGGCGACGAGCAGCCGGGGGCGGGCACTCCGGCCGGGGACGCCGGGGCGGGTGGTCCCCTCGGCGTGGGGCCGAGGCTCGGCCCGGCCCTCCCGCTCGGCCCGCTCCACCCCCTCCCTGCGGGCCGCCCCCTCCCCGGCCGCCTCCTCCCCGTGGGCCACCTCCTCGGCGCAGGCCTCGCGCGCGGTGCGGGTCGGCCATCCGTGCGGGGCGGCCGGGCCGCGTGCCGCCTCGGCGTAGGCGGTGGCCCGGCGAGAGGGCCCGGCCGGCGTGCCGACGCGCTCGGGCCCTGTCCTCGGCGGCGGGGACAGATGGGCCGTGCCGAAGGGGATCTCCACCGTGAACGTGGTGCCCCGGCCCGGGCGGCTGCCGGCGGTGATGGTGCCACCGTGCTGCTGCACCAGGTCCTTGACCAGCGCGAGGCCGATACCGCTGCCCTCATGGGTGCGGGCGGGCGCCCCGTGCACCTGGTGGAAGCGTTCGAAGAGCCGGGGCAGTTCCTCCTCGGGCACCCCGATGCCCGTGTCCGACACCGTCAGCCGGGCGCGGTCGCCGACGGCCGACACGGCGACCCGGGCGCCGCCCGACGGCGTGAACTTCAGCGCGTTGCTGAGCAGATTGAGGACGATCTTCTCGTACATCTCCCGGTCGACGCAGACCGGCTGGGGCAGCGGCGGGCAGTCGACGTCCAGCGACAGGCCGGCCGTCTCGAAGGCGGAGCGGAACATCCCGGACAGCTCGGCGGTGGTGGCCGACAGATCGACGGGCTCGAAGTCGCCCTGCAGGGCCCCCGCCTCGGCGCGTGTGACATCGAGCAGGGTGTTGACCAGCTTCAGCAGCCGCAGGGCGTTGCGCTCGGCCAGCTCCAGCCGTCTGCGGGTCCCGGGCCGGTCCTCCTGCGCCAGCGCGTCCTGGACCGGACCGAGGAACAGGGTGAGCGGTGTGCGCAGCTCATGGCTGACGTTGGCGAAGAACATCGTCTTGGCCCGGTCCAGCTCCGTCAGCGCCTCGGCGCGTCGGCGCTGCTCCTCGTGCGCGAGCGCGGCCGAGAGGGCGGCGGTGACGGCGCGCGCGAGGATGTCGAGGAAGTCCCGGTAGCCGCCGGCCAGGGGAAGCAGCGGATTGATCCCGGCGACGAGGACGCCGCGTACCCGGTCGGGGTTGCTCAGCGGCAGGGCGAGCGCTTCCACGGGGGGCGCCTCGGCGGTGGACGCCTCGGCGTGAGGTGCCTCGGCGGGGGCGCCCGGCTCGCACAGGAAGGGCTCGGCGGGCAGGGTGACGGCGGTGCCGCCGGTGACCCGCGCGGCGACGTCCTCGGGCAGCCGGGCCCGGCTCCCGTGGGGCGGCGGCCGGCAGGTGGACGCGGCCAGGACGGGCTCTTCCGTCCCCGAGGCCAGATACAGGTGGGCGAACGGCACGTCGTCGCGGTAGCGGGCGAGCACGTCGGCGATCTTCCGCGCCACCTCGGCGGGGCCGGGCAGATCGGTGGTGTGGACGCCGATGTCGGCCAGCAGCCCGAGCCGCCGCTCGCCGAGCACCCGGCCGGTGGTCTCCGACACGAAGCACAGCACCCCGCCGACGGTCCCGTCGTCCATGAGCACCGGCTGGAAGGAGATGTCGAAGTACGTCTGCTCCACGAAGCCGTGGCGGATGAGGCGGAAGGGCCGGTCACGGACGACCAGTGCCTGACGCCGGTCGACGACGGACTGGAACATGGGCCCCGTGTAGTCGTCCCAGTTCTCCGGGAACAGCTGTCCGGCCGGGGCCCCGAGCGCGCCCGGGTGCTTGGAGCCGATGATCTCGGCGTAGCCCTGGTTGTAGAGCATCACGAAGCGGGGCCCCCAGAACAGCGCCATCGGCAGGTCGGAGGCCAGCACGACGCGCAGGTTCTCGACCAGCCGGTGCGGCCAGCCCGGGGTGGGACCGAGCACGGTCGCCGACCAGTCGGTCCCGGACAGCACCTCACCGAACGGCCCGCCCTGGGCGAAGGCCCGGACCGCCTCGTCTCCCTCTCCGTACGCGTCGCGCGGCGCGTACCCGTCGTCGTCGCCACGGTGCATCTGCCTCAGCCCTTCCTCACCGCCCGGGCAGGGCCTGCTCCGCCCAGATGGTCTTGCCGAGGGCCGTGTGGCGGGTGCCCCACGCCTGGGTCATCTGTGCGACCAGCATCAGGCCCCGGCCGCCCTCGTCGAAGGTGCGGGCCCGACGCAGGTGCGGGGCGGTGCTGCTGGCGTCGGACACCTCGCAGATGAGCGTGCGGTCGTTGATCAGCCGCAGCTGGATCGGCGGCTCGGCGTGCCGGATGGCGTTGGTGACCAGTTCGCTCACCACCAGCTCGGTGATGTACGTGGCGTCGTCCAGCCCCCACTCCGCGAGCCGGTCGGCGGCCAGCTTGCGGGCGTCGGCGACCATGGCCGGATCGGCGGGCACGTCCCAGGCGGTCACATGGTCGGCGTCGAGCGTGCGGGTACGGGCGACGAGCAGGGCGATGTCGTCCATGGGCCGATCGGACAGCATCGCGCCCAGCACCAGGTCGCACACACCGTCCAGGGAGGCGGCGGGCTGCGCGAGGGCATGGCACAGCAGATCGAGGCCGAGGTCGAGGTCGGGGTCGCGGGCCGTGATCAGCCCGTTGGTGTAGAGGGCGAGCAGACTGCCCTCCGGTACGTCGACCTCGACGGCCTCGAACGGCAGCCCACCGAGGCCCAGGGGCGGCCCGGCGGGCGCCTCCAGGAGGGTGACCGTTCCGTCGGGGCTCACCAGGGCGGGTGCCGGGTGCCCGGCGGTGGCCAGGGTGCAGCGGCCCGCGATCGGGTCGTACACGGCGTACAGGCAGGTCGCGCCGAGGTCTCCGTCGTCGTGCGGGGCGTCGTCCTCGCTGTCGTCGGCGTTGAGGTGGGAGACCAGGTCGTCGAGGTGGGTGAGGAGTTCGTCGGGCGGCAGATCGACATCGGCGAGGGTACGGACGGCGGTGCGCAGCCGGCCCATCGTCGCCGAGGCGTGCAGGCCGTGGCCGACCACGTCGCCGACGACCAGCGCGACCCTGGCGCCCGACAACGGGATCACGTCGAACCAGTCGCCGCCCACGCCGGCCGTGCCCCCGGCGGGCAGATAGCGGGAGGCGACGTCCACGGCCGCCTGGCGGGGCAGCCGCTGCGGCAGCAGGCTGCGCTGGAGGGTGACGGCGGTGGAGCGCTCACGGGTGTAGCGCCGGGCGTTGTCGACGCAGACGGCCGCCCGGGCGGTGATCTCCTCGGCCAGCAGCAGATCGTCCCGCTCGAACGCCTCGGGGCGCTGGTGGCGGATGAAGACGGCCACACCCAGGATGGTGCCCCGGGCCCGCAGCGGCACCATCATCACGGAGTGAATCCCGAACGTCCCGATCTGCTCCGCGCGGGCGCGGTCCCGGGCCGCCCAGGGCGCGAACCCGGGATCGGCCACCGCGAACAGCGCGCCCCTGCCCGAGTTCAGGCACTCCACCGGGGGCGAGTCCGCCGGGTAGACATCCGTCTCGCCCAGGCCGATCACGGACTCGGGAACGTCCGCGTACACGGACTGGTGGGCCACGCGCCGCAGTTCCATGGCGCCGTCCGCGGCCCCGAGGCGGCCGCCGGGCGTCGGTTCGGGACCGCTGTCGAGGGAGGCGAGCAGGTCGACGGTGACGAAGTCGGCGATGGCGGGGACGGCCACGTCCGCCAGTTCCCGCGCGGTCCGGGCCACGTCCAGGGTGGTCCCGATGCGGGCGCTGGCCTCGGTGATCAGCTGGAGCCGCCGGCGGGCCCAGTGCTGCTCCGTGATGTCGTGCGCGGAGAGGATGACACCGCGCGTCCGGTCGTCCCGGTCCTTGAGAGGGGCGAGGTAGCACGACCAGGCGTGCTCCCGGCTCTCCCCCTCGACCCTCAGGAAGTTCTCGATGTACTGCGGTTCGTCGGTCTCCAGCACCCGGGTCATGGCCCGCTCGGTCTTCTCCGCGTCCGCGTGCGGGACGATCTCGCTCACCCGCAGCCCGCGCATCTCGTCCTCGCTGAGAGCAGACGCCCGTTCCATGTCCGCGTTCGCGCGCCGCAGCCGCAGACCGGTGTCGTAGAGCGCCATCGTGCAGCACGGAGTCTGGGCGAAGGCCCACCTGGTCAGACGGTCGTCCAGGTGGTCCGGGTCCGTTCCGGTGAGGGCGGAGACCACCAGCCAGTCGCCCTGCCCGTCGCCGGTCGTCCGGTGGTGGGCGAGGACCGCCACCTCCAGCCGCCGGCCGTCCCGGTGCCGCAGCGCCACCCGGCCGTTCCAGCGCGACCGCGCCGCGAGGGAGGGCAGGTCCATGTCGACTCCGTCGGAGAGCAGGACGGCGCCGGCGCGGCCGACGATCTCCGTCGCGCCGTAGCCGAGCAGCCGCTCGGCTCCCGTGCTCCAGCCCGTCACGGTGCCCTGCTCGTCGAGTGTCACCCTGGCCGTCGCCGCCTCGTCGATGGCGCCCGTCGAGGGCAACCATCGACGGGCACCATCATCGGTCCGCGTCTTCCCCATGTGCCTCATCCCGTCCTCGGAGACGTGGCCGCCCTGTCAAGTATGACGCAATCGAGTTATTTCATGACATGTGCCTACGTGGGGCGCGAACGGGCACGGAAAGGGCACGGCGCTCTCTCAGCCGCACCGTGCCCCGGGCCCGCGGACCTACCCGGACCTACCCGAACCCCCGGTCACGCCGAGTTCGTCACCAGCGGCGGAAGCGCCCCCGTCTTCGCCGCCTGCGCGTACCAGTACGCACTCGACTTCGGCGTACGAGCCAGCGTCCCGTAGTCCACGTACACCGCCCCGAACCGCTTCCCGTACCCGTACGCCCACTCGAAGTTGTCCATCAACGACCAGAGGTAGTACCCGCGGACATCCGCCCCCTCGGCGATCGCCCGCCGCACCGCCCGCAGATGGCCGTGCAGATACGCGATCCGCTCCGGGTCGTGGACGCGGCCGTCGGCGTCCATCTTGTCGTCGTACGCCGCCCCGTTCTCGGTGATGTACATCGGCAGCCCGGGGGTCTCCCGCGCGTACCGCATGATCAGCTCGTGCAGGCCCGTCGGGTCGATCGTCCACCCCATCTCCGTACGGTCGCCCGGCGTCTGGTGGAACAGCACGTCGTCCGCGCCCGGCCACGGGGAGTGCTCGCTCGCGCCGTGACCGTCCGCGCGCGGGCCCTTCAGGTCGGCGTCCGCCGCGCCCACCAGCGTCGGCGTGTAGTAGTTCAACCCCAGCGCGTCCAACGGCTGGTTCGCCGTCGCCACATCGCCGTCCTGGACGAACGACCAGTCCGTCAGCGACGCCGTCGCCGCGAACAGCGACTCCGGATACGCCCCGTGCAGCATCGGCCCGTGGAAGACACCGTTCGCGAGGTCGTCGATCTTCCGAGCCGCCGCCAGATCCGCCGGGGAGTCCGAAATCGGCCGTACGACCGACGAGTTCAGGCTCACGGCCACACTGTTGCGCGCCGGCATCACCGACCTCAGCGCCGCCACCCCCAGCCCGTGCGCCACGTTCAGATGGTGCGCCGCGCGCAGCGACGCCACCGGGTCGGTTCGGCCCGGCGCGTGCACCCCGGAGCCGTAGCCCAGGAACGCCGTGCACCACGGCTCGTTCAGCGTGATCCACTGCTCGACCCGGTCGCCCAGCGCCTCGCCCACGATCCGCGCGTACTCGGCGAAACGGTGCACGATGTCCCGCTCGGGCCAGCCGCCCGCGTCCTCCAACTCCTGCGGCAGATCCCAGTGGTAGAGGGTCACGGCCGGCTTGATGCCCTTCTCCAGCAGCTCGTCCACCAGACGCCGGTAGAAGTCCAGACCCCGCTGGATCGCCGGACCCCGGCCCGTCGGCTGGACGCGCGACCAGGAGATCGAGAAGCGGTACGAGGTGAGGCCCAGGTCGGCCATCATCGCCACGTCGTCGCGGTAGCGGTGGTAGTGGTCGACAGCGATGTCACCGGTCTCGCCACCGGCGGTCTTCCCCGGCGTATGGCTGAAGGTGTCCCAGATGGAGGGCGTACGGCCGTCCTCCCGCACCGCGCCCTCGATCTGGTAGGCGGAGGTGGCCGCGCCCCAGAGGAAGGCGGGAGGAAAGGTCACCGGCGTGGTGGGCTCAGGCATGGAAGCGCTCCCATTGGTGGTCGGGTAGACCGACGGAGGTGGGTGGGGGGAAAGAGAACAGCGGGAGGAAGAGGGGCCGGGGCGGCGGTGACCCGGCCCCCGAGAACGAACCGCGGTGGGCCTCAGCCCTTCACCGCCCCCTGCATGATGCCCCCCACGATCTGCTTGCCGAAGACCGCGAAGACCAGCAGCAGCGGGAGGGTGCTCAGCAGGGCGCCCGCCATGATCAGGGCCTGGTCGGGGGTGTAACCGCGGCCGAGGCCGGCGACCGCGACCTGGACGGTCGGGTTGCCCAACTGGGTCAGGACGAGGAACGGCCACAGGAAGTCGTTCCAGGTCTGGACGAACATCAGCATGCCGAGCACGGCCATGGCCGGACGCGCGGCCGGGAAGACCACATGCCAGACGACCCGCCAACTGCTCGCGCCGTCCACCCGCGCCGCCTCGATGATCTCGTCCGGCAGCGCCTGGAGCAGATACTGCCGCATGAAGAACACACCGAACGCGCTGACCAGCGACGGCAGGATCACCGCCTGCAGCTGATCCGTCCAGTCCAGCTCGGCGACCAGCATGTACAGCGGGATCACCTGGAGCTGCGGCGGCACCATCATCGTGCCGATCACGATCAGCATCAGGGCGTTACGGCCCCTGAAGCGCAGCTTCGCGAAGGCGAAACCGGCGATCGTGGACAGGAACACGATCGTCAGGGACGAAATGCCCGCCACGATCGTCGTGTTGAGGAACGCCTCGCCCAGATTGGCGTCCTTCCAGGCCACTTCGATCTTGTCGAAGAGGTTGGCGCCGAACCAGAACGGCGGCGGTGTCTCCGCCAGCCGCGCGTTGTCCCGGGAGGCGGCGACCGCCGTCCAGAACAACGGGAAGATCGACACCAGGGCGAAGATGATCAGGATGGCGTACGCGAGGGGCCCGGCGTGGTGCTGGCCGCCCGCCCGCGCCGCCTTGGAGCCGAACCTGCGTCGCCCGTCCTTGGGCGGCTCCGGCGGCACGGCATCGACCGGGGCTTTGTTGATTGTCGTCGTCACGGCCGGTCTCCTAACCACTGGCGCGCAGCCGGCGCGAGATGACGTAGTTGACGATCCCGATCACGATGAGGATCAGGAACATCGTCCAGGCGATGGCGGAGGCACGGCCCAGGTGGTGGTTCACCCACCCCTGCTCGTACATGTACAGGCCGAGCGTCTGGAACTGGTGCTGGGGACCGCCGGAGGCACCCTTGTTGGTGTCGAACATCAGGGGCTCGGCGAAGAGTTGCGAGGCACCGATGGTCGACACCACACAGGTGAACAGGATCGTCGGGCGCAGCGACGGCAGCGTGACATGCAGGAACTGCTTCCAGCGGCTGGCGCCGTCGAGGGCCGCCGACTCGTACAGGTCCTGCGGGATCGCCTGCATCGCGGCCAGATAGATCAGCGCGTTGTAGCCGGTCCAGCGCCAGATGACGATCGAGGACACGGCGATCTGCGCGTACCACTTGTCGTTCTGCCAGTCGATGCCGTCGACACCGATCAGACCGAGGAACCAGTTGATCATCCCGTAGTCGCGGCCGAACAGCAGCACGAAGACGAGCGTCGCCGCGGCGATCGACGTGGCGTACGGCGCGAGCATCACGACCCGGAAGAACGACGAGGCGCGCAGCTTGTAGTTGAGGAGATGGGCGATGCCCAGCGCCATCATCAGCTGCGGGACGGTCGAGATGATCCCGATGGTGAAGGTGTTCTTCGCGGCGTTCCAGTAGAACTCGTCGTCGAAGATCCGCGTGTAGTTGCGCAGCCCCGCCCACTCCATGTCCGTCGGCGCGGTCAGCTCCACCGTGTGCAGCGAGGCCCACGCCGTGTAGATCAGCGGGAACAGACCGAACGCCACGAAGAGGAGGAAGAACGGGGAGACGAACGCGTACGGGCTCCAGCGCACGTCACGCTGCCAGCGCCGGGACAGCCGGGCCCGTTTCCGAAGCGTCTGGGGAGACTCGGCGGGCGGACCGGCCGGGGCCGCGCCCCCCTCCTTCACGGGGGGCGCGGCGGCGGTGTCGTGCCTGGATGCCATTCCGGTCACCTGATATCTCCGAGTCGACGGCCTGGAGAGCGGAGACGGGGTGCCGTCCACACGATCGGGTGAACGGTGCTTGATGCGTTGCGAGAACCAAGCATGCGGCTAGATCCTTGGTGTTGTTGTAGACCGGGCTGGTTCCAACCCGGCTGGTGTTGATCGCGTAGGACTCGATCGCTTGCTGAGCGGCCGAGCGGCGTGAGCCAGGAATCCCTCTGCTCCGGCTGGGGGAGGGGTCATTGCTCCAGGTTGTTGTCGATGGTCTTGGTGGCGTTGGTCCAAGCCTCCTCAGGAGACTTGCCCTGCGTCACCAAGATGACCCCGTTGTCCGTCAGACCCTGCTGGATGATCTGGTCCTTCGGGCCGACCACCTGGACCGGGAGTTCCGCGGCCAGCGGCGCGTAGATCTGGCCGATCGGGGCGTCACCGGTCATCTTGTTCTTGGCGTCCTTCACCAGCGGCAGATCGTAGGCGGCCTGCGCGCTCGGGAAGCTGCCGCGCTTGGAGAAGAGCTTCGCCTGCTGCTCGGGTGCGGTCAGCCAGGCGGCGAGCTTCGCGGCCTCCTCGGCGTTCTTGCCCGACTTCGGCACGCTGAGGAAGGAGCCGCCCCAGTTGGCGGCCTTCGGCGGCGCGGCCACGTCCCACTTGCCGGCGGCCTCCGGCTTGGACTTGCTCTCGATGTAGCCGAGCATCCACGGCGGGCAGGCCATCGCGGCGAACTTGCTGTTGGCGATGGTCGTGTCCCAGGCGGGCTGGAACTGCGTCTGGTTGCCGATGAGCCCGGCCTCGGCGGCCTCGGCGGTCAGGTCGAACGCGTTCTTGATCGCCGGGTTCGTCTTGTAGATGACCTCGCCGGAGGCGCTGTAGAACCGCTCCTTCTCACTGCCCATGATGGCGTTGAGCAGACCACCGGGGGAGTCCATGAAGGTGGTGCCCTCGGGCGCCTTCGCCTTGTAGTCCTTGCCGACGTCGACGAGCTTGCTCCAGTCACCGGCCCACAGCTTCCCGACCTCCTCGCGATCGGTCGGCAGCCCGGCGGCCTCGAACAGGTCCTTCCGGTAGCAGATGGCCATCGGCCCGACGTCGGTGCCGAGCCCCACCGTCGCTCCGGCCTCCGTGGACCCCTGCTCCCACTTCCAGGGCAGGTAGTCGCTCTCCTTGCCGTACTTCGACAGGTCGACGAACTTGTCGCCGTACTTCTCGACGACCTCGGCGATGTTGCCGACCTCGATGCCCTGGATGTCCTGCAGACCGCTGCTGGTCGTGAGGTGGTTGACGAGCGCGGGGTAGTAGTTCTCGTTCCGCTCGGTCACGGTCTGCTGGATGTCGATGTCCGGGTTCAGCTTCTCGTACTCGTCGTAGAGCCCGGCCTCCTCGAAGCCGAAGCTGCCGAAGAGCCCCAGGGTGATCTTGGTCTTGCCGCCGCCCTCGCTCGTCGACGAGCCCTCCTCGTCCTTGCCGTCGTCGGCACAGCCGGCCAGCAGCCCGGCGCCCAACGCGGCGACGGCCGCGATGACCACCGTCTTTCGCGTCCTGCGGGCGATACGGGTGCCCCCGTCCGACCGAGATCGGGAGTGGGGGAGGGTACGTGCTCGCATTGCGTCCTCCTGATGCCCTGACGTGCCGACCCCCCGGCCAACTGCGTTGTTGGGCCCGTTAGTTCAAGCTGCGGCTCGGGCGGGGAACGTGCGGGATGTGTAAGTGCCAGGTACTGTGGGAGCGCTCCCACAAGTGATGTGTTGAAGAGTCGTCGGTTCATGCGGGGGTGTCAAGGGACCGGACGACGAGATCTGGCTTCGGTTATCGGGCTGTTAACTACGGGGTGGGGCGGGGCCGTGGGGGTGGGCCGGAGCGGTGTGGCGGCCACCGGTTTGCTGCCGTACTCGCCTGCCCGGCCCGCCGCCCGGTGGCGGGAGAAGATCTCAAACGAGCTCTTGGTGAACCTCTCGGTGAAGTTCTCGGGCGTCGTACGAGGATCAGGACTGTTAGATTCCACGCCAGCGCGGTGTGAACGGGAGGCGACCATGGTGGCAGGCCACGGAGCACGGGGCCGGAGCGGCCGGCGGCCGACGCTGGAGGAGGTCGCCGCACGGGCCGGGGTCGGCCGGGGCACGGTGTCCCGGGTGATCAACGGCTCACCGAGGGTCAGCGACGCGACCCGCGCGGCAGTGGAGGCGGCGGTCGCTGAGCTCGGTTATGTCCCGAACACGGCGGCGCGGGCGCTCGCGGCGAACCGCACCGACGCGATCGCGATGGTCGTCCCCGAGCCGGAGACGCGCTTCTTCGCGGAGCCGTACTTCTCGGACATGCTGAAGGGCGTGGGCGCGCAGCTGTCGGACACGGAGATGCAGCTGCTGCTGATCTTCGCGGGCAGCGACCGGGAGCGGCAGCGCCTGGCCCAGTACCTGGCGGCCCACCGCGTGGACGGCGTACTCCTGGTGTCGGTCCACGCACACGACCCGTTGCCCGATTTGCTGGCGCAGCTGGAAATCCCGGCGGTGATCAGCGGTCCGCGCTCGGAGCGGGAGACGCTGCCGTCGGTGGACTCGGACAACTACGGCGGCGGCCGCTCGGCGGTGGAACACCTGATCGCCCGGGGCCGCGCCCGTATCGCCACGATCACCGGCCGTCTGGATGTGTACGGCGCCCAGCGGCGGATAGAGGGCTACCGCGAGGCGCTGGAGGACGCGGGCCGCGAGGTCGACGAGAGTCTGATCGTCCCCGGCGACTTCACGGAGGAGGGCGGCCGGCGGGCGATGCGGGAGCTGTTGGACCGCTGCCCGGACCTGGACGCGGTCTTCGCCGAGTCGGACGTCATGGCGGCGGGCGCCCGCCAGGTCCTCCGCGAGGCGGGCCGCCGCATACCGGACGACGTCGCGCTGGTCGGCTACGACGACTCGGCCATCGCCCGCCATATGGACCCACCCCTGACCAGCGTCCGCCAGCCGATCGAGGAAATGGGCCGAGCGATGATCGACCTGCTCCTCGACGAGATCGCGGACCGCCGCCCAGCGGCGTCCCGAGGCCTGGAACGACGCCAGGTGGTGCTGCCCACGGAACTGGTGGCCAGGGATTCTTCCTGACGGGTGATGTTGGCGATGTGCGCTTTATTTGTACAAGCCCATCATGGAGGTGGTCGCGGTGACCGTAACCCAGATTGATCTTGATGACGAGGCGCTCGCTGAGGCGATGCGCCTGATGGGGGCCACGACGAAGAAGGACACCGTGAACACGGCCCTGCGGGACTACGTGGCCCGCGTCAAGCGGCTAGAGGCCGCGGAGAAGCTGGCTGCCCGAGGCGCGCGTGGTGAGTTCGACGCCGCTGCGGCGGCCCATGAGGCAGCCAAGCGTGCGCGCCGGGCGGCCTTCGAGTGATCACGTACCTCCTGGACGCATCGGCTTTGTGGCATTTCTTCCGCACCCCCGGGGTGCTGCGGGCCTGGGAAGTCCACATTGCCGCAGGAGCTTTCCATATCTGCGAGCCCACACGTACCGAGTTCCTGTACTCCGCCACCGGCCCTGCTCACCGCGACGAGATGGAGGAGGAGTTGGACGCCCTGTGCCATCTGTCGCCAGTTCCGAAGGGCGCGTGGCGCTGGGTCGAAACGGCACAGTACAAGCTCACCCAGCACGGGCAGCATCGTGCTGCGGGCGCCATCGACCTCCTGGTCTGCGCCACAGCCCTCCACCACGACCACACCGTCCTCCATGTGGACAACGACTTCGCCGCGGTGGCCGCCGTGCTGAAGGAAGTGGACCAGCGGGACGCGCGTGGCTGAGGGCGGGAGCGGAAGCACCGGCGAGCACTCGTTGCTGTCGGTGGACCGGATCGAGGGGCGCTCGGTGCGGGCGTACCTCGACGTGGTCGGTGAGGTGTTCCGGGTGTTCGGCAAGCAGGACTCGGGATGTCTGTCGTACGGGGTGCGGTTGCCGGGCAGCGGGGAGCGGTGGTTTGTGAAGACCGCCGTCACCGGGGCGGGGCGGGAGGCCATGGAGCGGGGCTGGGCGTTTCACCGGGCCGTACGGCATCCGGTGATCGTGCCGCAGACGCACCGGATCGAGGTACGGCACAACGGCGGCAGCCTGGCCGTGGTCATGCCCTGGCGGGACGGGGAGGTGCTGTACCACCCGGGGGAGCGCGGCACCGGGGATCGCACGGCCGCCAAAAGCCCCATGTCCCGCTTCCGCGCCCTCCCCCTGCCTCGCGTCGAGGCGGCCTTCGCCCGCGTCCTCGAAGCCCACCTCGCCGTCGAGGCCGCCGGCCACGTCGCCGTGGACCTCTACGACGGGGCCATGCTGTACGACTTCACGGCTCACGAACTGCACCTGGTCGACCTGGACGAGTACCGCCCCGGCCCCTTCACCCTGCGCACCGAACGCCTCCCGGGCTCACGGCGGTTCATGGCCCCGGAGGAGTTCCGCCGCGGCGCCGTCATCGACATCCGGACGACCGTGTACGCACTGGGCCGGGCCGCTCGGCTGCTGCTGGACGCGGGCGACGAGGAGCGCGCCTGGCGCGGCACACCGGCCCAACTGGCCGTCCTGGCACGGGCCACCCACCCCGGACCGCCTGAACGCTTCGCGAGCGTAAGGGAGTTCGCGGACGCCTGGCGGCACGCCGTGGAGGCCGGGACATCGGCGCCGTAGCGCGTGGCACTCGCAGGGGACCCGACATGACATCAGCCGGTGGCCCGGTAAGTAACCGGGCCACCGGCTGATGCATCAAGGGTGAGTGACGGGACTCGAACCCGCGACATCCTGGACCACAACCAGGTGCTCTACCAGCTGAGCTACACCCACCATGACCGGCGGTTCATCCGAAGGTTTCACCGACCGGCCGAGAAAAAGTGTACAGGGTCTGAAGGGGTGCTCGCGCACGCCTTTTGCCGGCGCACCACCGCGCCCGTGGGGCGGGCTATCGCGCAGGTAGGACGTGCTTCGCGGCGATCGCGCGGGCCGTGTCCGAGTCGGGGCCGGGCTGCGGGACGAAGATCGCCTCGCGGTAGTAGCGGAGTTCCGCGATGGATTCGCGGATGTCGGCGAGCGCCCGGTGGTTGCCGTTCTTCTCGGGGCTGTTGAAGTACGCCCTCGGATACCAGCGGCGGGCCAGCTCCTTGACCGACGAGACGTCCACGATGCGGTAGTGGAGGTAGTCCTCCAGCGTCGGCATGTCCCGGACGAGGAAGCCCCGGTCGGTGCCGACGGAGTTGCCGCACAGGGGCGCCTTGCCCGGCTCCTTGACGTGTTCGCGTACGTACGTCAGCACCTGCTCCTCGGCGTCCGCGAGCGTCGTACCGCCCGCGAGGACGTCCAGCAGACCGGACGCGGTGTGCATCCGGCGCACCACCTCCGGCATGGTCTCCAGCGCCGAGTCCGGCGGGCGGATGACGATGTCGACACCCTCGCCGAGTACGTTCAGCTCGGAGTCGGTGACGAGGGCGGCCACCTCGATGAGCGCGTCGTCGGACAGCGAGAGGCCGGTCATCTCGCAGTCGATCCACACCATGCGATCGTTCATGTGTCTCACCTTACGGCCCGTGACAGCCGTACGGCCCGGTCCTGCACCTGGGTGATCAGGGCGGGACCGGGCCGCACGGCCACTACGGATGTGCTACGGCGCGCTGCGCTGCCCCGGCAGCCGGCCGGCGTACAGCTCCGGCTTGGCGCCCTCCGTCGACAGGGACGCCGAGGGCGCCAGCGCGCTCGCGGCGGCCGTACGACGGGCCTGGAGCGGCACCGGGGCGTGCTCCGGCGCCACCGGGGTCGGTCCGGCGTGGCCGACCGGACCGACCGGGCCGTCGTGGTCGCCGGGCTTGTCGCCCTGCGGACGCCGGGCCCGGTACGCGGCCCGGTACGCCGCCGGGGACGAGCCGAGCTGGCGGCGGAAGTGCCCGCGCAGCGCCACCGGCGAACGGAAGCCGCAGCGTCCCGCGACCTCGTCCACCGAGTAGTCCGATGTCTCCAGGAGACGCTGCGCCTGCAGCACCCGCTGGGTGATCAGCCACTGCAGGGGAGCGCTCCCGGTGAGCGAGCGGAACCGGCGGTCGAACGTACGACGGCTCATGTACGCCCGTGCCGCGAGCGTCTCCACGTCGAACTGCTCGTGGAGGTGCTCCAGCGCCCAGGCGACGACCTCGGCGAGCGGGTCGGCGCCGATCTCCTCTGGTAAAGATCGATCGAGGTAGCGCTCCTGGCCGCCCGATCGACGCGGTGGGACCACCAGACGGCGGGCCAGGGCCCCTGCCGCCTCGTTCCCGTGATCCGTCCGCACGATGTGCAGACAGAGATCGATTCCGGCCGCGGTGCCGGCCGATGTCAGTACGTCGCCGTCGTCCACGAAGAGCTCTCGTGGATCGACGTGGACGGACGGATAGCGCTTGGCCAGCGTCGGCGCGTACATCCAGTGCGTGGTCGCGGGCCTGCCGTCCAGCAGTCCGGCGGCGGCCAGCACGAACGCGCCGGTGCACAGCCCCACGATGCGGGCGCCCTCTTCGTGCGCTCGGCGCAGTGCGTCGAGCGCCTCCTCCGGCGGCGGTGAGGTGATCGAACGCCATGCGGGCACGACCACCGTGCCCGCCCGCGAGATCGCCTCAAGGCCGTTCGGCGCGGTGAGTTCCAGGCCCCCCGTGGTCCGCAGCGGGCCTTCCTCGCCCGCGCACACCAGCAGGCGGTAGCGCGGTACGCCGGCGTCCTGGCGATCGATCCCGAACACCGACAGCGGTATGGAACTCTCGAAGATGGGGCCGCCGCTGAACAGCAGCACCGCGACGATCTCCTTGCGGCGTCGCCCGGAGAGTTTCCGGGCCGCTCCGTCCGGCGCGGCGGTGGAGTCGTGGCTCATACTGCTAAGCCCCCCTCGGTGGTCGCGGCTCCTCGGTTGTGTCGCTCCTGCACGTTTCCCCTTGGTCCTGCACGAGTCCCCCGCCGTAAGACAGTCATGATCGAATCTACTGTGTCCCGTGGTGCCGGCGTGACCAGTTCGCCATCCGGCACATTGTCGACATGGCAACTTGGCGTGAAGCATTCGATCACGAAGCGTTGCACTCTCGTGGCGCGCAGGGAAGTGCGCCTCGTCCCAGTGGCTGGTCCACGTAGGGTGCGCGGCGCCCCTGGACCCCTTTCAGCGCAGGTCGAACGGGGGGTGGAGGGGTGTTCGACCAAGGGATGTGCAGGTGGCCGAAGTTGGCTGAAAAGATACGGGAGTGTGCGCGGAAACCGGTCAGTCGACCGGCGTACTCGGACCGGCCTTTCGACCGCCCCCGCGCGCCCCGGAAGCGGATCGTCCGTGTCTGGGACGAGGGGAGCCGGTGCGCGCGGTCCGGGCGGAGTCGCCGTGCCGGGTCCGGGGGGAACCGGCCTGCGGGGTGTGGGCGGAGCCGGTGCGCGGGGTGCGGGCGGAGCCTGTCCGGGGGGTGCGCGCGGCCCCGCGTTCGGACTGGCGCAGGAGGATGCGGCAGACGGCGGTGACGGCCGCCAGGCCCAGGGCCGCGCCGGTCGCCCCGGCCAGTGAGGTGCCGTACCAGACGAGGACGACCGGGACGAGGACACAGCTGAAGGCCGCCCAGCGGACCACGTCCGTGGCGCTCTCGGGGGAGTCGTGGGAGCGGGCCCGCGCGGGGGCCGCGGACGTCGAGCCGGGGCCGAGGGGGTCCGGTGGACCGGCGGCCTCACCGGTCCCGGCTGTCTCGGGCGGGGACTGGGGCGCGGTGCGGGGGACCGGCACGGCTTGCTCCCTTCTGGCTCCCTCGGGGACGACTTACGGGGGTTCAACGCCTGTTCGAGCCGTCGGTCACTGGCGCGGGCCCGATGGGTTGCCGTCCGTGATCCGGCCTGTGACGGGCGCCGGTTACTCGTACAACCGTTTCCTGTGGAATCCGCTGTACATGGCAGCAACCATTGCGTTACGGGCGGGGGGTCGTGCATGCTCCCTGGAACCCCCGTGCAGCCGGTGCGGGATCTGGGCGGAGGAGGCGTGCGGCCGTACCCTTGAGGGTATGGGGTTGGGAAGATGATTCCCGGACACAGCTCCGCCGCACCCTGACGTCCCATCCACGTCGTCCCAACCCACGAGGACCCAAACGCCGAGACACCCATGGCCGGTCACGAATTCTTCGACTCCTCGGACCGCAAGCGGCGGCCCGTCGCCGATCCCACGGCGGCCGACCCCCTCGCGGCACCAGAGGCACGCCCCACCTGCGATCCCGCCTTCAAACACGGCGTCGTCGTGGGTTTCGACGGTTCCACGTCCAGCGAACGGGCCCTCGCGTACGCCATCGGCATGGCCCGCCGCTCCGGCTCCGGCCTGATCATCGTGCATGTGGCCAACCGGCTGCCCACGACCGTGTGGGCCGGTTGCGAGCCCCCCGTCTTCGTCGACGTCCCCGATCATCGGACCGAGGTCCTCGGCCTTGAGCTCGCCTGCGCGGACTATCTCGCCGAAGTGCCGTGGATTCTCGTCGAGCGCGGCGGGGACATCTGCCATGAACTCGAAGAGGTGGGCAGGGAGTACGAGGCCGACGCCATCGTCGTGGGCTCCACCCATGGCCTCGTCGGCCGGATCTTCGGCTCGGTCGCCGGCCGCCTCGCCAAGCGCGCCCAGCGCCCGGTGATCGTCATCCCGTAACTCCCCTACGGCCCAGGTGGGATGAGCCGGGGTGAATCCGGCTCGCCAGCAACTCCCTTCCGTGAATGCGTGAACCTACCGACGCGTAGAGGTGTTTGTGTCCTTGTGAAGGGCATATACCGGTCGCCGGCCCCACAACATGGCCGGAAAACGCACCGCACGCACCGCACGCGCGGCACAACCGCGCACGCATGAACGCATGAAGGGAGCCCGCCGTGGACAATGACGTCTCCGCGGGAAGCACCACCTCGACCTTTGGCCAACTCGCGCTCGGACTCACCCTGTTGGCGTTCGGTCTCGGTCACACACGGGTGATCGACGGACTGACGGACACCGACGCCGCCTCACTCGCCACCTACGTCGGCGGCATCGCCCTCTTCGCCGCCGGGCTGCTCGCCTTCCGCGACCGCGACGGCCTCACGGGTACGGCGTACGCCGCGCTCGGCGCCCTCTGGTTCACCTGGGGCGTGACCGCCGACGGATCGGCCTCGGCCAACGCGGGCGGGCTCTTCATGCTTCTGTTCGCCCTCGTGGCCCTCAGCCTCGCGCTGGGCACGTCGGTGACCCTCGCCCGGGCGACATACGCCCTGCTGTTCGTCGCCCTGCTGCTGCTCGCCATAGCCGCGTTCGGCGACAGCGAGGGGATGGCGAAGGCGGCCGGCTGGTTCGCGGCCGTGGGCGGCCTCGTGGCCTGGTACGCGGCGACCGCCGCACTGGCCCACTGGCCGACGGTACTTCCGAAGCGGGCTGCCGGCCGGGGAGTGACGGCCACCGGCTGATCGGCAGCCGACGCCGGGACATCGGGCACCCCCGGCGCACTGGAACGGACCCCCTGTGCGAGGTGGCTACACGTGGGGGTCCGTTCTTCCGACCCGGGCCAGCACCTGGTCGGCCAACTCCCGTGGGGGCAACTCCCCGTCCAGGAACACCGTGTCGCCGGGCAGGGTGTCGACCGCGGCCATGCACGGCTCGATCCTGTCCTTGCACCAGCGCCGGACCCGTTCGTCCTGCTCGGGATTGTCCGGGGTGAAGCTCCGGCCGTCGATCCGCTTCTCCAGGACCTCTCGGGAGACCTTGAGGAAGAAGTGGTGGACATCGACGCCCGCGTCCTTCAGCGCGCCGAAGATCTCATCGACGTACCCCGGGTCGATCAGGGTCATGGGGACCAGGAGCGGGCGGCGGTACTCCTCGACCAGGCCCACCGCCAGTGCGGCGACCTGCCGCCGCCACAGCCGGAGATCCTGGAAGTCGCCGGTCGGCACCTCCACGATCTCCCGCAATACATAGCCGACCATCTCCGGGTCATAGACCAGCGCTTCGGGCCAGCGCGGACGCAACTCGTCCACCAGCGTGCTCTTTCCGCTGCCGAACGCACCGTTCACCCAGATGATCAACGCGATCCTCCCCAACCCCGTTGCCGGGCCCGCTGATCGGGCCCGGCGTGTTGGATCAGCATCCCGCAAGGCCGGGGACTTCGGGGGTGGTTACTCCACCGTCACCGACTTCGCCAGGTTGCGGGGCTTGTCGATGTCGCGGCCGAGGGCCAACGCCGTGTGGTAGGCGAGGAGTTGGAGCGGGATGCCCATGAGGATCGGGTCCAGCTCGTCCTCGTTCTTGGGGACGACGATC
The DNA here is from genome assembly GCF_053592555.1 of Streptomyces sp. NPDC002643. Lineage (NCBI taxonomy): Bacteria > Bacillati > Actinomycetota > Actinomycetes > Kitasatosporales > Streptomycetaceae > Streptomyces > Streptomyces sp. NPDC002643. The sequence continues at coordinate 354,921 of NZ_JBSFVY010000002.1, forward strand.
GTCTGGTCGGCCTTCTCCTGGTGCTGGTGGGCGACGGCGAGGATCTTGCCGCTGCGGGCCTTGATCTCCTCCAGGGCGGCGCGGTTCTTCTCCAGGAGGTCGTCGTCGGGGACGATCGCGACCGTGGGGAGCGCCGGCTCGATCAGGGCCAGCGGGCCGTGCTTCAGCTCCGACGCCGGGTACGCCTCGGCGTGGATGTACGAGACCTCCTTGAGCTTCAGGGACGCCTCGCGGGCCACCGGGTAGCCGCGGACCCGGCCGATGAACAGCATCGAGCGGGCCTCGGCGAACTCCTGGGCCAGCTTCTTGATCTCGTCCTCCTGCTCCAGCATCTCGGAGATCTGGGCGGGCAGTTTGCGCAGGCCCTCGATGATGCGCTTGCCGTCGCGGACGGAGAGGTCACGGGTGCGGCCCAGGTGGAGCGCCAACAGGGCGAAAGCGACCGTGGTGTTGGTGAAGCACTTGGTGGAGACCACGCAGACCTCCGGGCCCGCGTGGACGTAGACGCCGCCGTCCGCCTCCCGGGCGATCGCCGAGCCGACGACGTTCACCACGCCGAGGACCCGCGCGCCCTTGCGCTTCAGCTCCTGCACGGCGGCCAGCACGTCGTAGGTCTCACCGGACTGGGAGACGGCGACGTAGAGGGTGTCGGGGTCGACGACCGCGTTGCGGTAGCGGAACTCCGAGGCCGGCTCGGCGTCCGCGGGGATACGGGCCAGCTCCTCGATCATCTGGGCGCCGATCATGCCCGCGTGGTACGAGGTGCCGCAGCCGAGGATCTTCACCCGGCGGATCTGGCGGGCCTCACGGGCGTCCAGGTTGAGGCCGCCGAGGTGCACGGTGGAGAAGCGGTCGTCGATCCGGCCGCGCAGCACACGGTCCACGGCGTCGGCCTGCTCGTGGATCTCCTTGTGCATGTAGGTGTCGTGGCCGCCCATGTCGTACGAGGCGGCCTCCCACTCGACGGTGGTCGGCTCGGCCGTCGTACGCGTGCCCTCGGTGGTGTAGGTGCGGAAGTCGTCGACCTTGAGGGTGGCCATCTCGCCGTCGTCGAGGGTGACGATCTGGCGGGTGTGGGCGACCAGCGCGGCGATGTCCGAGGCGACGAACATCTCCTTCTCGCCGATGCCGAGGACGACCGGGGAGCCGTTGCGGGCGACGACGATCCGGTCGTTGAAGTCGGCGTGCATCACGGCGATGCCGTACGTGCCCTCCAGGATGCGGACCGCCTGGCGGACCTTCTCCTCCAGGGTGGTCGCCTGGGAACGGGCGATCAGGTGGGTGATGACCTCGGTGTCCGTCTCGGAGAGGAAGACGACGCCGTCCGCCTCCAGCTTGCGGCGCAGCTCGGAGGCGTTGTCGATGATGCCGTTGTGGACGACGGCGACCTTGTTGTCGGCGTCCATGTGCGGGTGGGCGTTGACGTCGGACGGGGCGCCGTGCGTGGCCCAGCGGGTGTGGGCGATGCCGGTGGTGCCCTTGAAGCGTGCGGGGACCTTGGCCTCCAGGTCGCGGACCCGGCCCTTGGCCTTGACCATCTTCAGACCGGGGGCCTTGGGGGAGGTGACGACGATGCCCGCGGAGTCATAGCCCCGGTACTCCAGCCGCTGCAGGCCCTCCAGGAGGAGGGGGGCGACATCACGCTTGCCGATATAGCCGACAATTCCGCACATGTATAGGTGTCCCGTTCCCGTTTTGTCTGTCTTCGGTCTGTCTGAGATCTTGTCTGAGATCTGTCTGGGGTCTGTCTGGTGCGACGGTCGTGGTGTGGTCCGGCGGCCGGTTCAGCCGTAGACCATGCGGCGCAGCTGTCTGAGTGTCAGCTCCGGTGGTGCGACCGCGCGGTATTTCAGGTCCGCCCCGATCCGTTCGAAGATCTCCGCGTTCACCAGGCCCTGGGCCTGGAGTTCGCGGTGGCGGCGACGGACGTAGTCCTCCGTCGTCTCGTCGAAGTAGGCGAGCACGTCCTGGATCACCCGCAGCGCCTCGCCCCGGCTGAGGGGTGTGGACCGCGTCAGATGATCTACAAGTTCGTCGTGCACCCGGTAGATCCTGGGGTACCGGCGTAGGTTTCGCAAGAATCCTGCCCGATTTCGGGCAGCTCCCTGTTAAAGACCCTTGGGGGAACGTTGAACGTGTTATGAGCGCCTGTTCGGGAGCTGTCCATCCGACGGACCGCAGTCCGTCGCCTCGGGCGACGAGTTTCGGACGCCATGGACCTACCTCGCATGGGCGTACCCGAGCGGCTCGCCGACCTGATGAGCATGGCCGAGCAGCACGAGTACCTGCGCGCGCGTTTCTCGCGGCGCACGATGATCAGAGGTGGCGCCGTCACGCTCGGCGCCGTCACCGGTGGCGTTCTCGTCACCGGCCCCGCGGCCCAGGCGGCCACCGCCGCCCGCGCCTCCTCCGCACCCACCCAAGCCGCCACGCGCACCGAGCACATCGACGGCTCCTTCGTCGCCCCCTTCGGCCGTCACCTCGCCTACGGCAACGACCCGCGCACGGAGATCACCGTCTCCTGGCAGGTGCCCGTCGCCGTGAAGAAGCCCTTCATCCGGGTCGGCGCCCACCCGCAGGACCTCTCCCGCAAGATCGACGCCGAGGTACGCACCCTCTTCACCCCGGCCGGTGTCGGCGCCAGCGGAAACCACACCCAGTACTACGTGCACGCCCGGCTCACCCACCTCAAGCCCGGTCGCACCTACTACTACGGCGTCGGCCACCAGGGCTTCGACCCCGCCGAGCCGCACCTCCTCGGCACCCTGGGCACCTTCACCACCGCCCCCGCCCACAGCACGCCGTTCACCTTCACCGCGTTCGGCGACGAGGGTGTCAGCTATCACGCCCTCGCCAACAACAGCCTCCTCCTCGGGCAGAACCCGGCCTTCCACCTCCACGCCGGTGACATCGCGTACGGCGACCCGGCCGGGCAGGGGAAGACCTCCGACACCGGGTTCGACTCACGGGTGTGGGACCAGTTCCTCGCGCAGACCGAGTCCGTCGCCAAGTCCGTCCCGTGGATGCCGGCGTACGGCAACCACGACATGGAGGCCTGGTACTCGCCGAACGGCTACGGCGGCGAGGAGGCCCGCTGGACCCTCCCCGACAACGGCCCCGACAGGAAGAACCTGCCGGGTGTCTATTCGTTCGTCTACGGCAACACGGCGGTGATCTCGCTCGACGCCAACGACATCTCGTACGAGATCCCGGCGAACCTCGGGATCTCCGGCGGCACCCAGACCACATGGCTGGAGGCCCGGCTCAGGAAGTTCCGGGCCGCGAAGGACATCGACTTCGTCGTCGTCTTCTTCCACCACTGCGCCTACTGCACCTCCACCGCGCACGCCTCGGAAGGCGGTGTGCGCCAGGAGTGGGTGCCGTTGTTCGAGAAGTACACCGTCGACCTGGTGATCAACGGGCACAACCACCAGTACGAGCGCACCGACGTCATCAAGGGCGACAAGGTCACCAAGAAGCTGCCGATCGGTGGCACCGCGTACCCCGAGAGCGAGGGTGTGGTGTATGTCACGGCCGGCGCGGCGGGCCGCAGTCTGTACGCGTTCAGCGCGCCGCAGTCGTACGAGGGTCATGAGAACGAGGTCGAGTCCGTGGCCTCCTTCGTCAACACCAAGGACGGGAAGGCCGACGAGACGGTCGCCTGGTCGCGGGTGCGCTACCTCGACTACTCCTTCCTCCGTGTGGATGTGAGGCCCGCGCCGAAGGGGCGTCTCGCCACCCTCACCGTGCGCGGCATCGCCGAGACGGGCGACGAGGTCGACCGCTTCACGGTGGCCCGCCGGGCGAAGTAGGGCACCGGAGGGGTTTCGGGTGCGCAGGCGGTTTCGTTCCACAGCCGTTGGCCGTTCCACAGCCGTTGGCCGTTCCACAGCCGTTGGCCGTTCCACAGCCGTTGGCCGTTCCACCGTCGTTGGTCGTTCTACAGCCGCTTGAGGACCGCCTGTTTGGCCAGGGTGAACTCCTCGTCGGTGAGTACACCCGAGGTGTACAGGTCTCCCAGCTCGCGCAGTCGGCGCAGCAGGGCGTCGTGGTCGTCCTCGCGAGGGGCGGCGGGCGCGAGCCGGGGGACGGCGGGGTCGGGGCCTGGTGGCGGCACGTCGTCGACGGTCGTCGACGGGTGGGGGAGACGGGCCTGGACGGCCGCCGCGACCAGGGCCATCAGGGGGTCCTTCTTGAAGCCCCACAGTTCCACCGAGTTGGCGTCGTACTTGGGCGGGGCCTTGGTCGGGGCGTTGCGGACGGTGAAGCGGAGGTAGCCGTTCTCCAGGCCGACCGACGGGTGCCACTCCACGGCCTCGATGTCCCGCAGGGCGAGCTGCCGGGTGCCGGCGGCGGCCTTGGAGTCCTCCGTCTTCCAGTTCCACTCCAGCCGTACGTGCTCCCCGTCGAAGCTCGCGCTGCCGTCCCCGGCGGAGAACGTGAGGGGGACGGGCGGGCCCGGCAGCAGATAGGCGTCCACCGCGTCGGGCGGCACCTCGTCGAGCAGCAGCGCGTTGCGGATCTCGTCCACGAAGTACTCGGCGACCCCGTACCGGTCGGAGTCGACGCTGAGCTGGTACGGGTCGTTGCCGTCGGTGAGCCGGCCGCCGGTGGCCTGGAGGAGGGGGTCGGAGCCGTCGCGCAGCCGCAGTCGCAGCCGCCCCGACTTCTTGCCCTGCTCGAAGGAGATCCCCGCCAACGCCCCTAGCGGGACGGCGAGTTCACCGAGGGTCTTGCGCAGCAGACTCACGCTCTTGTCGCGGCCGGGGGTCAGCCGCAGGGTGTCACCGTCGAAGGTCCATGTGCCGTCCCGCTGGAGGATTTCCGCCATGGAGGGATTGTTCCACCGGGTCTTCGCAATAATGGTCTAGACCTGAGGGGTGGGTTGGGTGGATGGTGGTGGGGTCCGTTCGGTTGGTGGAAGGGGACGCCGTTGACACCGCACCACAGGCCGTACCGGAGATCGCATCACAGATCGCATCACCAATCGCATCACAGATCGACCCGCTTGTTCGGATCGCTGCTGCTCGTGGCGGCCGGGCTGTTCACCATGGGAGCCGTACCCGTGTCCGAGACCGTGTCCGAGAGCGATGACTTCGACGTGACCCCGCTCGCCCGGATCATTCCCGCGCCCGCCTCCGTCCGGCCCGCCGGAGCCCCGTACCGGATCACGGACGCCACCCGTATCCAGGTGGACGACGCTCCCGGCGTCCGCGGTGTCGGGGAGTATCTGGCCGAACTCCTGCGGCCCTCGACGGGCTACCGGCTGCCCGTGACGGACCGTCGAGCGGCCGGTGCGTCCGATGCGGCCGGAATCCGGCTCAGGTCGGCGCCCGGGGAGGCGGGTCTCGGACAGGAGGGCTATCGGCTGGACAGCGGGCGGTCCGGTGTCACGATCACCGCCCGCACGACCGCCGGGCTCTTCCACGGCGTACAGACGCTACGGCAGTTGCTGCCCGCGTCGGTCGAGAAGGACTCCGTGCAGCCGGGCCCGTGGCTCGTCGCCGGCGGCACCATCGAGGACACCCCGCGCTACGCCTGGCGCGGCGCGATGCTGGATGTCTCCCGGCACTTCTTCACCGTCGACCAAGTCAAGCGGTACGTCGACCAGTTGGCGCTCTACAAGTTCAACAAGCTCCACCTCCACCTCTCCGACGACCAGGGCTGGCGTATCGCCATCGACTCCTGGCCCAGGCTGGCCACGTACGGCGGCTCCACACAGGTCGGTGGCGGCCCCGGCGGCCACTACACCAAGGCCGACTACGAGGAGATCGTCCGGTACGCCGCCTCCCGCCATCTGGAGGTGGTCCCCGAGATCGACATGCCGGGCCACACCAACGCGGCCCTCGCCTCCTACGCCGAGCTGAACTGCGACGGAGTCGCGCCGCCGCTCTACACCGGCACCGAGGTCGGCTTCAGTTCGCTCTGCGTCGACAAGGAGGTGACGTATGACTTCGTGGACGATGTGGTGCGGGAGGTGGCCGCGTTGACACCCGGCCGCCATCTCCATATCGGGGGTGACGAGGCGCACTCCACCAGCCATGAGGACTACGTCACGTTCATGGACCGGGTGCGGTCGGTCGTCGAGCGGTGCGGGAAGACCGTGATCGGCTGGCACCAGCTGACCGGGGCGACCCCGGCGCGGGGCGCTCTCGCGCAGTACTGGGGGCTGGACAGTACGAGCGCGGAGGAGAAGGAGCGGGTGGCCGCCGCCGCGCGGAAGGGTGCCGGGTGGCTGCCGGTCATCATCCGGGCCTGAGTGTGCGAGAGAGCCTCACTCGTACGGGTGAGAAGTGGGCTTCTTATTGGGAACGACGGTACGGGCGCCGCAGATGGGTGCCTAGGGTGTGCGTAAGCCCGTTGGCGACAACCAAGTTAGCGGGCATCACTGGAGAGGTTTCGGACTTCTCCCGGTTGCTGGCAGAGCAGTCGTCAGGCGGACCTGAGTGCCGTCCAACTCCCCGGAGCGATCCAGGGGAGAGTCTCCCACCACGTGCGGGAGAGAGCTGCAACTCGACATGAAGTACGACATGTCGCAGGGCCGGACACGGCCGAGCAAAGGAAGACGGGCACTCCCGGAGCACCGTACTCCGGGGCTGCCCGTCAGCGTGTTGGCGGGTCGGGTGCGGGTGGTGTGTGGTTGCTCGCGCCCACCCGCCCGCAGCGAACAATCAACCGGCAAAATACGACGGGCACCTCGGAGGACCGTACTCCGAGGTGCCCGTCAGCCTGGTGGGGCCGAGCCGGGTCGCTAGAGGCCCGCGATCGGGTTGTTCAGGTTGCCGACCAGCTGCAGCGCCCCCGCCGGGTCCGCCAGGTCCACCATCTGCTTGTTGTTGCGCAGCTGGAGGCGGTTGAGGCAGGAGAGGGCGAACTCGGGGGCGAACATGTCGTACTGGGCGAACTTGTCGGCCAGTTCGGGCATGGAGTGCTGGTAGTCGCGGACCGTCTCGGCGACCGTGCGCCAGAAGTCCTCCTCCTCCAGGACTCCCTCGTCCGCCAGGTTGGAGGCGAGGAAGCGGAAGAAGCAGTCGAAGACGTCCGTGAAGATGGACAGGAGTTTCTTGTCCTCGGGGACTTCGACGCGCAGGCGTTCGACCGTCGGAGGGAGGACCGCGTCCGGGTCCATCACCGCGATCTCCTCGGCGATGTCCTTGTAGATCGCCCGCTCCACGACGCCGTCCCTCAGGACCAGGATGACGTTCTCGCCGTGCGGCATGAAGACCAGGTCGTAGGCGTAGAAGCTGTGGAGGAGCGGGGTGAAGTACGCCCGAAGGTAGCGGCGCAGCCACTCCGTCGGGGTCAGGCCGGAGCGTGCGATGAGCGCCGCCGCGAAGCCGTTGCCCTCGTGGTCGACATGGACCAGGGAGGCCATGGTCGCCAGGGACTCGCCGTCCTGGAGGCCGGACACGGGGCTCTCCCGCCACAGCGCGGCCAGCATCTTGCGGTACGGGGAGAACTTGTCGGTTGCCGCCTCGTACTCCAGGTGCCGGTAACCGACGGCCGCGCGCTCGCGGATGATCGACAGGCCCGTGGACTTCAGCACCGGGTCGCTGTCGATGAGCCCGGCGAGCCAGTCGTTGATGGCCGGGGTCGCCTCCATGTACGCCGCCGAGAGGCCGCGCATGAAGCCCATGTTGAGGACGGACAGGGCCGTCTTCACGTAGTGCTTCTCGGGGGCGGAGTGGTTGAAGAAGGTGCGGATCGACTGCTGGGCCAGGTACTCGTCGTCGCCCTCGCCGAGGCACACCAGGTACTGCTGGGCGACCTCGGCGGCGAAGGTGACGGTGAGCTTGTTCCACCACTGCCAGGGATGGACCGGGATGAAGAGGTAGTCGGCCGGGTCCAGCTCCAGGCCGGTGAGGACGGAGTGGAAGCGGGCGACCGTCTCCGCGCCCAGCTCGTCGCGGAGGAACGCCTCGTACTCGATGCCCACGCCCGCCGTGAAGGCCGCGCGGGAGCGGTGGGCGGCCAGCCAGATCAGTTTGACCGGGCTCGCGGTCTCGGGCGCGTACGAGAGGTACTCGTGGACGCCGAAGCCGAGGCGGCCGTTGTTGGCGACGAAGCAGGGGTGGCCCTCGGTCATCCCGGTCTCGATGGCCTGGAAACCGGCCTCGGCCAGCTCGGTGACCGGGATCTGCGGCTTGGTGAGCTTGTAGCAGGTGCCGGAGAGGGTGGAGGAGATCTCCTCCAGATAGACCGGGAGGATCTCGTCGCTCAGGCCGAGGGAGCCCTTCAGCTCGATGAAGAAGTCCAGGGCGGCCAGAGGGAGGTCGACGCCGTCTCGCTGACGGGAGATCGAGTCGGCGTCGACCTGCCAGTGGTCGAGGGCACGCCGGACGGCGGTGAACCCGTAACGGGTCAGACCGTCGTCGCTGCGGACCTCGTAGCGGCCGTCCGCGGTGGCCTGCGGGGTGATGAGCCGCTCATGGGCGAACTCGGCGAGGGCCTTGCGGATCAGCAGGCGGTTGGCCCGTGCCCAGCGGTGGGGGGACAGATGCGCCACGGCATCGGAGAGGGTCATACAGCTACTCCTCGGGCAGCCTCGAAAAACTGCTCTCGCGTACAGAAGCTCAGCAGTGCGCGCTTCTCCGGCTTGTCGATCTCGCGGTCGGGGACGAAACCGACGACCTCGTTGAGGGCGTGGACGGCCTTGTTGGACACGTCCGGCTCGACGACGACCCGGTGGGTGGCCGGGTCCTCGAAGAGGTGCGCCATCACGGCGGTGATCACGGACCTGGTGAAGCCGTGCACCGGGGTGTCCGTCGGCGGCACCAGGAAGTGCATACCGACGTCTCCGGGCTCGGGCTCGTACAGGCCGACGAGTTCACGGTGGGCGGGGTCGTACTTCTCCATGAGGAACGCGGGCTCGCCGTCGAGCAGCCCCAGCAGGGCGTGGTGGTGCGGGTCGGCCGCGATCTCCATGTAGGCCCGCTCGACGTCCTCCAGTTTGGCGCCCTGCATCATCCAGTACGCCGCCTTGGGGTGCGTCACCCAGGAGTGCAGGAGTTCGCCGTCGCTCAGCGGGTCCAGCGGACGGAAGGTGAAGTTCATACGGCGAACTCCTGGAAGGCGATCGTCTTCTCGACCGGGTAGTACTCGGTGCCCAGCAGCTCGCGGATGATGTACGCGTTGCGGTAGGCGCCCATGCCCAGGTCGGGGGAGGTGATGCTGTGGGTGTGGACGCCGGCGTTCTGGAGGAAGACGCCGCGGCCGGTGACGTCGATGGCGTAGTTGCGGGCCACGTCGAAGCGGCCGTGGCCGTCGAAGACGAGCCGGTCGTGGAGCGAGGCGAGGAAGGCCGGCGGCTGGTAGTGGTAGCCGGTGGCCAGGACCAGGCCCTCGGTCTCGATCTCGAAGTCCTTGCCCTGCTCGTCCTGGCGGAGGCCGAGGATGTAGCGCCCGTCCTCGTGACGCGCGCTGTTGAGGGACGAGTTGGTGAGCAGACGGGTCGGGACCGGACGTCCGCCGCCGCTGACGTTCTTCTGGTACAGCAGATCGAAGATCGAGTCGATCAGATCCCCGTTTATGCCCTTGAACAGGCCCTTCTGCTGCTTCTCCAGCCGGTAGCGGGTCTCCTCGGGCAGCGCGCGGAAGTAGTCGATGTAGTCCGGGGACGTCATCTCCAGCGTCAGCTTGGTGTATTCGAGGGGGAAGAAGCGCGGGGAGCGCGTCACCCAGTTCAGCTGGTAGCCGTGGACGTCGATCTCGGAGAGCAGTTCGTAGTAGATCTCGGCGGCGCTCTGGCCGCTGCCGACGATCGTGATCGACTTCTTCGACCGCAGCTCCGCCTTGCGGTGCATGTACTGGGCGTTGTGGAAGAAGTCGCCGTCGAGGCCCTGGCAGGCGTCCGGGATGTACGGGACGGTGCCGGTGCCGAGGACGAGCCGCCGGGTGCGGTACGACTCGCCGGCGGCGGTGCGTACGACGTAGACCTCGTCGGCGGCCTCGTACGTCACCTCCGTCACCGTGGTGTTGAAGCGGACGTTGCTCAGCCGGTTCGCGGCCCAGCGGCAGTAGTCGTCGTACTCGACCCGGAGCGGATAGAAGTTCTCGCGGATGTAGAACGAGTACAGACGGCCGGAGTCCTTCAGGTAGTTGAGGAAGGAGTACGGGGACGTCGGGTCGGCGAGGGTGACCAGGTCCGACATGAACGGGGTCTGGAGGTGGGCGCCGTCGAGGAACATGCCCGAGTGCCACTCGAAGTGCGGCTTCGAGTCCAGGAAGATCCCGTCGAGTTCGGCGATGGGCTCGGTGAGGCAGGCGAGGCCGAGGTTGAAGGGTCCGAGCCCGATGCCGATGAAGTCGTGTGTTTTCACGGCGGATTCAGGAAGCGCGGGTTCAGGAAGCGCGGTCAAGGGACTCTCCCAGGTACTGCTCGGCGTGGCCGGCGATCAGATCGAGTACGGCGGCGATGTCGTCCACCGTCGTCTCGGGGTTGAGCAGGGTGAACTTCAGATAGTGGCGACCGCCGACCTTGGTGCCCGCGACCACCGCGTCCCCGGAGGCGAACAGGGCCTTGCGGGCGTAGAGGTTGGCGCGGTCGATCTCCGCCGGGTCGGTGACGGCCTCGGGGATGTAGCGGTAGACCAGCGTGGACAGCTGCGGCTCCACGACCACGTCGAAGCGCGGGTCGGCGGCGAGCAGTTTCCAGCCCTCTGCCGCGAGGTCGCACACCTCGTCGAAGAGCCGGCCCACACCGTCGGCGCCCATCGTGCGCAGCGTCATCCACAGTTTGAGGGCGTCGAAGCGGCGGGTGGTCTGGAGGGACTTGTCGACCTGGTTGGGGATGCGCTCGGTGACCATACGGCGCGGGTTGAGGTACTCCGCGTGGTAGGTGGCGTGGCGCAGGGTGTCCCCGTCGCGGACCAGCACGGCGGACGAACTCACCGGCTGGAAGAAGGACTTGTGGTAGTCGACGGTGACGGAGTCGGCGCGTTCGATGCCGTTGAGGAGGGCGCGGCGCTTAAGAGAGATCAACAGTCCGCAGCCGTACGCCGCGTCGACGTGCATCCACGCCCCGAACCGGTCGCACAGCTCGGCTATCTCGGGCAGCGGGTCTATGGAGCCGAAGTCGGTGGTGCCGGCGGTGGCGACGACGGCCATGGGGATGAGCCCGGCCTCCTCGCAGCGCTCCAGCTCACGGGCGAGGGCGACGGTCTGCATGCGCTTGTTGCCGTCGACGGGGACGGAGACGACGGCGTCCTGGCCGAGGCCCAGCAGTTTCGCGGACTTCTTCACGCTGAAGTGGCTGACCTCGGAGGCGAAGATCCGCAGTTTGGCGAGGGAAGCCGTTCCTTCCCATCCCTCCGGGCCCGGCTTGGCCTCTTCCCTGGCCAGCAGCAGCGCCTGGAGGTTGGACTGTGAGCCGCCGGAGGTGAAGACGCCGTCGGCGCCCTCGTGGAAGCCGATGCGCTCGTTGGTCCAGTCGATCAGTTTGCGCTCGATCAGGGTGCCGCCGGCCGACTGGTCCCAGGTGTCCAGGGAGGAGTTGACGGCGGAGAGGACGGCTTCGCCGAGCACGGCCGGGATGACGACCGGGCAGTTGAGGTGCGCGAGATACCGGGGGTGGTGGAAGTAGATCGCGTCGCGGAGGTAGACGTCTTCGAGTTCGTCGAGGACGGCCGTCGTGTCGTGCAGCGGCTTGTCGAGGTCGATTTTCTCAAGGGTGGGAGAAAGGGCGTCGACGGTGACACCGGTGAACGGTCGGTCGGTGGTGGCGAGTTTGGCCGCCACCCGCTCCACGCCTTCGGTCACGGTGCGGCGGTACCGCTCCGCGGTCGTGTCATTGAGCAGGTGCGAGCGCATGGGGAGGTCCTCCGAGCGGGGCAGTCCGGGTGGGACGGAGAGGTGAGGTGTGGGGGGCGAGATCACATCGTCCAACTTAGGTAAGCCTAACCTAATTAACGCACCGGAAATCCTGACTCCCCCGTGACTGTGGTCACTTCAGGAACGCGGCGGCGCGGGTTTGGGCGAGGGGTGGGTGAGGTCGCGGGGCGAAGCGGGTGAGGTCGCGCGGGCGCGGGTGGGTGGGGGGCTGCTGCGGTTCGGGTGGGTGAGGTGAGGGCTGTGCGGTTCGGGTGAGGTCGGTGAGCGGGCGTGCGAGGTCGGTGAGCGGGCGTGCGAGGGGCCGGTCCTGTGGCGCGGGCCTACTCGCCGCGCTCCCGCAGCTGCTCCTCGGTCAGGCCCTCGCGCCAGTACCCGACGAACGTCACCCGCCTCTTGTCGATCCCCCGCTCGCGGACGAGATGCCGCCGCAGCTCCTTGATGCGCCCGGACTCCCCCGCGATCCAGGCGTACGGCAGCGCGGCGGGCGGCAGTTGGGCGTCCCGGACGGATTCGAGGGCGGCCGGGGCCCCTTCGTCCCGCACGAGCCAGGTGATCTCGGCGTCGGCGTCGGTGGCCAGGTCCTGGATGTCGCCGGGGTGGTGAACCTCCAGCCAGACCCGGGCGGGCATACCGGCGGGCAGCGACTCCAGGATGGCGGAGGCGGCGGGAAGGGCGGTCTCGTCACCCCAGATCAGCACCAGATCGGTGTCCTCGGGCGGCCGGAACCGAATGGCCCGGTTGTCGGCGATGGCGGGCCCGAGCAGCAGAACCCGGTTCCCGGGGGCGGCGGTCGAGGCCCACCGGGACGCCGGCCCGGCGGGCACGGAGGCCTCCGGCTCGACACCGTGCAGCACGAAGTCGATGTCGATCTCGGTCGTCGTGCCATGGCCGTCGGCACGCAGGGTCCGCAGGGTGTACGACCGCATCACGGCCCGTACGTCGTCGGGCAGTTCCCGCCAGCCCTGCCACCATCCGTCGCCCAACTCGACGGGAACGGCGGGCGCGTCCTGCCCCGGGTGCGGCAGGAAGAGCGACAGCGACTGATCTCTGCGGTCGGAGTGGAAGTACCGCAGATCGTCCCCCGCGAAGGAGACCCGAACGAGAGACGGCCCGAGCCGCCGGGTCCGTACGACCTGAAGGGAGAAGAACCGGAAGGGGGCGGCTATGGCGGTGGTCATGGTGGGGGCTCCTCTGTAAGGAGGGGTACTACCGCGCCCCTTCATGGGCCGTAGGCCCAAAAGGGGCGCGGGGAACTGCGCGACCAGCCACAACGGACCCGCAGTCGAAGTACCTCCGTCAACTAACCTTCTTCGCGTTCTCGATCGCCTCCGCCAACTCCTCAAGAAGCGGCGCACACTTGTCGTAGGACAGAATCGGCTCGGGGTTGCGCCCGATGACCTGCCCCGCCTTCACCGCGGGCAGCGCCTTCCACGTCGCCTCGGTGATGTCATCCGGCTGAATCGCCGACGTACGGTTGTCCATGATGATGACGTCCGCGTCGTACTTGTCGACGTTCTCCCAGCTGAGGTTCTCGAACCAACCACCGCTGGCCTTGAGGGCGTCGGCGCCGGGCTCGACGAAGTTCACGCCGAGGGCCTTGTAGTACTCCAGGTCGATGGAGAGGTTGGACCCGGAGACGTAGAAGATGTCCTGGCTGGCGGACCCGGCGAGGACCTTGATGTCGGGCTTGGCCTTGGCGGCGGCGCGCAGCCGGGCCGCGGCGTCCTCGAACCGCTTCTTCGCGGCGGTGATCTTCTCGCCCTCCGTGTCGGCGCCCAGCGACTTCGCCAGCTCCAACATGCGCTGCAGCGGCTCGGTCATCTGGCGGTCGTAGACGGAGATGCCGACGCTCGGGGCGAGCTTGGCGATCTTGTCCTTGGAGGCCTCGGGGACGTACCAGAGGGTGCCGGCGTCGTCGTACATGGTGGTGATGAGGACGTCGGGGGAGAGCGCGGCGTACTTCTCGACGTTGAACTCGTCCCAGACGTTGCCGATGATCTCGACCTTGCTGATGTCGAGGTCGCCGGCCTGGACGTCGGCCTTGCCGTCCTGCGTCTTGGTGGGACCGAAGACGCCCTTGACGTCGATGCCGTAGTCGAACAGCGCGGCGGCGACACCGACGAACGCGACGATGTTCTCGGGGGTCTTGTCGAGTTCGACGGTGGTGCCGCGGTCGTCCTTGAACGTCCAGGGACCCGACTCGGCGGCAGCCGTCTCCTTGTCCGACCCAGCGCTGCTGCTGCTCTTCTCGTCTCCACAGGCGGCGAGGACGGCACCGAGACCGAGTGCGCCACCGGCGGCGAGGATGCCACGGCGGGTGAGGTGAGCGGCTCTGGCGTGAGACATGTGTGGCTACTTTCGAACGGGGCGGCGGTCGCCCGAGGGTGAGTTCGAAGGTAGGTTAGCCTAACCTCATCGCTTGTCCAGAGGGTGGTTCCAAGTAGTGGAATGCCCTGGTCCAGGCGTGCCCTAATCTTTGAGTTCCCTGTGAATCCAAGGTTGGCGGGGTGGTTGAGATTTCAATAGGTGATGAACCCGCTGGTGGAGTCGTGGATGCGAAGACATGGCGGGGAGGGTGCGACGGCGTACCGAACGGCGCAACAGCCCCTCCGTGCGCGCCTGTTGAGCCCCGCTTATAGGCCCACGCATCGGATGTGGATAGAGCGAATCCAGCCAGGGGGACGGTGCCTGGTTGGTGTCTCCTCAAGCGGGCGGTCGGCGCCCGATCGCCAGCAAGTGGGAGCTGGCGGCGAGCAGTTCGGGATAGGGCTCGGCCATACGCGCCGCGGTCAGCGCCGACTCGAACATCGGTGAGCCGATCAGCGACTCGCCGGTGTGCCGCTCGGCCGCGGCCAGCAGCGCCCAGGCCGGGCCCTCGACGCCGTACACCTCGGTCTCGTCGAAGCCGGCGGTCGCCACCTCCGCGAGCAGTTGCGCGCCGCTGTGGAAGTACGCGGCGGTGAAGGCCTTCCTCCCGTCGTGGATCTGTGTCGCGAGGATGCCGTCGATACTGCGCCGCAGGGGCTCCTCGTGCAGATGCGCGAACGCGGTGTGCTCGAACAGCGAGGCGTACCGGTTGATGCCGGCGGCGGCCAGGAGACCCTCGGGCTTGAGGACGCGGTGGGCCTCCGTGAGGGCCTGGTCGCGGTCGGCGCGGTCGAGGAGGTGGTAGAGCGGGCCCAGCACGAGCACCACGTCGTACGAGGCGTCTTCGACGGGGAGCCTGCGCGCGTCACCGAGTTCGACGGTGGCACCGGTCTGCTGCGCCTGCTCGATGTGCCGGGGGACCGGGTCGATGAGATGGACGCCGTATCCGTCGTCGACGAGCCACCGCGCATGGGCGCCGGGTCCGCCACCGACGTCGAGGACGCGGGCCGGTGGGGCGGGCAGATATCGGCGCAGCAACTCCTGTGTGCGTACCATCTCCAGACGCCCATCGGCGGTCGTGGACAGCCGGTCCGCCTCGTCGATGGTGTCGGTGTAGAACGTCACGATCTCCGGCGCTACCTCAGGGCTTGTCATGCGGGCATTCTGATGGTTGCCCGGTGGACCAGTCCAGTGATCGGAAAGTTACGGCCCATGCCCCTGCTGAAGTACGAGCAGATCGCGGAGGATCTGCGGACACGGATCGCGAACGGCGAGTTCCAGCCCGGCGATCTACTGCCCTCTGGGCGTGATCTGGCCGAGCAGTGGGACGTGTCCAGGGCGACCGTCGTCAAGGCGTACGACACATTGCGCAACGATGGTCTGGTGGTCGCCCGGCAGGGCAGCGGATTCACCGTCGTCGACACGCCGGTCGCGCGGCCGGCGGGAGGGCGCCGGGCCGGTTCGACGCGGGTGGTCGGTGGTGCGCCGTACCGTCGTCTCGGCATTCCGGACCGCACGGTGCCACCCGTGCATGTGGCCGAGGCCCTCGGCCTGAATCCGGGCGATGAGGCGCTCCGGCGCATCCGGCTGGTCCTGCTCGACGATAGATCGCCGCACAGCCTGGTGACGGCCTGGTTTCCGCCCGCCGTCGCGGATGCCGCCCCGCGCCTGGCATTGAAGGGGCCGATCGCCGAAGGTACAACGCACTATGTGCGCCGGGAGACGGGCCGTTTCCCAATAGAGGGCGTGGACGTCACGACAGTGCGGCTGGCCGACGACGATGAGGCGCGCCTGCTCGAAGTGGACCAGCCTGCCGCAGTGGCCGTGGTACTGCATGTGGCGTACGACGCCGAGCATCGCGCTCTGGTGTGCGAAGAGGGCGTCACGGCGTCCCATGTGTTCGAAGAGGTCGACCGGTACCGGATGGGCTGACAGGCCCCGTTGGGCTGACAAGGTTCCCGAAGCGCTTGACTGGACCGGTCCACCGGTCCAGTCTCATTCTTGCGCTGCGCAGCCGGACGCTTTCGGCGGCCCTTGGTGTAGTCGAGGGCGCCCTGGCCGCGCCGAGTCTGGCAACGCACAAACCGAGCCCCCGCAACCGTGGCGACGGTCCGGGGGAATGGCCGACCTGATCGGAGCAGATCGACAATGAACCTTGTACCACGATTGCGCGAGCTGATGAGAGCACTGCTGTTCGGGCGGCGCGGAATCGGCCATCCCGGCCTCAGCGTCCACGCAAACTTCGGCCCCAACTTCCCCATCCGGCATGCGCCTTGCGGCGTGTGGGGAGCCGTCCTCGCCCGCGCGCGCATCCGCCGCGCCCCGCACTTGTGGGCGCTCCCCGAGGCTCCCGCCCCCATGGCCGACGCCTTCGCCCTGGACCTCGTACGTGCCTACGTGGTGCGTGAGGACGAGCAGACCCGGCGCCCGGCCTCCCCGGTGAGGAGGGCCTGGTGACGATGCCCAAGTGCAGGCCAGTCATCGGCGACACCGTCGAGGACACCGACCGCAAGCGGGTCGGCAAGGTCATGGGGTTCGAGGGCCCCTACGTGCAGCTCCGACCCATCGGGGGTGGGCGGGAATGGGACGCCTGCGCGGACAGGCTCCGGCGGCTCACGCTCGCCGAGACCTTGAGCGCGGAGGTGGCCGCGGCCAACGTACGGTCCAAGGGAGAGCGGCTGTGAGTACCCAGGACGACGAGACCACCGAGGCGGTCGTGCCCAAGGGCTGGGACCCGGAGGGTTTCGTGGCCCACAGCTATCGGTGCCATCAGTGCGCCAGCAACCCGCTGGACCAGGCATGCCCGGAGGGAATCAGGCGACTCCGCCGTGCCCCGGTGAACGCCGCGCCTCCGGACGACGACACCGCCACCCCGATGGAGTCGCTGCCCATCGACACCGAGACGATGCGCGACACCACGGCCCGCCTCCTCTCCCCTCACGCCCATCAACTCCAGCCCGCCGACCTGCTCGACCTGACCCTCCTGTGCCGGGGCCACCTGACCCTGCTGATCCTGGAGGTAGAAGCGGCGGCCGCCCGCCGGAAACCGAACAACGACACCCTCACAGCGAGCACTTGGGCCGACATCGACGAAGCCCGGCGCCGCCTGAACCTGACCCTCGACGGACGCCTGCCCCACACCCTCGCCCACGCCCAACGCCTCGCCCGCTCCGTCGACCACCTCCTCCACGACCTGGAGAAACTGGGCGGTGGGCGACCGTGACCGCAGAACTGCCCCAGAGCTGAACCGCAGGCTTCCCGCCCCGGCCAAGGGGCGGGCAGGCGGGCCCGCAGGGTGACAGGCCCTGCGGTGCCCATGGCGCCACCGGACAGAGTGGGGCGAGGACCAGGCGCAGAACATGCTGCGCGAGGCACACCGGGTGCTGCCCACGCTGCCGGGTCGCCGCGCGGTTCTGCTGACTCTGCGGCACCCCGCGAATGTCCCGGCCGGGCCCGGTACGGCCGATACGATGACCGGGCCCGCGCCCAAACGGAGGCCCTTCAGTGAGCCAGCACCGTATCGCCCGTGCGGCGGTGTTCTCGGCCGGGTCCTGGGGAACCGCCGCCGCCAAGATCCTGGCCGACGCCGGTACCGACGTCATCGTGCACGCCCGCCGGGACGAGATCGCCGACGCGATCAACACGCGGCACCGCAACCCCGGTTACTTCCCGGACGTCGAGCTGCCCGCCGCCCTGACCGCGACGACCGACCCGGCCACCGCACTGGATGGCGCGGACTTCCTGGTGCTGTCCATCCCCGCGCAGACCCTGCGCGCCAACCTCGCCGCGTGGGCGCCGCGCATCGAGCCCGACACCGTGATCGTGTCGCTGATGAAGGGCATCGAGCAGGGCACCCACCTGCGCGCAAGTCAGATCATCACCGAGGTGACCGGTGTGGGCGCCGACCGGGTCGCCGTACTCTCCGGTCCGAACCTGGCGCGCGAGATCATGGCGGGCCACCCCGCCGCCGCCACCGTCGCCTGCCCGGACGAGGACGTCGCCCGCCGTTTCCAACAGGCCTGCCACACCGGCTACTTCCGCCCCTACACCAGCACCGACGTGACCGGCTGCGAGCTGGGCGGCGCGGTGAAGAACGTCATCGCCCTCGCGGTCGGCATCGCCTCCGGCATGGGTACGGGCCACAACGCACAGGCCATGCTCATCACCCGCGGCCTGGCGGAAACCACCAGACTCGCCGTGGCCATGGGCGCCCACCCGGCCACCCTCGCCGGTCTGTCCGGCCTCGGCGACCTGGTCGCCACCTGCTCATCCCCCCTCTCCCGCAACCGCACCTTCGGCACCCACCTCGGCAAGGGACTGAGCGTCGAAGAGGCGACGGCCGCCACCCGGCAGACCACCGAGGGCGTCAAGTCCGCCGAAGCGATCCTCGCCCTGGCCCAGATCCACGACGTCGAG
Source organism: Streptomyces sp. NPDC002643 (assembly GCF_053592555.1). Taxonomy (NCBI): domain Bacteria; kingdom Bacillati; phylum Actinomycetota; class Actinomycetes; order Kitasatosporales; family Streptomycetaceae; genus Streptomyces; species Streptomyces sp. NPDC002643. The sequence goes on from NZ_JBSFVY010000002.1 coordinate 373,533, forward strand.
ATGCCGATCACGGAAGTCATCTCCGACCTGCTGCACTCGAAGGTCACCCTCGCCGAGGCCGCCGCAGCGCTGATGCAGCGGCCCACCAAGCCCGAGCGCTGACCCTGCGGCGCTCCGCAGGGCGCCTTCCCGAGCCCCGTTCAGCCGGCCAACCCCAACTCCCTCGCGATCAGCATCCGCTGCACCTCACTCGTCCCCTCCCCGATCTCCAGGATCTTGGCGTCGCGCCACATGCGGGCCACCGGGTACTCGTTCATGAAGCCGTAGCCGCCGTGGATCTGGGTGGCGTCGCGGGCGTTGTCCACCGCGATCGTCGACGAGTACAGCTTCGCCAGGGCCGCCTCCTTCTTGAAGGGTTCGCCGGAGATCAGGCGGCTGGCCGCGTCGCGCCAGGCCAGTCGGGCCGTGTGGGCCTTCATCTCCATGTCGGCGATCTTGAACTGGATGGCCTGGTTGGAGCCGATGGGGCGGCCGAAGGCGTGGCGCTCCTTCGCGTATTTCACCGACTCGTCCACGCAGCCTTGCGCCAGGCCTGTGGCGAGGGCCGAGATCGCGATGCGGCCTTCGTCCAGGATGCGCAGGAACTGGGCGTAGCCACGGCCGAGTTCGCCGAGGAGGTTGGCCGCCGGGACCCGTACGTCGGTGAAGGACAGCTCCCGGGTGTCCGAGGCGCTCCAGCCGACCTTCGAGTACGGGGCCGCCACCGTGAAGCCCGGGGTGCCCGACGGGACGATGATCGAGGAGATGAGGGGTTTGCCCTCGGGCGTACGGTCCGTCACCGCCGTTACCGTGACCAGGCCCGTGATGTCCGTCCCCGAGTTGGTGATGAAGCACTTGCTGCCGTTGATCACCCACTCGTTCGTCGACTCGTCCAGACGGGCCGTCGTACGCGTCGCGCCGGCGTCGCTGCCGCCGTCCGGTTCCGTCAGGCCGAACGCGCCCAGGATCTCGCCGGAGCAGAGGCGAGGCAGCCACTCCCGCTTCTGGGCCTCCGTGCCGAAGAGGTGGATCGGCATCGCGCCCAGCGACACGCCCGCTTCGAGGGTGATGGCCACGGACGAGTCCACGCGGGCCAGTTCTTCCAGGGCCAGACCCAGCGCCAGGTAGTCGCCGCCCATACCGCCGTACTCCTCCGGGAACGGCAGTCCGAACAGCCCCATCCGGCCCATCTCGCGGACGATCTCGTAGGGGAATTCATGGCGTTCGTAGAAGTCGCCGATCTTCGGCGCTACGACCTCGTGGGCGAACTCCTCGACCGTACGGCGGAGTTCTTCCAGTTCGGGGGAGAGGTGGTGGTCCATCGCGGGTCACTCCTGGTGGGAGAGGGCTCGTACGGTGCGGGACGGGCTGGGTCGGCCCAGGTGCGCGGCCATCCACACGCTTGTGGCGGTGAGACGGTCGAGGTCGACGCCGGTGTCGATGCCGAGACCGCGCAGCATCCACACCAGGTCCTCGGTGGCGAGATTGCCGGTGGCGGACTTGGCGAACGGGCAGCCGCCGAGGCCCCCGGCGGAGGCGTCGACCGTGGTGACGCCCAGTTGCAGCGCCGCGAGGGTGTTGGCGAGGGCCTGGCCGTAGGTGTCGTGGAAGTGCACGGCCAGCCGGGACACCGGGGTGCCGTGCGTGGTCAGTTCGGTGAGCAGGGCCTGTACGTGGCCCGGCGTCGCCACGCCGATCGTGTCGCCCAGGCTCAACTCGTCGCAGCCCATGTCCAGGAGGGCACGGCAGACCCGTACCACCTGGGGGATCGGGACCGGGCCCTCCCAGGGATCGCCGAAGCACATGGAGAGATAGCCGCGTACGTGGACGCCGTCGGCCTTCGCCCGGCTGACCACCGGCTCGAACATGGCCAGGGACTGGTCGACCGTGCGGTTGAGGTTGGCCTGGGCGAAGGACTCGGTGGCGCTGGCGAAGACCGCGATACGGCGGGCGCCGAAGGTGAGGGCGCGGTCCAGGCCGCGTTCGTTGGGGACCAGCACCGGGAGGGCGACCCCTGCGGACTCGGACAGCTCGCTGATCTCGGGGAACAGGGCCTCCGCGTCGGCCAGTTGGGGCACCCACTCGGGGTGGACGAAGCTGGTCGCCTCGATGGTCGTCAGGCCCGTGTCGGCCAGGCGCCGGATGAATCCGGCCTTCACCTCGGTCGGTACGGTCGCCTTCTCGTTCTGCAGTCCGTCGCGTGGGCCGACCTCGTGGATACGGACACGGGTGGGCAGGCCCTCGGACGGTACGGCCATGGGGAGCCCTTGAGCGGTCACTGCTCCGCCTCCTCGTGGGGTGCGACAACGGCCAGCACCTGGTCCATGGCGACCGTCGTGCCGGGCGACACGTCCAGTTCGGCGACCGTGCCGGCGTGCGGGGCGGAGACGACGTGCTCCATCTTCATCGCCTCCACGACCAACAGGCTCTGCCCGGCGGTCACTTCGTCCCCGACGGCCACCTTCACGACAGTGACCGTGCCCGGCATGGGGGCGGTGAGGGAGTCGGCCCCGGCGTGCGCGGAACGGTTCAGGGAGGCCGCCACCGGGTCGTGGTCCCGTACGTGCCAGGCGTCGCCGTCGCGGCCTACCCAGTCGGCGGCGCGGTGGAAGGTGTGGCGGACGCCGTCCAGGGTCACGGACACCTGGTCGCCGGTGACCGTATGGGCGCTGCCGCGGAGCCGATGCGTGACGGGTTCCAGGCCCGTCACTCGCAAGTCGAAGAGCGGCGGCTTCGGTTCACCGCCGAGTCGCCAACCGCTCGGCACCGAGAACGGGTCGGTCCAGCCGGCCCCCGTCGGCTTCAGCCCCTCCAGCCGTACGGCCGCGGCCGCCTCGTACACCTCCTCCGGTACGTCGGCGGAGACCAGCCCCGCCACCTCCCGCTCCACCAACCCCGTGTCCAACTCCCCGGCCACCACCGCCGGATGGGCCAGCAGCCGCCGCAGGAACCCGGCGTTCGTCCCCACCCCCAGCGTGACCGTCTCGGCGAGGGCGGCCCGGAGTCGGCGCAGCGCGGTCGGGCGGTCGGGGCCGTACGCGATGACCTTGGACAGCATCGGGTCGTACAGCGACCCGACCTCCGTGCCCTCGCTCAGACCGGAGTCGGTGCGTACGCCGTCGCCCTGGGGTTCACAAAGCTTGAGCACCGTCCCCCCGGAGGGGAGGAAGCCCCGGACGCCCTCCTTGACGGACACGGTCTCGGCGCAGATGCGGGCCTCGATCGCGTGGCCGGTGAGCCGGATGTCCTCCTGCCCGAAGGGCAGTCGCTCGCCCGCCGCCACCCGTAGTTGCCACTCCACCAGGTCGAGCCCGGTCACCATCTCGGTCACCGGGTGCTCCACCTGAAGGCGGGTGTTCATCTCCATGAAGTGGTACGAGGACGGGTCGCCGCCGGGGACGATGAACTCCACCGTGCCCGCGCCCCGGTAGCCGCACGAGCGGGCCGCCTGGACCGCCGCCTCGCCCATCGCCGCCCGGGTCTCCTCGTCGAGGAGCACGCTCGGCGCCTCCTCGATGAGCTTCTGGTGGCGGCGCTGCAGCGAGCACTCGCGTTCGCCGAGGTGGACGACATGGCCGTGGGCGTCGGCCAGGATCTGGATCTCGATATGGCGGGGGCGGTCGATCCACCGCTCCACGAGGAGGGTGTCGTCGCCGAAGGAGGCGCGGGCCTCGCGGCGGGCGGCGGCGATCTCGTCGGCCAGCACCGCCGCGTCCCGCACCAGCCGCATGCCCTTGCCGCCGCCGCCCGCGCTGGGCTTCAGCAGCACCGGCATACCGATCGCGTGGGCGGCTTCGGACAACTCCGCGTCCGTCAGTCCGCTGCCGCTCGACCCCGGCACCACCGGCACGCCGGCCGCCCGTACCGTCTCCTTCGCTCGGATCTTGTCGCCCATCAGGGAGATGGCGTCGGCGGGCGGGCCGATGAAGACCAGGCCCGCGTCGGCGCAGGCCCGCGCGAACTCGGCGTTCTCCGCGAGGAAGCCGTAGCCCGGGTGGACGGCTTGGGCGCCGGTGCGGGCCGCCGCCTCCAGCAGGCGCTCGGCCGAGAGATAGCTCTCGGCCGCCGGCGCGGGGCCGATGCGTACGGCCGTGTCGGCCTCGCGGACGTGCCGGGCGTCCGCGTCGGCGTCGGAGTACACGGCCACCGAGCGCACGCCCAGCGAGCGCAGCGTGCGGATGACGCGGACGGCGATCTCGCCCCGGTTGGCCACGAGTACGGTGTCGAACACGAGTCCCCTCCTCCTCACATCCGGAAGACGCCGAAGTGCGGCTCGCCCAGCGGCGCGTTGGCGCACGCGGTCAGGGCCAGCCCCAGGACCTGTCGGGTCTCCAGTGGGTCGATGACGCCGTCGTCCCAGAGGCGGGCCGTCGCGTAATAGGCGTTCCCCTGGCGCTCGTACTGCTCACGGACGGGTGCCTTGAAGGCGTCCTCGTCCTCCGCGGGCCAGTCCTCTCCCCGCGCCTCCAACTGGTCCCGCTTCACCGTCGCCAGCACCGACGCCGCCTGCTCGCCGCCCATCACGGAGATCTTGGCGTTGGGCCACATCCACAGGAAGCGGGGGGAGTAGGCCCGGCCGCACATCGAGTAGTTGCCCGCGCCGTACGAGCCGCCGATGACGACCGTCAGCTTCGGTACGCGCGTGCAGGCCACCGCCGTCACCATCTTGGCGCCGTGCTTGGCGATGCCGCCCGCCTCGTAGTCCTTGCCGACCATGAAGCCGGAGATGTTCTGCAGGAAGACCAGGGGGATACCGCGCTGGTCGCACAGCTCGATGAAGTGGGCGCCCTTCTGGGCGGATTCGGAGAACAGGATGCCGTTGTTGGCGACGACGCCGACCGGGTGGCCGTGGACGCGGGCGAAACCGGTGACCAGGGTCTGCCCGAACTCCGCCTTGAACTCGGCGAAACGGGAGCCGTCCACCACGCGCGCGATGACCTCGCGAACGTCGTAGGGAGTGCGGGAGTCGACGGGGACGACGCCGTAGAGGCCGTACGGGTCCACCTTCGGCTCGGTGGTGGGGACGACCTTCCAGGGCAGGGGGCCGCGCTCGGGGAGGGTGGCGACGATGTTCCGCACGATGCGCAGGGCGTGGGCGTCGTCCTCGGCGAGATGGTCGGTGACGCCGGAGATCCGGGAGTGGACCTCGCCGCCGCCCAGCTCCTCGGCGGTGACGACCTCACCGGTGGCGGCCTTCACCAGCGGGGGGCCGCCGAGGAAGATCGTCCCTTGGTTCCGCACGATGACGGCCTCGTCGCTCATCGCCGGGACGTACGCGCCACCGGCGGTGCAGGACCCGAGGACGGCCGCGATCTGCGGGATGCCGGCGCCCGACATCCGCGCCTGGTTGTAGAAGATCCGCCCGAAGTGCTCGCGGTCCGGGAAGACCTCGTCCTGCATGGGCAGGAAAGCGCCGCCGGAGTCGACGAGGTACAGGCAGGGGAGGCGGTTCTCCAGGGCCACCTCCTGGGCGCGGAGGTGCTTCTTCACCGTCATCGGGTAGTACGTGCCGCCCTTGACCGTGGCGTCGTTGGCGACGATCACGCACTCACGGCCGCTGACCCGGCCGATCCCGGCGATCACACCCGCGGCCGGGGCCTGGCCCTCGTACATGCCGTCGGCGGCGAGGGGGGCCAGCTCCAGGAAGGGCGAGCCGGGGTCGAGGAGGGTGTCGACCCGGTCGCGCGGGAGCAGCTTTCCGCGTGCCGTGTGGCGGGCGCGGGCCTTCTCGCCGCCGCCGAGCCTCGCCGCAGCCAGCTTGGCGCGCAGCTCCTCGCCCAGCGCGCGGTGCGCGGCCTCGCCCGCCCGATACGCCTCCGCCGCGGGGTCTGCCGCAGTCGTCAGCTCCGGTGCGTGAGCGCTCCGCTGGGTGTGCCGCGATGGGTCGTCGGTCGTGTGCGGCGCCGTCGGGGCTGGTCGCGCCCACGCGGCGGTAGCCGCAGGTCCAGTACTGCCCCGCGCCCCTTCGGGGCGCGGGCGGAGCGCGGCGGACTTCGCCCGGCCTGCCTGGTCCATCGTGCGGTCCCCTCACCCGGTGGTCATCTGTTAATGAGCGTTAACGCGTCTCCGTCAGGTTAACGACCGCTAACCTCCTTGTCTAGAATTGCCTCCATGGCCACCAGAACGGATGCCCCCACCCGCCGTGAACAGATCCTCAAGGAAGCCGCGCGCCTCTTCGCCGAGCGCGGTTTCCACGGTGTGGGCGTGGACGAGATAGGCGCCGCCGTCGGCATCAGCGGGCCCGGTCTCTACCGCCACTTCGCGGGGAAGGACGCGATGCTCGCCGAGTTGCTGGTGGGGATCAGCGGGCAGTTGCTGACGGGGGCGAAGCGGCGGGTGGCGGAGGCCGACGGGGTCCCCGCCGAGTCGATGCTCGACTCCCTCATCGAGGGCCATATCGACTTCGCCCTCGACGACCGTCCCCTCATCACCCTGCACGACCGCGAGCTGGACCGCCTCCGCGACAGCGACCGCAAGCTGGTCCGCCAGCTCCAGCGGCAGTACGTCGAGCTGTGGGTCGGGGTGCTGCGCGAGGTCTACCCCGCACTGGCCGAGCCCGCCGCCCGCTCGGCGGTGCACTCGGTCTTCGGCCTGCTGAACTCGACCCCCCATCTGGGCCGACCGGGATCGCTCCCGGGCCGGGCGGCGACGGCGGAGCTGCTGCACCGGATGGCGCGGGGGGCGTTCGGGGCGGCGGGGGAGCGGGGGCAGGGGTGAGCCCGCGCCTAGGTCCTGTCGTCAAATTCCCGTCGTCGCCCGGAGGGCGGCCCCGCGGCGTCGTGGGGGCACCTCCCGCTCGAGCGAAGCCGAGAGTGGGGGAGCGTGCTCTCGGCGTGCCGGGCGGAAGGCCCCGTCGATGGACCGGACGTACTTGCGCTTTCGCCCGGTGCGGCGAGTGGGGGCACCTCCCACGCCCTTAAGGCAGTGGGGGAGCGTGCATGGCGTCGCGGGGCAGACGGGAATTATCCCCAACCCGAGCCCGCGCCCCTCCCGGCGGGGCGAGTTCGACTGGAGCACACTCGACCGGCTGCTCGACGCCGCGAAACGGAAGGGGCTGCCCACGGTGTTCGTCTTCGGCGGCACCCCGCCCTGGGCCGCCCCGAACGGCCGCAAGGCCGCCTACCGGGAGGACTCCCGGGCCGCGCCCCCCGACGACCTCGCCGACTGGGACGCCTTCGTGCGCGCGCTGGTACGGCACGCGGGCGACCGTATCGACGCCTACGAGCCGTGGATCACCGCCAATCACCCGCACCACTACAACGGCGGCGTCGAGACGCTCGTCGCGATGACCCGCCGTGCCGCGCGCATCATCCGGCAGGACGATCCGGCCGCGACCGTCGTCTGCCCCGCGATCACCGATCTGTGGGAGCGGACGTCGCACGAGTATCTGCTCCGCTTCGCCGCGTCCGGCGCCTACCAGTACTGCGACGCGGCGGCCGTCAACCTCTACCAGCGGCGGATCACGGACCCTCCGGAGACCATGCTGGAGACGGTCCGGGACGTCGAGCGGACCTTCCAGCTCGCGGGGTACCACCTGCCGCTGTGGCGCACCGGAACCACCCAGACTCTCCAGCTGAACGACCCCCTGGACGAGGACACCGCCGCGAACCACCTCGTCCGCTACTACCTGATGAGCCTCTACTCCCGGCGTGTGGAGCGGATGTTCTTCTACGCCTGGGGCAACAGCAAGATCCCCCTCGTCGTCCAGGCCGAGGGGCAGCCGCCCACCAAGGCGGGCCGGTATCTCGACCGACTCCAGCGATGGCTCGACGGTGCCGGAATCCGCTCCTGCGGCCACGGCGGCGAGATCCGGCTGCCGGGCAACGTCTGGCAGTGCGAGTTCGTCGTCCCCGGTGACCACGGCACCCCGCACCGGGCCCGTATCCGCTGGACCCTGTCCGGCACGGCGGACGTCACGGCGGGCTCCGGCGCACGACGGCTGCGCCGACTCGACGGCACCTCCCGCTCCCTGGGGGCGAAGGACACCGTACGCATCACCGGGCGCCCGGTGCTGATCGAGTACGCCTGAGCGGGCGTGACGAGCGTTACGGCCCTCCGCCTCTGGACGGGCGTTCCTACTCACCGGTACCTTGATCTGAGCAAGCGCTTAGCCGCCCGGACCGCAACCATCGATTGAGGAACCCCGACGGCGAGCGACCACATCCGCGAGAGCGGCGCCGGCTTAGGCGCAGAGAGGGGCCGGCGGTGCGCCGTACGGTGTTCAACGAGGATCACGAGGCGTTCCGGGAGACCCTGCGTGCCTTCATCGAGGCCGAGGTCGTACCGGTCTACGACGAGTGGCTGGCCGAGGGCCAGGCCCCGCGTGACTTCTACTACAAGCTCGCCGAGCTGGGTGTCTTCGGTATCCGTGTGGACGAGGAGTACGGCGGCGCCGGTATCGACTCCTACAAGTTCGAGGCCGTGCTCTACGAGGAGACCGCCCGCGCGGGCATCACCTTCGGCGGCTCCGGTGTGCATGTGCTGCTCGGTCTGCCGTACATCAAGATGCTCGCCAATGACGAGCAGAAGAAGCGGTACCTGCCGAAGTTCGTCTCCGGTGAGGAGATGTGGGCGATCGCGATGACCGAGCCGGGCACCGGCTCCGACCTCGCGGGCATGAAGACCACCGCCAAGCTCAGCGAGGACGGCACGCACTACGTCCTCAACGGCGCCAAGACCTTCATCACCGGTGGCGTCCACGCCGACCGCATGATCGTCTGCGCGCGCACCGCCGCCCCGACCAAGGAGGACCGCCGCCACGGCATCTCCCTCTTCGTCGTGGACACCAAGGCCGAGGGCTACTCGGTCGGCCGCAAGCTGGACAAGCTCGGCCTGAAGACCTCCGACACCGCCGAGCTGGCGTTCGTCGACGTCAAGGTGCCCGTCGAGGACCTCCTCGGCGAGGAGCACAAGGGCTTCTCCTACCTCGGCCACAACCTCGCCTCCGAGCGCTGGGGCATCGCCTACGGCGCCTACGCGCAGGCCAAGGCCGCGATCCGGTTCGCCAAGAGTTACGTCCAGGACCGTGTCGTCTTCGGCCAGCCGGTCGCCGCGTTCCAGAACACCAAGTTCGAACTGGCCGCCTGCCAGGCCGAGGTGGACGCCGCCGAGGCCGTCGTCGACCGCGCCACCGAGGCCCTCGACGCCGGTGAGCTGACCCCGGCCGAGGCCGCCTCCGCCAAGCTGTTCACCACCGAGGTCGCCCACCGCGTCATCGACCGCTGCCTCCAACTGCACGGCGGCTACGGCTTCATGAACGAGTACCCGATCGCCCGCCTCTACGCCGACAACCGCGTCAACCGCATCTACGGCGGCACCAGCGAGATCATGAAGTCGATCATCGCGAAGGACATGGGTCTGTAAGGTCCCGGAAAACCACTGAGAACTACCGTCCAGTACAACCGACCTCATGAGTCAGGCACCACTTCAGGATCTCCTCGATCTGCTCGACCTGGAGCAGATCGAGGAGAACATCTTCCGCGGCCGGTCCCGGCCCGCCATCGTCCCGCGCGTGTTCGGCGGGCAGGTCGCGGCCCAGGCGCTCGTCGCCGCGGGGCGGACGGTCCCCGCGGACCGGCTGCCCCACTCCCTCCACGCGTACTTCCTGCGCATCGGCGACCCCGGCGCACCCATCGTCTACACGGTCGACCGGATGAACGACGGCCGTTCCTTCACCGCGCGCCGCGTCGTCGCCGTCCAGCACGGGCAGCCGATCTTCGCGCTCTCGGCGTCGTTCCAGCGGCTGGAGGAGGGCCTCGAACACCAGGCCCCGATGCCGCCGGCCCCCGACCCCGAGACCCTGCCGCCCGCCGAGGAACGGCTGGCGTCGTACGACCTCGCCCCCGCCGTCGTGAAGAAGATGCTGGAGTCCCGGGCCGCCGTCGACCTCCGCTACGTCGACGACCCGCCCTACGGCCGCTACGGCGAGCCCCGCGAACCCCACTCCCAGGTGTGGTTCCGCGCCAACGGCAAACTCGACGACGACCCCCTGCTCCATGTCGTCCTCGCCACCTATGTCTCCGACATGACGCTCCTCGACTCCATCCTGCTCGCGCACGGGCGCGGCGGCTGGGCCGTCGGTGATGTCGTCGGGGCCTCCCTGGACCACGCCATGTGGTTCCACCGGCCGTTCCGCGCCGACGAATGGCTCCTGTACGACCAGGAGTCGCCCTCGGCGTCCGCCGGCCGGGGCCTCGGCCAGGGCCGCATCTACACCCGGGACGGCAAGCTCGCGATCTCGGTGATCCAGGAGGGGGTCGTACGGGTGCCGAGGGCGACGATGCCGTAGGAGCACCGTAGGCCCACCCCGGCCGACAGCAGGCCCGCCCCAGGCCGCGCGCCGCCGCTCCTAGTCCTCTTTCAGGCCCGCCTGTTCCAGCAGGTACGCCGTCAGCGGGTCGTAGTAGCGGGGGCTGAGGACGTGGTCGTCGAGGGGGACGGCGACCTGGAGGGTGCCCTCGGACTCGCCGACGAAGAGGGCGGGGTCGTTGCAGTCCGCGTAGCCGACGGAGTCGATGCCGAGCTGGGCCGCGCAGCCCGCCCAGCCGTGGTCCGCGACCACCAGGTCGGGCAGGGGGCGCTCGGTGGCTTCCAGGCCCTTGAGGATGGCGCGCATCGGCTCGGGGGAGTGGGTGTGCCAGAGGGTGGCGCCGTGTTCGAGGACGGCGACGTCCGCGAACTGCATCACATACCCCTCGTCCGTCTGCAGCCCGTCCGGGATCACCACGATCTCGCAGCCCGCCGCGCGCAGCGCCTGTGCCGTGGCCCGGTGCACATCGAGGAGGCCGCCCGGGTGACCCGTGGCCAGCAGTACCCGCTGCCCGCCCTCCGCCGCCTTCCGCAGCCGCGCCGCCATCCGCTCCAGCGCGTCGACCGTCAGCTCCGGGTCGATGGTGTCCTGGCCGTAGCGGTGACCGGGGTCGTCATTCACCCCGGCGCGCTCGGCCATCACGGCGAGGACGTCCTGTTCGTCGCTCCAGCGGTTGCCGAGCTCCAGGCCGAGCCAGTAATAGCGGTTGCCGTTGGCCAGTTCGCGGTAGTGGGAGAGGTTGTTCTCGCGCGGCGTGGCGACGTCGCCCGCGATACGCGTCCGTACGAGGTGCTCGACGAGCTCGGCGCGGCTGGGGGTCCCGGGTATCGGCATGGGTCCATTGTGAGGCAGACAACTGTGGGAGTCCCGACCGTCGATCCCGCTGCGACCTGCGTCACTCTCCGCGAGTGCGTGGGGGTTGCTCGCGCCCCGCGGCGGAGCCGCATATTGATGCTGCCCCGCGCCCTTTACGGGGCCCGGCCTCGACCCCGCCCACGCGCCGGGCACCGGGACCCCGGAGGCCGGCGGGATGACCTCCCGTGAGCTGCTGGAGATCCTGCGCGGCCTCGGCTCCTGCGACATGGTCTCCGCCGATGTCGTCTAGGTCCTGTCGTCAAATTCCCGTCGTCGCCCGAAGGGCGGCCTCGCGGCGTCGTGGGGGCACCTCCCGCTCGAGCGAAGCCGAGAGTGGGGGAGCGTGCTCTCGGCGTGCCGGGCGGAAGGCCCCGTCGATGGACCGGACGTACTTGGGCTTTCGCCCGGTACGGCGAGTGGGGGCACCTCCCACGCCCTTAAGGCAGTGGGGGAGCGTGCATGGCGTCGCGGGGCAGACGGGAATTTGACGACAGGGCCTGGGTGGCCCCCGCGTACGATCACGCCGAGATCACCGCCGTGGCCGCCTCGCACACGGCGTACGAACTCACCACGATCATGACCCGCCGGATCGCGGCGGCCCGCAAGGAGAACGAAGGCAAGTGACCCACGACCACGACCTGGTACTCCGCCCCACGGCGGCGCAGATCTCGGCCGCGCTGAACCCTCCGCCCGGCCGTACCGGCGGAGACCTGGTCGTGGAGACCCTGGCCGGGCTCGGCGCGACGACCGTCTTCGGGCTGCCCGGTCAGCACGCCCTCGGCATGTTCGACGCGCTGCGCCGCTCCGATCTGCGGTACGTCGGGCTGCGGGTGGAGAACAACGCCGGTTTCGCGGCCGACGCCTACGGCCGGATCACCGGCGAGGCGGCCCCGCTGCTGCTGTCGACGGGCCCCGGCGCGCTGACGTCCCTGCCCGCGCTCCAGGAGGCGGCGGCCGCGTCCGCCCCCGTCCTGGCGATCAGCAGCCAGATCCCGACGGCGGGACTGGGCGGCGGCCGCCACGGCTACCTCCACGAACTCCCGGACCAGTCGGCCTCCTTCCGGGGCGTGGTGAAGTCGGTCCACACTGTCCGTACGCAGTCCCAGATCCCGTCCGCGATCGCCGCCGCCTGGCAGTCCGCGCTGACGGCACCGCACGGCCCGGTGTGGGTGGAGATCCCCCAGGACGTACTGCTGGCGGAGACACCGATCCCGGTGGTGACCGGGGCGGACGCGTTCCCGGAAGAACTCCCCCCGCGCCCCGAACTGACCGCCGTGGCCGCCCACCTGCTGTCCACCGCCACCCGCCCGGCGATCATCGCGGGCGGGGGAGTCGTACGGGCGGACGCGGCGGGCAAGCTGAAGCAGCTGGCGGAGCGGCTGCGGGCGCCGGTCGTGACGACGCCGGGCGGGAAGGGCGCGTTCCCATGGACCCATCCGCTCTCCCTGCGGTCCTGGCTGGAGGACCGGCACACCACGGACTTCCTGGAGGACGCCGACGTCCTGCTGGTCATCGGCTCGGGCCTCGGTGAACTCTCCTCCAACTACCACACGTTCAAGCCACGCGGCCGGGTCATCCAGATCGAGGCGGACCTCGGCAAACTGGAGTCCAACCACCCGGCCCTCGGCATCCACGCGGACGCCCGACTGGCGCTGCAGGCGCTGCTGGAGACGATCGAGGAGCCGAGGGCAAAGACCCCTGGGGAGACGGCGGCGGAGGGCGAGACGGCGGCCGAGCGGGTGCGGGAGGTGCTGGCGAAGGTCCACGAGCGCATCGACGGCCAGCAACTCGCCCTGGAACAGGACCTGTTGACGTCGATCCGCCGCGCCCTGCCCACCCGCTCCCCCTCCTTCTGGGACATGACGATCCTGGCGTACTGGGCCTGGTCGGCCTTCGACGCCAAGGGCCCCAACCTGTTCCACTCCGCCCAGGGCGCCGGCGGCCTCGGCTACGCGTTCCCGGCGGCCCTGGGAGCGGCCGTGGCCGACCCGACACACCCGGTGCTGGCGGTCTCGGGCGACGGGGGCGCGCTGTACTCGATCGCCGAGCTGGCGACGGCCCGGCAGTACGACCTGAACGTCACCTGGCTGATCGTCGACGACGGCGGTTACGGCATCCTCCGCGAGTACATGACGGACGCCTTCGGCGAGACGACGGGTACGGAGCTGACCCGCCCGGACTACGTGGCCCTGGCGGAGTCGTTCGGCGTACCGGCCGTACGGACGAGCCCCGGGACCCTCACCGAGGACCTGACCAAGTCCCTTGCGACGCCCGGCCCTTCGGTGGTGGTGCTACCGGTGGTGGTGAGGATGTTCGCGCCGACGCACGAAGAGGTGTGAGCGCCGTCTCCAGCTCGGCCGGTGTGGCGTAAGTCACATGAGTGGAGGCGACTGTTCCTCCGGAGAATCGCCCAACTGTCCGAACTCATCCTCCTTCCCGGCTCCCCTCTCGCCACTTTAGGTTTCAATCGACCACTTCTGGCTCACGGTTGGGCCACACAAACTTCATATGTGGAGCTCTGGGGAGAGCTCACGGGGGAAGGAGCAACGGGAATGACCGCCCGTTGGAACCGGCGGCCTCGCGCTGCCCGAAAACTCGGCGTGTTGCTCGGCACCGCCGCCGTACTCGCGGGAACACCGGCCCTCGCCGGGTCCGCCGTAGCCACCACACCGACCGAAACCACCACACCGACCGAAACCACCGCCGCATCGACCACCGGCCGCAACGCGGTGACCGACGCCGAGAAGTCCGCCTTCGCCCGTGCCGTCGCCGCCGGTGAACCCGTGGAGATCGTCGAGCGGCGGGCCGAGGACGAACTCGTCTTCGCCAATCCCGACGGCTCGTTGACCAGCGAGACCAGTGTCCAGCCGCAACGGGTGCGGCGGGACGACGGAGGTTGGGAGCGGGCCGACGCGACGCTCGAACGGCGCCCGGACGGGTCCGTCGGGCCCAAGGCCGCCGTCGTCGATCTCGCCTTCGCGGGCGGTGGCTCGTCCGACTTCGTCACGCTCGGAGAGGACGGCAAGTCGTTCACCCTGCGCTGGCCCACACCTCTGCCCGAGCCCGTCCTGAACGGGGACACCGCCGAGTACCGCGAGGTGCTGCCCGGCGTGGACCTGCTGGCCAGTGCCTCGGTCACCGGCTACTCGTACGTCCTGGAGGTGAAGACCCCGGAGGCGGCCCGCGATCCCGAGCTGGCCGAACTGCGGCTGCCCGTACGGGCGGAGGGGCTCGACCTCTCCACCGGACCGACGGGTGGGCTCCAGGCCGTGGACGCCTCCGGCCAGCGGGTCTTCGGCGGACAGGCGCCCAAGATGTGGGACTCCTCGGAAGCGGAGGCCGGGGCGGAGATCCCGGCGGACGCCGTACCCGCCTCCGGGGCCATGACCCCGCCGCAGGAAGCGCCCGACGCCGCCGCCAAGGTCGCCGACATGGCGCTCGACGTCTCCGGGGCCGCCGTCACCGTGGAGCCCGACCGGGCCCTGCTCACCGGCGCCGACACCGACTTCCCGGTCTATATCGACCCGGAGGCCGGGATGTCCAAGAGCGAGTGGCTGTACGTCTCCAGCTCGCACCCGAGCACCGAGTACCACAAGTTCAAGGACGACGAGGGCGTCGGCCGTTGCTCGGCGAAGAGCATCGGCGGGGTCTACTACGTGTGCAGCGGCTCGCCGTACACGAACCGGATGTACTTCCAGTTCGCCACCAAGGGGTGGAAGAACCGGACCATCTCCAAGGCCGTCTTCGAGGTCTACGAGACCTGGTCGTTCTCCTGCGCCAAGAGCACCGTCAATCTCCACATGGTCGCCGAGGGCGGGGTCGACTCCGCCACCAACTGGAACAACAAGCCCAAGGACGGCGACCTGATGGTCGACCGGACCGTCGCCTACGGCCGGGGCGACAGCTGCAGCCCGGACGCGCCGCGCAGCTGGGTCGACTTCGCGGACAACCCCGACGAGAGCAATGAGAACCTCACCTCCTCCGTCCGGAAGAAGGCCGCCGGCGAGGACCCCATCGCCTTCTCGCTGCGCGCCGCCGACGAGAGCGACCCCAACTCCTGGAAGCGGTTCCGCGGGGACAACGCCAAGCTCGTCGTCACCTACAACACCCGGCCGAACAAGCCCACCGGTGAGCGGCTGACCAACCCCGACGAGAAGCTCTGCACCACTGACAACACCAAGCGGCCGTGGATTCGTGACGCGACCCCGACCATGTCCGTCACCGGCACCGACGCCGACTCCCACACCGACGGCACCGGCCAGAACCTCACCGCCACCTTCCGCGTGTGGGACCAGGTCGAGGGCCGGCCCAAGGTCTACGAGGGCAAGGACGGGCCGCAGAACGAGGGCAGGTTCGAGGAGAACATCCCCGTCAAGGAACTGACCCACGGCCACGGGTACAGGTGGCACGCCCAGACGTACGACGGCTCCACCGGCAAGCTCAAGGACTCCGGGTACTCGGAGTGGTCCGACTGGTGCGAGTTCGTGGTGGACGTGAAGGCGCCCACCACCAAGCCGCATGTCGAGCCCGTCGCGAGCGAGGCCGATCTGCCCGTCGGCGGCAAGCGGCACTTCACCCTGTCCGCCAACGGCAACGCCGACCCGGTGTTCAAGAACGACGTCGAGTTCTACGAGTGGGACCTCGGCAACGACACCCCCGCACGCAAGGCGACCCCGGCCGCGCTCGGCGGCAACGCCACCATCGAGGTGCCGACCAGCACCTTCGGCCCGAACGTCCTCTACGTCCGCGGCGTCGACCGGGCCGGGAACCGGGGCCCGCTGGAGAAGTACTTCTTCACGGTCGACCGCGCCTGCCCCGACATCCTCGCCGACACCTGCGCCGCCGCCGTCTACGGCCTCGACCAGACCTCCGGCACCACCGCCCCCGACGCCTCCGGCCACGACCGGACGCTCACCGTCAGGGGCGCCGACTGGGTGGCGGGTCATGGTGCCGCGAGCGACCCGGCCGACAAGGCGCTGCGGTTCAACGGCACCACCGACCACGCCACCGCCGTGTCCCCCGTCCACACCGGCCAGGCCTTCACCGTCTCGGCATGGGCGCGGCCCACCTCGCTGGCCAAGAACATCTCGGTGATCAGCCAGGCGGGCAGCCAGGGCAACGGCCTCAACCTCTACTACTCCACCGCCTACCAGCGCTGGATCTTCGGCCGCCACATCTCCGACAAGGCCGACTCCGACCTCCTGCGCGCCATGGCGGCCAGTGAGCGTCCCGCCACCGTCAACAAGTGGGTCCATCTGGCCGGTACCTACGACCCGGTGGCCCGTGAGTTCACGCTCTTCGTCGACGGCGAGGAGCAGGGCAGCGCCACCGTCACCGACGTCTGGAACGCCGGCAAGGGCCTCAACATCGGCCGCGCCCAGTACGGCGCCGGCGACTGGTCCGACCCGTTCGCCGGTGACATCGACGACGTACGCCTCGTCCCCGGCCTGCTGTCCGGCACCGAGATCTTCCGGCTCGCGAACAACTGACGGCTGCCGACCGACGGTTGCCGACCGACGGCTCCTGACCAGAGCCGTCCACCCGGGCGCCCGAAACCCTTGGGCGCCCGGGCACTTCCCACATCACACAGAGGGGGAGCGCGCGTGCGCGCATCACGCAGACGTACCGCCACATCACGTGGACACACCGCCCGTACCTGGGCGAGAGCCCTGTCCGTCACGATCACATCCGCCCTGACCGTCACCCTGCTGCAGGGCACCCCGGCGCTCGGCGACGACCCCGACGAGGCCCGGGAGAAGCGGCGCCCCAAGACCCAGGACGTCGCCTCCACCCCGGTCGTCGAGCAGGACGGCGCGGCCACCCCGCTCAAGCACACCAAGGGGTACGGCAAACCGCTGAACCTCAAGGCCACCTGGCCCGAGCCGGGTAGCGCCACCGTCGACCTCGCGGGCGCCAGGAAGCGCGGCGCGCTGTCGAGCGCCAAGGCGGGCTCGCTGCCCGTACGGGTCGGCCCGCCCAAGGGCATGACCCGCTCGGCGATGGCAGCCGCCACACCCACCCGCGCCAAGATCGACGTCCTCGGCCACGCCGCCGCACGGAAGGCCGGCATCGACGGCCTGCTCCTCAAAGTGAGCCGCGCCGACAGCCGTACGACGAACGGCAAGGTCTCCGTGGAGGTCGACTACGCGGCCTTCGCCCAGGCCTACGGCGGCGACTGGGCGCAGCGGCTGCGTCTGGTCCAGCTGCCCGCCTGCGCGCTGACCACGCCCAAGGCGGCGAAGTGCCAGACCGTCACCCCGCTGAAGACCGACAACGACGTGCGCGACCAGCGGGTCACCGCCGACGTGGCCGCGCTGTCCGCCGCCAGGGCCCCGCTGCTCGCGGTCGCGGCCGGTCCGGCGGGCGGTTCGGGTTCGTACACGGCGACCTCCCTCGCTCCCTCCGCGTCCTGGCAGGTCGCGGGCCAGACCGGCGCCTTCACCTGGCAGTACCCGCTGCGGGTGCCGCCCGCGATCGCCGGGCCCTCCCCGCAGCTCGGCCTCGGCTACAACTCCGCGTCCACGGACGGCCGTACGGCCTCCAGCAACAACCAGACCTCCTGGATCGGCGAGGGCTTCGACCTCAACGCCGGCTACATCGAGCGGTCGTACCGCTCCTGCACGGAGGACGGCCACGACGAGGCCGGGTCGCAGAAGTACGACCTGTGCTGGCACTCCGACAACGCCACCATGAACTTCGGCGGCCGGGCCGGTGAGCTGGTCAAGAAGGGCAAGGACGAGTGGCGGCTGAAGCAGGACGACGGCACCCGTATCGAGCGTAAGTACGACGGCTTCAACTCCGACAACAACGACGAGTACTGGGTCGTCACCACCACTGACGGCACCCGCTACTTCTTCGGCAAGGGCAAACGCGAGTCGGAGGCCGCCGACGCCGAGAACACCGGCTCCGCCTGGGAGGTCCCGGTCTTCGGTGACGACAAGGACGAGCCCTGCCACGCCGACACGTTCAAGGAGTCCCGCTGCCAGCAGGCCTGGCGCTGGAACCTCGACTACGTCGTCGACGTGCACGGCAACTCGATGACGTACTACTACGGCACCGAGACCAACAAGTACGACTCGGTGCGCGGCGACAAGGTCGTCTCCTACGACCGCGGCGGCTACCTCAAGCGGATCGAGTACGGCGAGCGGGCGGGCAAGGAGAACACCACCGCCGCGCCCTCGCAGGTCGTCCTCACCACCGCCGAACGCTGCACGGGCGCCGCCGCCGACTGCGAGCCCGGCGACCTGAAGGAGTCGACGGCCAAGCGCTGGCCGGACGTGCCGTTCGAGCAGATCTGCACCTCCGACACCGAGTGCAAGGACCAGTGGTCGCCGACGTTCTTCTCCCGCAAGCGGCTGGCGAAGGTGACCACGCGGGTCCTGGGCTCCGACGGCAAGACGTACGCGGACGTGGACGTCTGGGAGCTGGCGCACAAGTACCAGAGCGCCGACACCACCCACGCCCCCGCGATGTGGCTGGAATCGGTAACCCACTCCGGCAAGGACGGCGCGAACAAGCTCCCGAAGGTCACCTTCTACGAGCGCCAGGACGCCAACCGCGTGGACACGGCCGCCGACGACCGTCTCCCCATGTACAAGTGGCGCATCCGGGCCATCAAGTCCGAGACCGGCGGCACGATCTCGGTCAACTACAAGCCCACCGAGTGCACCCCGTCCAACCTCCCCGCCCCCGAGACCAACACCAAACGCTGTATGCCGTCCTTCTGGTCGAAGGAGGGCACGGCCGGGGAGAAGGAGGACTGGTTCCACAAGTTCGTCGTCGACACGGTCATCGAGGACGAGGTCACGATCACCGGCCCCAACAAGGTCACGTCGTACGACTACTCCGGCGCCGCCTGGGCCTTCGACGACAGCGAACTCGTCAAGACCAAGAAGAAGACCTGGAACCAGTGGCGCGGCTACCGCACGGTCACGATGAGAACAGGTGAGGCGGGCGGCAGGCAGTCGCGCTCCGAGACCACCTACCTCCAGGGCATGGACGGCGACCGCGAGAAGGAGTCCGGCGGCACCAGGTCCGTCACGGTCACCGCCACCGACGGCACCAAGGTCCGCGACGACGCCCGCCACCAGGGCTTCACCCTGGAACAGCGCACCTTCAACGGCGACACCGAGGTGACCGGTTCGGTCAGCACCCCCTGGAAGTCCGGGGCGACGGCGACGGAGGGCAAGGACGAGGCGAGCTTCGCGGCCGTCAAGTCGGTGAAGACCCGCACGGCCCTCGACGGCGGCAAGGTCCGCCGCGCCGCCATCGAGCACTTCTACGACGCGTACGGCATGCTCGTCCGCTCCTCCGACTCCGGCGACCTCGCGGTCGAGGACGACGACACCTGCACGACGAACGAGTACACCCGCAACACCGACGCCAACCTGTTGACGCTGCTGAAGCGGGTCACGGTCGTCCCCGTCAACTGCGACGACGGCGCGCCCACTTCGTACAAGGGCGAGGCGATCTCCGACGTCCGCACCTGGTACGACGACCGCGACACCTACGGCACCACGCCCACCAAGGGCGACGTGGTCCGCAGCGAGAAGGTCAAGGGCTACACGGCCGACGGCACCCCGCAGTACGTGACGACGTCGACAGCCAAGTACGACGTCCACGGCCGTGTCGTGGAGTCCGCCGACCAGGCGGGCAACGCGACGAAGACGACATACACGCCGGCCACGGGCGGCCCGGTCACCGGCATGAAGGTCGAGGACCCGCTCGGCAACACGACGACTTCGACCGTCGACCGCCGCTGGGGTCTGGTCACCGCCACGGTCGACGCCAACAAGCAGCGCACCGACCTGGAGTACGACGCCCTCGGCCGCCTCCTGAAGGTCTGGCTGCCCGGCCGCGCCAAGGCCTCGGACACGCCGAGCCTGGAGTACGCGTACCTGATCCGCGACAACGCCCCCGTGGTCACGACCACGAAGTCCTTGCTTCCGAACGGCTCGGTCGCCACCAGCCACCAGCTCTCCGACGGCCTCCTGCGCCCCCGCCAGACACAGACACCGGCGGCGAACTCGGGGCGGGTGGTGACGACCACGGAGTACGACAGCCGAGGTCTGGCCGTGAAGGAGATCGGCCCGTTCTACAACTCGGCGGCGGTCGGGACGACGTTCGTGAACGTGAAGGACGCCTCCGAGGGGACACCTCGGGAGACGGAGACGGTGTACGACGGGGCGGGGCGCACCACCGACTCGATCTTCCGCGTCGCCGGCACCGAGAAGTGGCGCACGAAGACCGCGTACCACGGCGATCACACGACGGTGGACCCGCCGACCGGCGCCACGCCCACCGCGACGTACACCAACGCGCAGGGTCAGACGACCAAGGTCCTGGAGTTCAAGGCGAGTTCGCCGACCGGCGCGGCGGACACCACGTCCTACGACTACGACGCGGCGGGCCGCCTCGCCGAGGTCAAGGACGGGCCGGGCAACGTCTGGTCGTACGAGTACGACGTGCGGGGCCGGCAGACCAGGTCCATCGACCCGGACGCGGGCACGACGTGGATGACGTACGACGACCTGGACCAGCTGAAGACGGTTCGCAATCAGCGCGACATCACCCTCTCCTTCACCTACGACAAGCTCGGCCGTCAGCGCTCGCTGTACAACGGCGACAAGAAGCTGACGACCTGGGAGTACGACAGCGCCACCGTCCCCAACGGCAAGGGTCGTCTGGCGGCTGCCACGAAGTGGGTGGGTGACGACGCCTACACGAACTCGGTCGACGCCTACGACGTGGCGGGCCGCCCGACGAAGACCTCGGTGACGATCCCTTCCTCCGAGGGCAAGCTGGCGGGCACCTACACCTCGACGGCGTCGTACAAGCCGGACGGCTCGATCGACGACGTCGGCGTCCCGGCGGCCGGTGGGCTCCCCGCGGAGACGATCACTACGGGCTACACGGCGACCGGTCTGCCGTCCTTCACCTTGGGCGACACCACCGACTACGCCCGTGAGACCCGCTACTCCAACTACGGCGAGATGCTCCAGCTGACCCTGGGCACCGCCAGCTCCGACAAGTACACCTGGCTCACCCACACCTACGAGGAGGGCACCCGGCGCCTGGAGCGCGCCCGCATCGACCGGGAGATCGTCAAGACCCCCGACTCCGACATCACCTACGGCTACGACGCCACCGGCAATATCCTCAAGATCGCGGACGCGCCCGAGGGCAAGGCGGCGGACGTCCAGTGCTTCACCTACGACTACCTCCGTCGCCTGACCGAGGCATGGACCCAGACGGCGACCGGCTGCGCGCCGAGCGCCGGTGAGGCGACTGTCGGTGGCCCGGCACCGTACTGGCACTCGTACGCGTACGACGCGGCGGGCAACCGCACCGGCGAGGTCCGCCACGCCACCGGCACGACCGGCGACGCGGCGATCACGCAGACGGCGACGTACGTACCGAAGGCCCAGGACATCAAGGGCGGCACGCACGCCCACGCCTTGAAGTCCGCGCAGGTGCGCACCGCGACGGCGGCCAAGGAAGTGACGGCGGCCCAGAGCTTCCAGTACGACGAGGCAGGGAACACCGTCCGCCGCACCAAGGCGGCGACGGACCTCTCCCCGGCGGTCGACCAGAAACTGGACTGGGACGAGGAGGGCCGCCTGAGCGCGGTCACCCCGTACCTCGCCGGCGACACCCTGGACGAGGCGAACAAGACCTCGTACGTGTACGGCGCCGATGGAAGCCGCCTGCTCCGCAAGGAGAAGGGGGCGGTCACGCTGTACCTGGGCGGCCAGGAGATCCGCCTCGATACGGTGAAGAACTCCCTGTCGGGCACGCGTTACTACTCACACGGCGGCAAGCAGATCGCGGTGCGGACGCCGTCCGGCGTGACCTGGCTGGTCGGCGGCCAGAACGGCACGGCTGAGATCGCGATCAAGGCGGCGGACTCGGCGATCACCCAGCGCCGCACGCTTCCCTTCGGCGAAGTGCGTGGCGCCAAGCCGGCGGCGGGGGTGTGGCCGGGCGACAAGTCCTTCGTGGGCGGAACGGCGGATGCGACGACGGGGCTGATCCAACTCGGTGCCCGTGCGTACGATCCGGCGGTCGGCCGTTTCGTCTCCGTCGACCCCAAGCTGAATGTCGCGGACCCGCAGCACCTCAACGCCTACGCCTACGGGCGTAACAACCCGCTCGCCTTCCCGGACCCGACGGGCCTGTACTGGGGCGAGTCCTGGATCAGCCCGATCGGCCACGGCGCCCTCGACGTCGTCGGCCTGGTCCCCGGGTTCGGCGAGCCCGCCGACCTGCTCAACGGCCTGTGGTACACGGCCGAGGGCAACTACATCGACGCGGGCCTGTCCTACGCCTCGGCGATCCCGATCGCGGGATACGGGGCCACGGCGGCGAAGGGCGCGCGGTACGTCAACAAGGCCGTGGACGCCGTCGACACGGCGAGCGATGCCACCAAGGCCACCAAGAAGACCGAGGACGCGGTCGACGCCGCCGACAAGGTCACCCCACCGGTCACCCCGAAGCCGAAGCCCGCCCCCAAGCCCGCCCCTCCGGCCAAGGCGAAGGAGGCCCCGGCGGCCAAGAAGGGCGACTCCGGCGGGAAGAAGGACGACGGTGCCGGTGGCAAGAGCGACACGGCGACCGGCGCGAAGAAGACGGACTCCAAAGCGGGTGCCAAGGACGGCGCCGATGAGCCGGTGAAGCTCTACCGTTCGCCGGGCGAGGGAAAGCGGGCGAGCGAGCGGAACGGTCTCAGCGTCAAGAACCACGAGGGGGACCACCCCACGGCATATCTCTCCAACATGCCGGAAGGAGCCGCGCAGTATGCCGGAAACGGGCATGATCCGGGCTTCCATGTCTTCACGATGAAGCCCGGATTCAGAGAGGCATTCGGTGATCTCGAATTCCCCCTGCCGAACAAGAACGGACTGAAGGGGGTTACCGAGTGGCGGATTCCTTCGGATAGATTCGAGGAGTTCAACTCCTATATCGATCACGCCAAGACCGAGTGGTGGTACTCCGAGAAGGGCCACTTCTTCCCATCGTGAGAAGTCGAATCGAACAGAAGCAAAGAGGTTCAGTGAACGAACACGACACCGATGTCCGGTTCTCCCGGTACCTGGAACAGTTGCTCCTCCTGACGGGGAAGAAGCCGACGGAGGTTCACGAGATCGCCCCCGCGAAGCCGGAGGGTGGTCGCGTACGAGCCGTTGTCCATGCCGACACTCCGGAACCCGGGTATGTCACGGGTTTCAGTTACGGACTCTCCCTCGTGCGTCATCCGGACTGGACGTCGAACGGCCGGGAATTGGTGATCACGGTCCGGTCCGACGACATCGGTTGGGCGAGTGTTCCGGCCGATACGGTGGCGGCCTTGCGCGGTATGTGTGCCTACGCTCACGGCCAGGCCGTCGGCTATGTCAAGCCCTATGTCGAGAGTTCGGACATGAGCAGCATCGTGGTGGCAGATCCCGCGGTCCGCTGGAGTTCCGGGCCGGTCGATCTCGGCCCGGCCGGGATCGACCGGCCCGGCCGGGATCTCGTCGATCTGGTCGGGGTGTATCCCGTGTATTCCTCTGAGCGGGACCTCGTGTATGCGAAGGGTTTCGACGCGCTGTGGAAACTTGAATGGGACCGTTTCGACCCGCTTCGGCCGCCTGTGGCGTGAAAGGGCATACGACCCCGGTCCGCGCCTCTCGGAGCGGGCCGGCGCGGACGGTTCATGAGCGGCGTGCCGCGTGTGAACCGTCCGCGCCCGTGGGCCAGGGCTCAGCGCAGGGTCGTGCCGAACGTCGCGGCCGTGTACGGGGCGGATATGTCCTGGGGGCCGAAGGCGATCGACGACTTGGTGGTCAGGCCGGTGGGGGTGGCTCGGAGGAGCCAGACGGCGCCGTTGTCGCCGTTCTCCGCGGGGGCGCCGACGGCGAGGTCGGGGCGGCCGTTGCCGTTGACGTCCAGGAGGGCCGTGGCCGCGCCGAACGTGTCGTCCTTCTCGGCGACTCCGGGGACCCCGGCGGTGTTCTGGTGGAAGACCTGCGCACCGGTGCCCGTGACACCGGACGCGCCGCCGCGTACGAGGGCGACCGAACCGGCGTTCACGATGCCGTCGATGTCCTCGTAGGCGATACCGAGGGCGATGTCGGCGCAGCCGTCGCCGGTGACGTCGGCGACCGAGACCGCCGAGCCGGTCACGTCGCCGGACTCCTGCACGCCCGGGAAGCCGGGGAGGTCCTGGTCGAAGGTCCGGGTGGTCGCCTCGGACGGGCCGGTGGGGGAGCCGTAGGCCACCCGGACCCGGTCGGACGAGCCGTCGGCGCCCACGACCACGTCGTCGTGGCCGTCGCCGTTCACATCGCCGATGCCCGTGCCCGCCGGGTCGCGGCTCACGTCGTCCCCGGGCACCGAGCCCCGGGTGAACCCCGAACTCCCGCCCAGCAGAAGGCGGTTGCCCCAGGTGCCGTCACCCGTGTAGTGCCACTGGACCAGGTCGTCCCGGCCGTCGCCGTTGACGTCACCGACCTGGCCGGAGACCACCGGGCCCGTGATGGACGACGGGCCGTCCTCGCAGCCGACGCCGGTCGCGCAGGAGGCGCCGTCCTCGCTCCAGCCCCACCACAGGGACTTGTCGAGGAGGTCGAGTACGGCGGTGGGCTTGCCCGCGCGGGAGACCGGGCCCTTCCACAGGGCCGCCGGGGCGCCCTCGGGGTCGTCGCCGCCGAGGGGCTGGGCGGAGAAGAGGGCGAGGTCCGTCTTGCCGTCGCCGTCGAAGTCGCCCGCCTGCGGGGCCGCGCCGTATCGGGCGATGCCTGTACCGCCGGTCAGTCCTGAGGCCGACCCCCAGACGATCACGGAGCCCGCCGTACCGCCCGCGATCACCAGGTCGCCGTAGCCGTCCCGGTCCAGGTCGCCCTTGGTGAACGTCGAGCCGAAACGCTGGTTCGCGGCGGCCGAGCCGGGCACACCGCTCGTCGAACGGCTGATGAGCTTCCTCTTCGACGTGGACAGCCCGCTCTTCGAGCCGTACATGACGGCCACATGGCCCGCATTGGCCTTGCCGGAGACCTCGGCGTTCGGGGCGGCGACGACCAGGTCGGCGTAGCCGTCCTTGTTGAAGTCGTCCGCCACGTCCGCCGACCCGGGGCCCGCGGCGGCCGGTTCGGGCGACCAGGCCGTCACGCCCTCGTCCGACGCGGGGCCCGCCGAGGCAGGGCCGAGCGAACATGCCGTCAGGCCCCCGGCCAGGAGCACCACCGCCGCCAGGGGCGCGCCCACTCGTGCCGCGCAGGTGGTGCGTCGCGCTGCTCCTGCTCGTGACATGCGTGTGCCTTTCGAGTCGGGGGCTCACCTGCCGTTGGGGCAGTGGGTCCGGCGGGCGGAAGCGCCGCGCCCATGCGGAGGCGCGGCGTCCGTGTAGTCCGACTCGATCCGGCGTTCACCGGTTGTACGGTCTCATGTCATGGATGAGTAACCGCCGGGGGCAGGGGGCTCACTTCACGTCCGACGGGTCCAGTCGGTACACACTCGCCGACTGGCTGTTGTCGTCCGAGGCGGAGCCCGACGTGGAACCCGAGGCGGAGCCCGACGTGGAGCCCGAGTCCGACGACGTCGAAGTGCCGCCGTACTCGCTCGCGTCCACTGCCGTGCCGTTCTCCTGGACCCAGGCGGTGACCTCCGAGCTGAGGGAGGAGTTGCCGCCGGGACCGCCGCCCATGCCTCCGCCGAGCTGGATGTAGTGGAGCTCGCCGGCCTTCACCAGCTCCTTGAGCTTGGCCAGGGTCATCGCCTGGTCGCTGCCGGACCAGCCCCACATGGAGATGACGGGTTCGCCGCTGCTGAGGATGAGCTGGGCCGCGCTCTGCGAACTGGACACCGCGAGCAGCCACTTGGCGCCGTCCTGGTTCTTCTTCAGGTACGAGATCAGCTCGCTGCTGGCACCGCCCATGCCACCGCCGCCGCCCATGCCTCCGCCACCGCCGCCGGGGCCGCCGCTCGTACCGCCGCCCTGCGCAGCCTGACCGCCGGTGCCGTTCTGGCCGCCCTGCTGGGTGCCGTTCTGCTGAGTACCGCCGGGCGCCTGCCCGTTGGGCGCCCCGCTCGGCGGCGTACCCATCTGACCACCGGACTGCTGACCGCCGTCACCCTGCTGCTGGCCACCGGGCTGCCCCATCTGGCCGTTCTGCTGGCCACCGGCCTGGCTGTTCTGCCCGCCTCCGGGGAAGCCACCCCCGCCAGGCCCCCCGCCGCCGCGGTTGCCGCCGCCGAAGCCGCCCATGCCGCCCGTCTCGGGGCCTGCCGTCGGGTTGGTCCCGCCCATCCCGCCACCGCTCCCCGAGATCTCGGTGGCCGCGTACGCCGCCGGACCGGCGACCGAGGCGACCATCGCGGCGACGAGCGAGGCCGCGAGCAGCCGGAGCCGGTTGCCGGAGCCCGCCGCGCGGAACACGATCAGGCCCACCACGGCCGCCACCATGACCACCGCGATCGTCGGCCACAGCCAGGTGTTCCAGTCGGTCGCCCGGCGGAGGAGTACGACAGCCCACACACCCGTGACCGCGAAGGCGGCCGGAAGGACCCACAGCCAGCGCTTGTCCGTACGGAAGGCGCGCAGCAGCATCAGCCCGCCGCCCGCGCACAGCGCCGCGATACCGGGAGCCAGGGCGGTCGTGTAGTACGGGTGCATCGTGCCCTCGGCCAGGCTGAAGGTGAGGTAGTGCAGGGCGGTCCAGCCGCCCCACATCACCAGCGTGGCACGGGCCGGGTCCGTACGCGGGGCACGGCCGCACAGGACGAGGCCGCCGATGAGCGCGATCGCGGCGAAGGGCAGCAGCCAGGAGATCTGGCCGCCGAGGGTGTCGTTGAACATCCGGCCGAGCCCGGCGGTGCCGGAGAAGCCTCCGCCGCCACCTCCGCCTCCCCCGCCGTTGCCCTCGCCGCCGAAGATCCGGCCCAGGCCGTTGTAGCCCATGATCAGATCCCAGGCGGTGCCGTCGGTGGAGCCGCCGATGTACGGGCGTTCGTCGGCGGGGACCAACGACACCGCCGCCGCCCACCAGAAGCTGGAGACGGCCAGGGCGGCCCCGGCGAGCGCGAGGTTCACGATCCGCTTCAGCAGCGGGAGGTTCGCCGCGTACAGATAGACGGCGAAGACGGCCGGGAGGGCGATATAGCCCTGGAGCATCTTGGTGTTGAAGGCCAGGCCGAAGCAGACGGCCGAGCCGAGGAGGGGCAGCAGCTTGCCGTCGTATACGGCCCGCAGGGCCAGGGCGGCGGCGCCCACCATCAGGAAGACGAGGAGGGTGTCGGGGTTGTTGTCACGGTTGATGGCGACCGTGATGGGGGTGAGGGCGAGGACGAGCGCGGCGACCGCCGCCGCCCCGTGTCCCCACACCCGCTTCACGGAGGAGTGGAGAATCCAGATCGTGCCCAGCGCGGTCGCGATCAGCGGCGCCATCATCTGCCAGGTGCCGAACCCGAACACCCGACACGACAGCCCCATCACCATCAGCACGAACGGCGGCTTGTCGACGGTGAGGAAGTTGCCCGCGTCCAGCGAGCCGAAGAACCATGCCTTCCAGCTCTGCGTACCGCTCAGCACGGCCGCGCTGTAGAAGCTGTTCAGACCGGAGGACGACAGGTTCCAGGAGTACAGCACCCCCGCCAGGACCATGATCCCGATCAGCGCCGGAAGCGACCAGCGCGGCGCGCTCTCCGGCGGCCCCGCGGGACGGTCGGGCGGCGGCGACTCGGAGATCACCGTCGCTTCGGGGGTGTCGGTGGTGTCGGTGGTGTGGGGGCGTGGATCGGTGGCAGATGTCACGACCGCAACCGTGCGACGACGAAGTGGGCGTCCACTGTGCCGCACCTGGCAGCCGCCTGTGAATTCACACAGGCGTAGGTAAAGGGCGCCCTGTGAATGTGTGGGACCCCCGGCAGAGGGGAGCGCCGGGGGTCCTACGGGTCCTACGGGTTTACGGGTCCTACGGGTGTTCGGTGGCTACCAGATCGCCTCGATCCACTCCGGGTGGTCGATGAACGGGTTTCGGTTGCCCTGGTAGTCGGTGTAGATGAGTTCGTTGCGGCGCTCCTCGAAGGAGTCCGGCGGGTCCTCGTCGTTCCAGGCCTTCAGGACGGAGAGGCGGCCGTGGTAGCGGGTGCCGCCGTTGTTGACCGAGTCGTTGGGCTCCAGGTTCGGCCAGCCGTCGTCACCCTCGTAACGGACGGCCATGTACAGGATCATGCGGGCCACATCGCCCTTGACGGCGTCGCGCGGCTCGAAGGAGTTGGAGTCGACCAGGCTGCCACCGCTGTTGGTGAAGCTGCTGCCGCCGTTGTCGAAGTCCAGGTTGCCGCGGACGGCGTTGACCGTGACGTCCTCGGGGCGCAGGTGGTGCAGGTCCGTGCCGGGGCCGGCCGAGGTGCCGAAGTCGCCGTGGGACTGGGCCCACACGTGCTCGCGGTTCCAGTTGCCGGAGCTGCCGCCGTTGAGGGACTTGCTGCGCGAGATGCCGCTGTAGAGCAACTTGACGTTGCTGCTGTTGTTGGGGTCCTCGTCGGTGACCTTCAGCGCGTTCCAGACCGCCGAGTACGAGAGCGTCGTCTGGTCGCTGATGATCGTGTGCAGCGAGGACTTCAGAGCCGTACCGGTCTTGCCGATGGCGTCCGCGTAGTACGTGTCGTCGTACGCGGTCGTGGTCGCGGAGGCGGGGGAGGCGGTGGCCGCCGGCAGGACGAGACCGACGAGCACGGCCGACGTCGCCATCGCGAGCGTCTTCCAACTGCGTGTACGCGCAGCGGGCATGTGGGGTGTCCCCTTCCCGAAAAGGGCCGCGCGGAACGAGGGGGTGAGGCGCATGGGGCGGCGCCTCGGTGGGGAGATCTCGTTCTACGCGGGTTGACTGTGTGGGTAATCGAGAGATTGGCATGAACGGGTCAGCCGATGTGTAACGGGAAGAAGACGAGTTGGTGACGTTCTCATTAATGGGGCAACCTTTGGGGTTCAACTTCCGTCGCGCCGCCGCCGGTTGAGGGCGGCTGTGCGCGGCGGCGCGGGGTCGGTCTCGTACGACGAAGGCGCCCAGGA
The DNA here is from genome assembly GCF_053592555.1 of Streptomyces sp. NPDC002643. Lineage (NCBI taxonomy): Bacteria > Bacillati > Actinomycetota > Actinomycetes > Kitasatosporales > Streptomycetaceae > Streptomyces > Streptomyces sp. NPDC002643. The sequence continues at coordinate 402,728 of NZ_JBSFVY010000002.1, forward strand.
GTTGTCGTTGCCCCTTGGGGAAACCGATGTGACCTGACGGGCAGGCTTTCGGCAATCGGCGTGATTCGCGTGCTTTTCGCTACAACCTCTCTCCCAGCTCCCCTGTCTAACCCCGTGACCGGAGCAACCACCGCCCCTGCGAGAGGACCGCACCGACGCGTTCCCCGCCGGGCGCGGAGGGCCGCCGCCACGGCATCCCGTCACCACCGACATCACTGAACTGACATCACCGACTCAATGAAATCCGCATTCGCGAAGGGTTACTTCTGCATGCGCAAGTACAGGACCATCGCCGCCGCGGCCACCGCCGCACTCGCCCTCGGCGGTGCGCTGTTCGCGGCGCCCGCCGCCCAGGCGGCCGACCCGGGCCCGGCCACCCTCGTCCACGACGGCGAACTCTGGTACAAGGCCGCCCCCGGCCAGACCAACGACCTCACCATCTCGGCCGAGGTCGAGCAGCGGGGCGAATGGGAGTGGGTCTACGTCCTCACCTTCGACGACCGCTACGAGATGACCATCGAGTCGAGCGCGGCGTCGGCGGACGAGTGCGTCTACCCGTCGGCGAGCGACCACACCGTCGTCCAGTGCGCGGTCGAGATCCCGCAGAACTCCGACGACACCGACATCTACGACGTCACCGTTCGCGACGGCAACGACAAGGTGACGATCCCCGCCGACAACAGCGCCTACGCCACGATCTACGGCGGCCCCGGCAACGACGTCCTCGACTCGGCCTCCGGCGCCCCCGTCCTCAAGGGCGAGGACGGCAACGACCGGCTGAATGGCGGCGGCGGGGTCTGGGCGGTCGGCCCCTACGGCGGCAAGGGCCACGACACCATCACCAACTGCGCGCTGGACTGCTACGGCGGCGCGGGCGACGACAGCCTCACCGGTGACGCCGACGGCAACGTCCTGCACGGCGAGTCCGGCAACGACACCCTCTACGGCAAGCAGGGCCGGGACGTCCTCAACGGCGGCACGGGCAACGACAAGCTGCACGGCAACCGGGGCGCCGACCGCCTCAACGGCAACGAGGGCAACGACACCCTCTGGGGCGACCAGGACAACGACGCCCTCTACGGCAACAGCGGCAACGACACGCTGTACGGCGGCGCGGGCACGGACACCCTCTCGAGCGGGCCGGGCAGCAACAAGCTCTACCAGTAGTCCGTGGGCTGTCGTGGGCTGTTCGTGACCTGTTCGTTCGTGACCTGTTCGGATGAGCAGGGCGTGAACGGGCCGAGGGAACAGGCCCGTTGAAGGACCGGGGCCCCGCCCGGGGGAGCGGCGACGAAACGCCGCCCTTCGGACGGGGCCTTGTCCATGGCCCCTGGGCTCACTTGAGGTTGAGGACCTGGACCTCGGTCGTGGGATCGGCGGGCCGCTTGATCTTGAAGCTCTTGCCGTACGTGAGTGTGTCGCCGTCGGCGTCGACGCAGCTGACCCTGGCGTTGGCCGACAGCCCCTTCGTCCCCTTCGGAATCTTGGTGAAGGTCAGCGAGTACTCCTCGAACTCGTCCTCGCCGGACAGCTGGTCCGTCCTGGCGGGCTTTCCCCTGGGGGTTATCGTCACCGAGTCCACCACCGCGTCCTCGAACCGTTCGCAGCTCGCGCTTCCCTGGACCTTGACCCGGCTTGAATCCGGGTTGGCGTGTGCCGTGGTCGCCGCCGCGAATGCCGCGACCACCAGGGAGGCCACGGCCACGAGGGAGCCGTAGGTCGTCACCTTGCTTTTCGCCTCGCTTTTCGGCTTGCTTTCGAAAGAGCGCGTCTCGCATGTGAAAGACCGCGTCTCGCTGTTGAAGGACCGCATCTCACTCTCCACTTCTGGGCACAGCGCGGCAGGGCGGCAGGAATCCGCCGTTCTCGGGAATCGGGGTCGCGACGGAATTGTGCCGTCGCGTGATCTGTGGCTCGGCCACGGCCATGGCGTCAAGTAGCCGACTGCCAGGCGGATTACCGAGTGTAGGGAGCGGTGGCGGAGGGTTCGAGGGCGTACGGGAGGCGTTCGCGGCGGCGCTCGGGCGCGTTCGCCTCTTGGGCGGCGGGCTTGCCGAACCAGCGGGAGAGGTGGTCGTCCAGGTCCCCCTGGTTCTCGCCGATCCAGGCGACGTGGCCGTCGGGGCGTAGCAGGACGCAGGGAACGTCCAGTGCGGCGGTGGGGTCCGTGAGGTGATCGACCCGGTCCGACCAGCCGCCGACGGTCAGGCGTCCGGTGCGGTCCAGCAGCAGGCCGCGGCCGCGATGCAGCAGACCGTAGAGGCGGCCCTGTCCCACGTCGAGGTCGGGCAGCCGGCGGCCGAGCAGATCGGGGCCTTCGCCGAAGTCGTAGCGGATGCCGATCGCGGTGATCTTCTCGATGAGATGGCGGTTCACCTCGTCGAAGTCCATCAGTTCGGTGAGCAGCCGGCGGACGGCCCGCGCTCCCGGTTCGGTGGAGTGCAGTTCCATCTGGGCGCGGGTGTTGTCCAGCACGTCCTCGGCGACCGGATGACGTTCGGCCTGGTAGGTGTCCAGCAGTGTTTCCGGCGCCCAGCCCCGGATCTGCGCGGCCAGTTTCCAGCCGAGGTTGAACGCGTCCTGAACGCCCAGGTTGAGGCCCTGTCCGCCGGCGGGCGGATGGATGTGCGCCGCATCCCCGGCCAGCAGCACCCGCCCGACCCGATACCGTTCGGCCAGCCGTGTGGCATCCCCGAAGCGGGACAGCCAGCGCGGCGAGTGCACACCGAAATCGGTACCGGCGACGGCGCGCAGCTGTTGCTGAAAATCCTTGAGAGTGGGCGGTTCCGCGCGATCGCTCACTCCCTCGGCGCGAACGACGACGCGACAGACCCCGTCACCGAAAAGCCTGAGGCTGAATTGCTCATCGGTCTCGCGTACTTCTGCGACCTTGGCGGCGATCTCCTCCTGAGGAACCGCCACTTCCATCTCGCCCATCAGCGTCTCGGTCCGCGAGGGCTCGCCGGGGAAACCGACGCCGAGCAGTTTGCGCACGGTACTGCGTCCGCCGTCACAGCCGACGAGATACCGCGCACGCAACCGTTCACCGTCGGCCAGTTCGACGGTCACGCCCTCGTCGTCCTGCTCGAAACCTGCCACCGCACCACCGCGCCGGACCCGCGCACCCAGGTGGACCGCATGCTCTTCGAGCAGGCGAACGACGACCGGCTGCGGAATGCCCAGCAGATAGGCGTACGCGGAATCCAGGCCCTGGGGCACGGGTTTGTCGATGGCGGCGAAGAATCCGCGGGCCGGACGCTGCCGTCCGTGTTCACGCATACGGTCCAGCAGTCCACGCATTGCCATCAGTTCGAGACTGCGGATATGCAGACCGACGATGCGGACGAACGACACGGGCTCGGTTTCCTTCTCCAACACGAGTACCCGCACATCGTGCAGCCGCAGTTCGGCGGCCAGCATCGCGCCGGTCGGCCCGCACCCGGCAATGATCACGTCGAACGTCGGAGAGTCCATGGGCGTTGCCTTTCGGGAGTGCCTGGTTGTGGACGGCGCTCCCGGCGACACCTACGTCAATCGCCGGCCGTGACGGGAAAGGGGGAGCACCCATATCGATACAGCGTTCATGGGTCTCACCTCCTCGGGCGGCATCACGGTCCACGGCAAACTACAAGCCGGAGCGGCACCCTGGCCAATGCTTTTCCGGCAGCCTGATCGCGAGGCCGGAGACGGAGAAAGGAGCCCGGGGCCGTGATCCCCTGGCGTCGAGATCCGTAGGGTGGCGCCATGGATGTGGAACTCGTTGCCGTCACCGTCGACCGGAAGCAGATACTGGAAAACCTGATGCAGCTGTATCTGCACGACTTCTCAGAGATCGTGCCGGTGGAGCTGTCCGCGCAGGGCATGTTCGACTACCCCTGGCTGGGCAGCTACTTCACCACCCCGGAGCGTGAGGCATATCTGATCACCTCGGGCGGTCGGCTCGCGGGCTTCGCCATGATCCGTTGCGACGTCGAGGGCGATGAGGGGACATGGGACGTCAGCGAGTTCTTCGTCGCCCGCGGCCATCGCCGCAGCGGTGTGGCGAGGAAAGCCGCAGGGCAGCTGTTCAGGCGGCATCCGGGCACGTGGACACTTTCCTATCTGCACGACAACGCCCCCGCCGCCCGATTGTGGCCGGCGGTGGTCGAAGGCGTCGCCGACGGCCCTGTGACCGGCGTCGACAAGCATCCACCGACGGTTCCCGCCGCGAAGACCATCCTCCGCTTCCGCGTCTCGGGGAAGGCGGTTGGATGAGGTGGCGTTCGCCGTGGTCGCCGATGTCGAAGGCGCCTACGGTGCCCGATGGGGCGGCGGATAGCGTGCGGGTATGGCGATGGTGGGGAAGCGGCGGGTGCTGTACCGGCAGGGCAGCGGATTCTGGCGGATGACGGCGAAGTGGGTCGTGGTCTTCGGCGTCCTGTATCTGCTGGACGGCGGGCTGCTCCGGTCGTGGGGCGACGCGCTGGTCTGGCCGCTGATCGGCATCCTGCTGTGGGTGCCGTTCGGGATCGGCGTCGTCTGGTACCCGAAGAAGGACCAGCGCATCGAGCTGACGACGCGTGAACTGCGGGTGCGGCGCAAGCGACTGCCGATGGACAAGGTGAACCTGCTGCACGTGGCGCGGCTGTGGCTGGAGGGGCGGTCGACCGCGGACGACCAGCCGGTGCTGGAGTGGCCACGGCTCGACCGGGTGGTGTGGGTGCCGCTGCGGGACGGCCGAGCGTTCGGGCTGGAGTTCCGCGACCCGGCCGCGTTCGCCAGGACTTTCGGCGCCTTCGCGGTCGAGGCGTGCGGCGGGCCCGACATCGTCCGCGCGAGGGCCGCAGCGGAGACCTACCCCGATCCCCGCCCGATGCGGCCCCGCCCCGCCGACGACGCGGGCTCCTGGCTGGACGTCCTGGACATCTTCAACTGACAGCGTCGATACGAACCCGCGTACAACTTTCGGTCACCCTTGCGAGTCGGGTGAGGTGAATGCGTCCGTGACGCATTCGACGCGCTCGACGTACTTGACGTACTCGACGCACTCTTCGTCACTCAAGGGGATGGGAAGCCTCCATGACTCACCGGATATCCCGGGGCACCCGTGTGCTCGCCGCGGCCGTCGGGGCCGGGGTGCTGCTGCCGTTGGCGGTGGGTGCCACGCCGGCCGCGGCGGCCGGGACGCCGCAGGTCAGCTGTACGTCGAAGCAGGCAGGGCTGGCCGCGAAGCTGAAGAAGGACATCACGGCGGCGTACTCGAAGCGCAAGGGCACGGTGGCCGTCGGCCTGTACGAGCGGGCCACCAACACCACCTGCACCCTGCGCGCCTCGACCGCGTACGACTCGGCGAGCATCGTGAAGGTGACCGTACTGGCCGCCCTCCTCTTCGACGCCAAGAAGACGAACCGGTACCTCACCGACCGTGAGGACAAGCTCGCCACCGCCATGATCACCAAGTCCGACAACGCCTCCACCTCCACCCTGTGGAAGCAACTCGGTGTGAAGAAGATCCAGGCGTTCCTGACCGCCGCCGGTATGACCCAGACCAAGCCGGGCGCCAACAACTACTGGGGCCTCACCCAGATCACGGTCCGCGACGAGCAGAAGCTCCTCGCCCTCCTCACCGCCAAGAACAAGGTCCTCAGCGACAACGCGCGCGCCTACATCCTCAAGTTGATGAACAAGGTCATCGCCTCGCAGCGCTGGGGCACCCCGGCCGGGGCCCCCTCGACCGTCAAGGTGCATGTCAAGAACGGCTGGCTGTCCCGCGCCACCCACGGCTGGCGCGTCCACAGCGTCGGCACCTTCAAGGGCGGCGGCCGCGACTACACCATCACCGTCCTCACCCACGGCAACCCCGACATGACGTACGGCGTCAACACCATCCAGGCGGTGGCCAAGGCCATCCACAAGGACCTGATCCCGGTGAAGGCGTCCGTCCAGCGCTACGAGCCGACGACCAACCCGCAGGAGGCGTTCCCGGCGGTGCCGGCCACCGGGTGAGGGGTGCCCATCTCCGGTGACCGGGGGCGGTGAGAGGCCGCGGGGCTCCCTTCACCCGCAGTCCATCTCGAAGGCATCGAATCGCCCGACGATTCGCCCTACGGTGACGGCCATGCCCACGTCTTCCACGCCCATGCGCCTGAGAACCGTACTCGCGACCCTCACCGCCGGCCTGGCGGCGGCCACCACGACCCTGTCCGCCGTCAGCCCCGCCACCGCCAACTCCCTCACTCACAACGCCTGTTCACGCTCGGTCTCCATAACGGGCTACTCCGACGCCCTCGACAAGACGACGTACGACGGCACCTTCGTCGGCAACTTCTCGGCCCTCGCGACGGACCGGGACGGCTCCCTCCTCGCCCTCTCCGACCGCTCCTCCCTCTTCACCCTGGACGCCGGCACCCTCCGCCCGAAGGGCGTCCTCCCCCTCACGACCGAGACGGGCACGGCCCTCGACTCCGAGGGCCTGGCCGTCGACACCGACGAGACCCGCCTCATCACCTCGGAGACGGAACCCTCCGTACGCCGCTACGACCGGACGGGCCGCATCCTGTCCGCGCTCCCCGTCCCCGACGCCCTGAAGGTCGCCCCGGCCGGCCGCGCCACCACCAACCAGACCTTCGAGGGCCTCACCCTCCTCCCCGGGGGCCACACCCTCCTCGCCACGATGGAGGGCTCCCTGTCGGGCGACTCGACGGGCACGCTCCGCTTCCAGACCTGGCAACGGAAGGCCACCGGCGGCACCAGGGAATTCAAGCTCGCCGCGCAGTACGGGTACCGCGCCGACACAGGCCTCGGCGTCGTAGAGGCCACAGGCCTCCCGGGCGGACGCCTACTGATCCTTGAGCGGGGCTTCACATCCGGCGTCGGCAACACGGTCCGCCTCTACCTGGCGGACACGCGCCGGGCCACGGACACGACCGCCGTCGAAGCACTCCCCGGCCAGGACGACGCCGACGTACGCCTGATCCACAAGACCCTCCTGGCCGACATCGCCTCCTGCCCATCTCTCGGCGCAACCGCCAAACAGCCCCAGCCGAACCCTCTCCTCGACAACATCGAGGCGATGACGATCACCGGTCACCACCGGGGCCACCTGAACGTCCTCCTGGCCAGCGACGACAACCAGAACGCCGTGCAGATCACCCGGTTCTACAGGCTGCGGGTACGGGTGTGAGGTGAGCGGGGCTGAACTGCGCCGGTAGCTACGGGGCACCCGGCACGGGGGCGGGCCTGGCCGGGGTCACGCTTACCGGCGCGAGCAGGGTGCCGCTCTCTTTGGGATGGGTGCCGCCCCAGCGGCACGACTGCCCGCAGCTGGAGCGGGACGGCGGCCCGTGGCGAGGGCGGTCATAGGGACGGCGGGACGGCGGCCCGTGGTGAAGTCGGCTGCCACGATGGCGGGACAGCCGCGTACGGGCGGAAGGGGCCGGGCCGGTGTGTCCTATGTTCGTCGCGTACAGCCGGCTCAGCAAAGTTCATGCCATCCCAACCCCCGAGCAGTACGTCCGCCTGCGACGGACTGACACACCGGCCCGGCCCCGCCCCACCCACGCACCCCATGCGACCCCGCCCACATCATCGCGACGGGATGAAATCCACCCCCGCCGACGTTGGTGCCTTCCGGACCAGCAGGACGACAGAGGAGGGTGCCGGCGTGGCAGCGCAACAGGGGGACGGGCAGGGATGGGCCCGGCGGCTCGCCGGATACGCCTGGCGGTACCCCAAGGACGTCGTCCTCGCCCTCGGCTCCTCCCTCGCCGGCATGGCCCTCATGGCCCTCGTCCCCCTGATCACCAAGGTGATCATCGACGACGTCATCGGGGACAAGACGCGAGACATGACCCCCTGGGCCGCCGCCCTCCTCGCCTCCGCCGTCCTCGTCTACGTCTTCGCCTACATCCGCCGCTACTACGGCGGCCGCCTCGCCCTCGACGTCCAGCACGACCTCCGCACGGAGATGTACGAAACGATCACCCGTCTCGACGGGCGTCGCCAGGACGAACTCTCCACCGGCCAGGTGGTCGGCCGCGCCACCAGCGACCTCCAGCTCATCCAGGGTCTCCTCTTCATGCTGCCGATGACCATCGGCAACTTCCTCCTCTTCCTGATCTCCCTCGTCGTCATGGCGTGGCTCTCCCTCCCCCTCACCCTGGTCGCCCTCGCCGTGGCCCCCGCCCTGTGGTGGATCGCCGACCGCAGCCGCGCCAAGCTGCACCCGGCCACCTGGTACGCCCAGGCCCAGGCGGCGGCCGTCGCGGGCGTCGTCGACGGCGCGGTCAGCGGCGTACGCGTGGTCAAGGGCTTCGGCCAGGAGGACCAGGAGACCGGCAAGCTCCGCGAGGTGGGCCGACGGCTCTTCGCCGGCCGCCTCCGCACCATCCGCTTCAACGCCAGGTACACCCCCGCCCTCCAGTCCGTCCCCGCCCTCGGCCAGGTCGCGATGCTGGCCCTCGGCGGCTGGCTGGCGGTACGCGGTCACATCACCCTCGGTACGTTCGTGGCGTTCTCCACGTACCTCGCCCAGCTCGTCGGCCCCGTCCGGATGCTCGGCCTCGTCCTCACCGCCGCCCAGCAGGCCCGCGCCAGCACGGAACGCGTCCTGGAGCTGATCGACACCGAGCCCACCCTCACCGACGGCACGAAGACGCTCCCGGCCGACGCCCCCGCGACGGTCGAGTTCGACGACGTCTCCTTCGGCTACCAGGACCCTTCCGGCAAGGGCAAGATCACCCCCGTCCTCGCCGGCCTCTCCTTCGAGATCCGCCCCGGCGAGACCCTGGCCGTCGTCGGCTCCTCCGGCTCCGGAAAATCGACCGTCTCCCTCCTCCTCCCACGCTTCTACGACGTGACAGGCGGCGCGGTCCTCATCGGCGGCCACGACGTCCGCGAGCTGACCCACGCCTCCCTCCGCGCCGCGATCGGCCTGGTCCCCGAGGACTCCTTCCTCTTCTCCGACACGGTCCGCGCCAACATCGCCTACGGCCGCCCCGACGCCACCGACGAGCAGATCGAGACAGCCGCCCGAGCCGCCCAGGCCCACGGCTTCATCAGCGCCCTCCCGGACGGCTACGCCACGAAGGTCGGCGAACACGGCCTGACCCTCTCGGGCGGCCAGCGCCAGCGCATCGCGCTCGCCCGAGCGCTCCTCACCGACCCCCGCCTCCTCGTCCTCGACGACGCGACCTCGGCGGTGGACGCCCGCGTGGAACACGAGATCCACGAGGCCCTGGCCCAGGTCATGGAAGGCCGCACGACCCTCCTCATCGCCCACCGCCGCTCGACCCTCAACCTCGCCGACCGCATAGCCGTCCTCGACGAGGGCCGCCTCGCCGACCTCGGCACCCACGAGGAACTCGAACGACGCTCCCCCCTCTACCGCCGCCTCCTGACTGACCCCGACGAACTCGGCGGCGTATCCCCGGGCCACATCCACCCGAACCCGCCGACCTCCCAGGACACCGACGCGGCCCGCGACTCCCTGCGCGACGAACTGGACGCCGAGTTCGACGCGGAGCGCGGCATCACCCCCCGCCTCTGGACCGGCGACCGCACCCCCCGCGACCTCGCCCTCGACGGCACCCCCGCCACCCCCGAACTCCTCGCCCAGGTCGACGCCCTGCCCCCGGCCGACGACACTCCGGCCGTGGACGAGACCCGAGCGGTGGCGCCCGAGGACTCGTACGGCCTCAAACGCCTCCTCCGAGGCTTCGGCCCGCCCCTGCTCATCAGCCTCGCCCTGGTCGCGGTCGACGCGGGCATGGGCCTGCTGCTGCCGGTGCTGATCCGGTACGGCATCGACGAAGGCGTATCGGAAGCGGCCCTCGGCGGGGTGTGGGCGGCCTCCCTGCTCGCGCTCCTCGCGGTCCTCGCCCAGTGGGCGGCCCAGGTCGGCGAGATCCGCATGACCGGCCGTACCGGCGAACGCGTCCTCTACTCCCTCCGCCTGAAGATCTTCGCCCAGCTCCAGCGCCTCGGACTCGACTACTACGAGCGGGAGTTGACGGGCCGGATCATGACGAGGATGACGACCGACGTCGACGCACTCTCCACCTTCCTCCAGACCGGCCTGGTGACGGCGTTCGTCTCCGTCGTCACCTTCTTCGGCATCATGGTCGCCCTGGTGGTGATCGACGTACAGCTCGCCCTCGTCGTCTTCGCGACCCTGCCCCCGCTGATCGTCGGTACGGTCTACTTCCGCCGGGCGAGCGTGAAGGCGTACGAACTGGCCCGCGAGCGCGTGTCCGTCGTCAACGCCGACCTCCAGGAGTCGGTCTCCGGCCTCAGGATCGTCCAGGCGTTCCGCCGCGAGCGGGACGGCGGCGCGCGGTTCGCGGCGGGCAGCTCCAGCTACCGTGACGCCCGTGTCCACGGCCAGTGGCTGATCTCCATCTACTTCCCGTTCGTCCAGCTGCTGTCGTCGGTGGCGGCCACGGCGGTCCTGATCGTGGGCGCCCACCGCGTCGACGCGGGCACCCTCACCACCGGCGCCCTGGTCGCGTACCTCCTCTACATCGACCTCTTCTTCGCCCCGGTCCAGCAGCTCTCCCAGGTCTTCGACGGCTACCAGCAGGCCACCGTCTCCCTCGGCCGCATCCAGGAACTCCTCCAGGAACCCACCTCCACCAAGTCGGCCCCCGAGCCCCTGGAGGTCCTCTCCCTGCGCGGCGACCTCGCCTTCGAGGACGTCGACTTCGCGTACGGCGCCGACCTCGACGGCGAAGTGGCCCTGAGCGGCGTCTCGTTGGCCATCCCCGCGGGCCAGACGGTCGCGTTCGTCGGCGAGACGGGCGCGGGCAAGTCCACCCTCGTCAAACTCGTCGCCCGCTTCTACGACCCCACGAGCGGCCGGGTCACCGTCGACGGCTCGGATCTGCGCGACCTCGACCTCACCTCGTACCGCCATCGCCTTGGCGTCGTCCCCCAGGAGGCGTACCTCTTCCAGGGGACGATCAGGGACGCCATCGCGTACGGCCGTCAGGACGCCACCGACGCCGAGGTGGAGGCGGCGGCGCGGGCGGTCGGCGCGCACGACATGATCGCCACACTCGACGGCGGCTACCTCCACGAGGTCGCCGAACGCGGCCGCAACCTCTCGGCGGGCCAGCGCCAGCTGATCGCCCTGGCCAGGGCGGAGCTGGTCGACCCCGACATCCTGCTCCTCGACGAGGCCACGGCCGCCCTGGACCTGGCCACCGAGGCCCAGGTCAACCAGGCCACCGACCGCCTCACCGGCCGCCGTACGGCCCTCCCGTCGCCCGACCACCACCCCTCATGGAGCGCTGGCGTGCGCACCACCCTGATTGTGGCCCACCGCCTCACCACCGCCGCCCGCGCCGACCGCGTGATCGTCATGGCCCAAGGCCGGGTCGCCGAGGACGGCACCCACGACGAACTCCTGGCGAGGGGCGGCCAGTACGCCGAGCTGTGGCGCACCTTCGTGGGGGAGCCGGCCCTGAAGCCGTAGCCCCGGCGCCGTAGCTCTGAAGTCGTAGGGCAACCATTCGCCCCACCTCATGCGTCCGTACATCAGTACGGACGGACAGACAGACGCAGGCGTGGCGGGAGGGGCAAACAGTGCGCAGGGGGGCGACACGCCGGCCGACGGCACTCGCGTTGGCCGTTCTCACCTTGGCCGGGCTGCTGGCCCTGGCGGGCCCGGGGGCGGGTGAGGCGTCGGCGGCCTCGGCCACCGCGTCCTGTGCGGGCCGCAAGGTACGCACCCTCACCTTCGACGCCGGTACCGTCCGCGTCTACCGCAAGGGCACCCGCTACGTCTGCGCGGTGCTCGTCCCGAAGAAGAAGGCGAAGGCCCCGAAGGCGAGCGTGCGCATCCGGCCCTGGGGCGGGCGCTGGGTCCGCAACGCGAAGCACCCGGCGGGCCCCGTCACCGTCCACGCGGGCCGACGCGGAGTCTGGATCAACGCCCAGGTCGGCTCCCGCACGTACGACTCGGGCTGGATACTCCGCTGACCGCACAGGGTTTTCCCTACCATCGCCATCTCCGCCTGGAACCAGTCCAGTTGGCCCCTTTTCTCCCTGGTGCCCCGCCTGGCGCTTCGGTAGCTTCCGGCGCACAGCAGCTGCACAGGGGAGAGACGTATGCGCAAAGCACTCAGATGGGTGCTGTCGCTCGTGGTGCTCATAGGCACGTTGAGCACGGCGGGTGCGGCCACCGCCGCCGAGCCGGACAGCGGTGACATCAAGGACCGACTGCTCGCGATACCGGGCATGAGCCTGATCGAGGAGAAGCCGTACCCCGGCTACCGCTTCTTCGTCCTCAACTACACCCAGCCCATCGACCACCGGCGCCCGTCCAAGGGCACGTTCCAGCAGCGGATCACCCTGCTGCACAAGGACACCAGCCGCCCCACGGTCTTCTACACCGGCGGCTACAACGTCTCCACCAACCCCGGCCGCCGTGAGCCCACGCAGATCGTGGACGGCAACCAGGTCTCCATGGAGTACCGCTTCTTCACCCCGTCCCGCCCGGCCCCGGCCGACTGGTCCAAGCTGGACATCTGGCAGGCGGCCAGCGACCAGCACCGGATCTTCAAGGCGCTGAAGAAGATCTACGGCAAGAAGTGGATCTCCACGGGTGGTTCGAAGGGCGGCATGACCGCCACCTACTACGAGCGCTTCTACCCGAAGGACATGGACGGCGTCGTCGCGTACGTCGCCCCCAACGACGTCGTCAACAAGGAGGACTCGGCGTACGACCGGTTCTTCGCGGGCGTCGGCACCAAGGAGTGCCGCGACCGGCTGAACGCCGTGCAGCGCGAGGCGCTGGTGCGCCGGGAGCCGCTGGAGAAGAAGTACGCGGAGGTCGCCGCCGCCGAGGGCTTCACCTTCGACACGATCGGCGGCCTCGACCAGGCGTACGAGGCCGTCGTCCTCGACTACGTCTGGGGCTTCTGGCAGTACAGCACGCTCGCCGACTGCGACAGCGACGTCATCCCGAAGGACGCCACGAAGGCCACGGACGACGAGATCTGGACGTCCGTCGACACGATCTCCGGCTTCTCCTTCTACACCGACCAGGGCCTGGAGCCGTACACGCCGTACTTCTACCAGGCCGGTACGCAGCTGGGCGCCCCCACGATCGAGTTCCCGCACATCGAGAAGAAGTACATCCGCTACGGCTACCAGCCGCCCCGGAACTTCGTCCCCCGCGACATCGAGATGAGGTTCCAGCCGTACGCGATGCGGGACGTCGACACCTGGGTGCGGAACAACGCCAGGCAGATGCTCTTCGTGTACGGGCAGAACGACCCGTGGGGCGCCGAGCCGTTCCACCTGGGCAAGAAGGCCCGTGACTCGTACGTCTTCACGGCCCCCGGCGCCAACCACGGTGCCAATGTCGCCGGTCTCGTCGAGGACGAGAAGGCCCTGGCCACGGCCCGGATTCTTCAGTGGGCGGGCGTCGCCCCGGCCACCGTCCAGGAGGACCCGAGCAAGGCGAAGCCGCTGGCGAAGTTCGACTCCGGGCTCGACAAGCGTGATGTCGAGAGGGAGATGACGCTCAGGCCGTAACGAGCTGAGCCTGCAAGGGAGTTGAGCCCCGGCGCCTGTCATCACGGCAGGGCGCCGGGGCTCAGGCTCTCAGCCCTGTTCGTCGTCCGCCTCGGTGTCCAGGCTCACCCAGCCCGCCTTCGAGGACGGGGCGTAGACGATGCCGCCCGCCACCATCGGCTCGGTGTCCAGGCCCGTGTCGAAGCCGCTGTCGTCCTCGATGGTCGGCACGCTGTGCCGGTAGAGCAGCTTGCCGGTGCGCGGGTCGAAGACGGCGACACCACGGGTGTTGGCGACGTAGACGCGGTCGCCGGCCTGGACGGGCGGCGCGTCCGCCGGACCCAGTCCCGGCATGGCCCGGCGCCACAGCTCGGTCCGCTCCACCGTGTCGACGGCGACCAGCTCGCCGCCCGTCTGGGTGGGCGCCACGAACAGCACCCGGCCCGGTGTCACCGACAGCTCGGGCGCCCCGATCTGACCGCCGCCCAGACCCGCGTCCACCTCGATCCGCACACCCTTGGCGCCGGCCGTGAGGTCCTGGCTCAGCAGGGTGCTCTCCGCGCCGCCGTCGCTCACCACGACGCAGTACAGCCGGGTCGCGCCGTCCTCCTTCAGCAGCGCCTGGCTGCCGGGCTCGCACGGCGCGGCCAGCTCGAACCCGGCGACCTTCTCGCCGCTGCCGGTGTCGACGACCGTGTCATAGCCCTCGCCGGGCTCGGAGTCGCTGACACCGGTGAACACATGGAGCCGGTCGCCGACGACCCGCAGCGCGGGCGGATGCCCGGTGCCCGCGTTGGGGTCGGTGCGCGCCTGCGCCGACCAGGCCTCCCGGCCCGTGCGCGCGTCCACGGCCTGGACCAGCCCGCCATGGTCGACCACATACACCCGCTCGCCGTCCGCGATGAGCCGCTGCGTGAGCAACGCCATCGCGAAGCGCCACTTCACCTCGCCGTCGGCGAGCGAGAGCCCGATGAGCCGGTCGCCGATGTTGACGACAGCGATGTCACCGACGACGACCGGGGTGTTCTGCCCGTACGAGGACGCCTCGTCGGTCCGCCACAGCTCCTTGCCGGTCGCGGCGTCGATCCGGACCGTGCGGTCACCGACGCACACCAGGGACGACTCGGCGTACACGCAGTCGCTGTTCTGGAGGTTGTACTGCCACTGCCGCCAGCCGTCCGGGCGCCGCTCGGGGCTGTCGTGGTACGTGAACGTGAAGCCGCCCGAGCCGGACTGGGTGCTCGCGTAGGCTGCGGACCCCTCCGGCTGGGTGACGGCCCGCGCGCTCCGGCTCGCCGAGGCGCTGGGGTTCCCGGCGGAGTCCGCGCCGCCCGCGCCTCCCGCGCCGCTTTCCCGGTCGCCGCGCAGCCCGTACAGCAGCCCGCCCGACAGTGTGGCGATCGCCACCACCGAGGCCGCCACGGCGAGCACCAGCCGTCGGCGCCGCCGGGGCGGGAGAGTGTCGGCGGAGCCGGCGTCCGAGGTCACGGCCGGGGTCTCCGAGGAGCGGGACTCCGCGGGCCGGGACTCCGAAGAACGCGGCCCGGGGGAGCGGGGCTCGGCGGAACGGGGCGCCGTCGAGCGCAGTACGACGGTGTCCGGGGAGCCGGGGCCGGCCGGAGGAGGCGTACTCGCCGGGTAGGTCGTGCCTTGCAGCAGGACCAGCAGCTCGTCGGCGGACGGGCGTTCGTCCGGCTCCTTGGCGAGACAGCGCTCGACCACCGGCAGCAGCCAGTCGGGCACCCCCTCCAGATCCGGCGGTTCATGGACCAGCTGGTACGCCACCGCGTACACATCCGTGGCGTCGAACGGCACATGACCGCTGGCCGCGTACGTCAGCACCGAGCCCAGCGAGAAGATGTCGCTGCGCGAGCCGACGTCCTTCTGTGCGCGGATCTGCTCCGGCGACATGAACGGCGGGGTGCCCACCGTGACGCCCGTGCCCGTGGGCTGGTCGGCGTCGGCGGCGCGCACGATACCGAAGTCGATGACCCGGGGGCCGTCGGGGGCGAGCAGGACGTTGGCCGGTTTGAGATCGCGGTGCACTATGCCGGCCCGGTGGATGTCGCGCAGGGCCTCGGCGAGCCCGGTCGCGAGACGGTACAGCTCCTCGGCCTCCAGGCGGGGCCCCAGCTTGATACGTTCGGCCAGGGGCTGCCCCGGTACGAACAGCGTGGCCATCCACGGCGGATCGGCGTCCGGGTCGGCGTCCACCACCGGCGCGGTGAACGCCCCGCTGACCTGCCGCGCGGCGGTGACCTCACGCCGGAAACGGCGCCGGAAGTCGGGCTGATGGGCCAGATTGCCCCGGATCACCTTGATGGCGACCTGGCGCCCCGAGGGAGACGTCCCGAGATACACATGCCCCATCCCGCCGGACCCGAGAAGGGAGTCGATGCGATAGCCGGGAATCTCCGGCGACTCCCCCGACTCCTCCTTGCCCGAAGCGCCCCGACCCTGAGCATCCTGGGCCATCGTCCCCCCGCCGTCGTTGTCGTACGGTCCGTAAGCGGATGATATCGATCCGGCACGACGACGGACGGAGAGGTGTTCGGATCGCAACCAACCTGGCTTCGGCAAAGGGGAGTTCAGAGCGGGACGAAGGGGGTTCACGCCGGAGGCGAAGGGGGTTCACACCGGAACAGCGCACCCCACCGGCCGGTTGCCCCCCAACTGCACATACAGGTCGGTCGATCCGGGGCACTGTTCGCGTTCCTCGACGGCCGCCATGACCTGGAACTGCGGGGCGTGTTTGCCCTTGCCGTCGCAGGCGGTCTCGCGGACCTCGCCGCGTCCGGCGCCGTAGACGCAGTCGCCGACGATCGTGCGGGGCCCGCCGCCGCCACCGGGATCACCGGGATGCGGCGGCTGCAGCTTGCGCATGCACGCGTACCCCTGGGTCACGGACCCGTCGCCGTCCTCGTCCGCGCCGACGGTGGGCCGGGTCTCGCTGATGTGGAGGACGAAGTCGGTGGTCGCCGGGCAGAGCGGCCCCTGCGAGACCCGCCCGTCGTGCCGCGTCAGCACCCGCGCCGCCGCGCGCTCCCCGACACACGGCACCTCGGTGAAGCTGGTCGTCCCGAACGAACTGCACTCACCGACCCCGAGGAACACGGTCCCGTACCCGGTCGGCCGGGTGGGCGCGGTCGTGGTCGCGGCCCGGGAGACCTCCTCGGAGGTGCCCCCCGACCAGGCCTGACACCCGGACAGCCCGCCCCCGGCCAGGACGACGGCGCACACCAGCACACCCGCGCGAACGAGCCGAACACGACGCATCCCTCGCATGCCCACCCCCGATGAACCCCCGTCCAGCGTGACCCGATGGAAGAGGGCCACGCCAGACGAACCGTACGCTTTGCGTCACTTGGGGGTGGTACGCGAGGAGTGTGACGTAGAAGTCGTACGTCAGGGCCGGTAGGGGCCGAGGCCGGTAGGGGCCGAGGCCGAGGCTGGGGTTGGCAGGGGTCAGCCTCCCTGGCTCCCGTATGTCAGCCCGTGCCCGATCGGATACAGCACCGTCGTCGGATCATCGGCACGCTGCACCGGCACCGGCAGTTTCCCGCGCGGCGCGACCCGCCCGGCGAGCACCCGCGCCGCCGCCCGCACCTCGACATCGGTCCATGAGTACGCCGCCAAGTACCCCTTGACATCGGCCAGTTGGGCCACGTCGTATGGATTGCGGACGGCGACCGCGACGACCGGAACACCGGTGGCGAGCAGCCGTTGGACCAGCGTCCGCTGCGGGCTGCCGGCGATGACGTTGTACGTGGCCACGACGACCGCGTCCTTGCCCCGGGCGGCGGCGACGGCCTGGTCGATGAGGGCCGGGGTGGGGGCGGTCCCGGTGGAGAGCCGGGTGGTGGTGAACCCGAGGGAGGCCAGTTCGGCGGCGAGGACGGAGGTCGGCGGTCCGGTCGTCCCGGACGGCGAGGCCGGATCGGCGCCGACCACCAGCACATTCCGGTGCGTACGACGGTCCAGTGGCAGCAGCCCGCCCTCGTTGACGAGGAGGGTCGTGGTCCGCTCGGCGAGGCGGTCGGCGGCGTCGAGATGCCGTGCGATGCCCACCACCTGATCGACGCCCGCGTCAGTGACGTACGGCTGTTCGAGCAGTCCGAGCTTGGCCTTGAGACGCAGGATGCGCAGGACCGACTCCTCGATCCTTGCCTCGGTCAGCTCGCCGGAGCGTACGGCGGTCAGGACGGCGTTCCAGGCGACGTCCAGGGAGGGCGGGTTGAGGAGTTGGTCGGCGCCGGCCCGCAGGGCGAGCACGGGCACCCGGTCGTCGCCGTACTTCTCGCGGACGCCCTTCATGTCGAGCGCGTCGGTGACGACGACGCCGTCGTAGCCGAGTTCGTCGCGGAGGATGCCGGTGAGGAGGGGCCGGGAGAGGGTGGCCGGGTCGCCGGAGGGGTCGAGGGCGGGGACCATGATGTGCGCGGTCATGAGGGAGTCGATCCCGGCCCGGATGGCCGCCCGGAACGGCGGCGCGTCGAGTGTGGCCCATTCCTCCCTGCTGTGCTCGATGACGGGGAAGCCGTAGTGGCTGTCGACGGCGGTGTCCCCGTGCCCCGGGAAGTGCTTGGCGGTCGCCGCGACCCCGGCGCCCTGATAGCCCTTCACCTGGGCCGTGACGAGCCCGGACACGGCGTCCGGGTCGGCGCCGAAGGAGCGTACGCCGATGACGGGGTTGGCCGGGTTGACGTTCACGTCGGCGACGGGGGCGTAGTCCTGGCGGATGCCGAGCGCGCGCAGCTCGGCCCCGCTGATGCGGGCCGCCTCGCGGGCGTCCGCCCGTGAACCGCCCGCGCCGAGCGCCATGGCGCCCGGCAGCAGGGTGGCGGGCTTGCCGACGCGGGCGACGATGCCGTGTTCCTGGTCGGTGGAGACGAGTACGGGCAGACCGCGCGGGAGGTCGAGGGAGGCCCGCTGAATGCCGTTCGACAGCCCGGCGATCTGATGGGGATCGCGGGTGTTGTGGGCCCAGGAGAAGTAGATGATCCCGCCGACCCGGTACTTGGCCAGCAGCTCGGCGGCCGTACGGACGCCGAGTTCCTTGAGGTTGGCGTCGATGTCGGCCTGGTCGGGCTCGGTGGCGGAGTGCCCGTAGACCCGCGAGACGAAGAGCTGACCGACTTTCTCTTCGAGGGTCATACGGGAGATGAGCGAACGGAGCTGTGTGTCGGTGGTCTTGTGGGCGTGGCTGTCCGCTTGGGAGCTGGGGGAGATGGCGAGGGCGGCGGTGACGCCGGCGCCGGCTGTCGCCGCGAGAACGGTACGTCTGGAGGGCACGGGGGTGCGCTCCTTTCGGAGTGGGGGGCCGTCGAGGAAACCGTAGAGGGGCCGCCACCGGCGCTGTGGAGGGGGGCGCGCAGGTGGCGGCGTGCCGCCGGCCGCAGACGGCGGAGAGGGTACGTCAGCGATCGCAGCCAGCAGCGAGGCCGACACCGCACTGCGGAGACTCATCCGGCGGCATGGCGGTTGGACGAGGGTGTGTGCGGGTGGGTTCCACGAATCGGGGGATTCCGTGAAGTCGGTAGGGGTGGGGTGGATGGGGGCGCCTAGTAGCTCGGGGGTTCGGGGTGCGTTGGCGAGTGCGGGTGGATCGTGGTTGCTCGCGCAGTTCCCCGCGCCCCTAAAAGACAGGGCCTGCGGCCCTGAAACCGGCCCTTCGGGCCGATGAAAAGCTGGGCGCAGCCCATGCTTTTCAGGGGCGCGGGGCAGTGACATATGCGGCTCCGCCGCGTGGGCGCGACCAGCCCCCACCCACCCGCACCCGCCAACGCACCCCCACCCCCCCCACCCCGGAAGGCGAACGCCCGGCACCACACCCCGGTCCACCTTCCGGACGCGGCGACACACAACCCCCCTCACCAGCCACCATGGGCGGATGCCCCTCGTCCACACCCCCGGTTCCAAGTCCATCACCGCCCGCGCCCTCTTCCTCGCCGCAGCCGCCGACGGCGTCACCACCCTCCTCCACCCCCTCCGCTCCGACGACACCGAGGGCTTCGCCGAAGGCCTGACCCGGCTCGGCTACCGCGTGGGCCGTACCCCCGACTCCTGGCAGGTCGACGGCCGCCCGCAGGGCCCGGCGGTCACCGAGGCCGACGTCTACTGCCGGGACGGCGCCACCACCGCCCGCTTCCTCCCCACCCTCGCGGCAGCCGGCCACGGCACGTACCGCTTCGACGCCTCCCCCCAGATGCGCCGCAGGCCCCTCGCCCCCCTCTCCAAGGCCCTGCGCGACCTCGGCGTCGACCTCACCCACGAGGAGGCCGAGGGCCACCACCCCCTGCGGATCGTCGCGAACGGCGTCACCGGCGGCGAGGTCACCCTCGACGCCGGCCAGTCCTCCCAGTACCTCACCGCGCTGCTCCTCCTCGGCCCCCTCACCCGCGAGGGCCTGCGCATCACGGTGACGGACCTGGTCTCGGAGCCGTACGTGGAGATCACGACGGCGATGATGAAGGAATTCGGCGCGGACGTCCGCCGCGAGGGCCGTACGTACGTCGTCGCCCCCGGCGGCTACCGCGCCACCACCTACGCCGTCGAGCCGGACGCCTCCACCTCCAGCTACTTCTTCGCCGCGGCCGCGCTGACCGGCGGCGAGGTCACCGTCCCCGGCCTCGGCACCGGCGCGCTCCAGGGCGACCTCCGCTTCGTGGACGTACTGCGCCGGATGGGCGCCCGCGTGGACGTACGCGCGGACGGCACGACGGTGACCGGTACCGGCGAACTGCGCGGCCTCACCGTCAATATGCGGGACATCTCCGACACGATGCCCACCCTCGCCGCGATCGCGCCCTTCGCCTCCGGCCCGGTCCGCATCGAGGACGTCGCGAACACCCGCGTCAAGGAGTGCGACCGCCTGGAGGCCTGCGCGGAGAACCTCCGCCGCTTGGGCGTGGACGTGGCCACGGGCCCGGACTGGATCGAGATCCGCCCAGGCGCTCGGCCGACCCCCACCACGGACATCAAGACCTACGGCGACCACCGCATCGTGATGTCCTTCGCGGTGACGGGCCTCCGTACCCCCGGCATCACCTTCGACGACCCCGGCTGCGTACGGAAGACGTTCCCGGAATTCCACGAGGTGTTCGCGGAGTTCCGCAAGGAACTGCCGACCACCGACTGAGGCAACCGACCAACCCACAACCCACGCAACGCCCCTACAACAGCTGAGCCGGGAGGGGTCCGATGGACGTATTGCTACCCTCCCGGCCATGACCGCCTCCGAACCCACCATCGTCGCCACCTCGGGCGGCCACCGCCTGGGCGACCGCACCCGGGTGACCTTCCACTCCCTGGTGCACCACGCGGTGGAACTCTCGGGGGTCGACGGCCGCCGTCCGAAGGTGATGTACGTCGGTACGGCGGTCGGCGACTCCGAGCACATGACGGCCCGGATGAGCGAGGCGGCCCGGGTCGCGGGCTTCGATCTGACCCCGCTCGCGCTCTTCCCCATGCCCAACATCGAGGACATCGAGGGCGCCGTCCTCGAACAGGACGTCATCTGGGTCATGGGCGGCTCGGTCGCCAACCTCCTCGCCGTCTGGCGCGTCCACGGCCTGGACGACGTCTTCCGCCGCGCCTGGCGGTCGGGCGTCGTCCTCAGCGGCGTCAGCGCCGGCTCGATCTGCTGGTTCCAGGGCGGCACGACGGACTCCTTCGGCCCCCGACTACGCCCGGTGACGGACGCGTTGGCGTACCTCCCGTACGGCAACGGCGTCCACTACGACAGCGACGCGGGCCGCCGCCCCCTGGTCCACGACCTCGTTGCGGGCGGCACCCTCCCGGAAACCCACTGCACGGACGACGGCGTCGGCCTCGTCTACCGGGGCACCCAACTCGTGGAAGCGGTCACGGAGATCCCGGGCAGGGCCGCGTACGTGGTCCGCAGGGACGACGACGGCAAGGCGACGGAGGAGCGGCTGGAGCCGAGGCTGCTTCCGGAGCCGAGAGGCTGAGGGTCGCGGGACGGCAGCGTGCGGCGCCCTCGACGGCGCTCCCTCACCACTTGTGGACGCGCGGCGCGGCCCCCTGCGGCTGCTGTCGCCGCTGCCGTACCGGAGGGTCGAAGAACGAGCGTGGGCCGGCGTGGTCCGGGTCCGGGTGGGCCAGCGGGACATCGGGCCGGTCGGCCTGCCAGGGGGTGGCCGCCGCCCGCCGGCGGTCCTCCTCCGTCCGCCGTGCCGCGAACCGCCGGCGCTCACCGGCGGGCCGGCTCCATTCGCCTTCCCCCAGGACGAGCATCGGGTCGAACATCACGACCACTCCGGCCAGCAGCAGGAAGAGGACGGGCCCGATGAGCATCGGCAGCAGGATCGACAGGGGGGACTCGCCGCTCAGGCGGCCCGCACCCGTGTCGTGCAGATGGACCCCGACGGCGGCCATCCCGGTGTAGTGCATCCCGGACACCGCGACGCCCATGACCAGGCTGGCCCCGAGGCTGGTGAGGAAGCCCCGGATCGACACGGCGGCCCAGAGCGCGGCGGTCGCGGCGACGATGGCGATGACGACGGAGAGGGCGACGACGGAGATGTCGTACTGGATGTAGCCGTTCATCTTGAGGGCGGCCATGCCCAGGTAGTGCATGGCGGCGACCCCGAGGCCGGTGACGCCGCCGGCCGTGCACAGGGTGCGGGCGCTGACCCCGCGGTAGCCGACCGCGAAGATCCCGATGCCGACCACCACGATCGCGACGACGAGGCTGAGCACGGTTAAGCCGACGTCGTAGTGGATGCGGCTCTCCTTCACCCGGAAGCCGATCATCGCGATGAAGTGCATCGTCCAGATGCCGGTGCCGATCGAGGCGGCGCCGAGCGCGAGCCAACCGGGCTTCCAGGACTTCTCGTTGTAGACCGACCTCACCACACAGCGCAGTCCGAGCGCTCCGCCGAGGCAGGCCATGATGTACGCGGCCACCGGGGTGACCGCGCCGTAGCTGAAATCGTCGACTGTCCCTTGCATATGCCAAATCCCCCCAAGACATGGCCAGTTGACCGTTGGCAGGCGTGCGGGACGTCAGTCTGGTGTAAGCGCGTACCGAAGCGCTCCGTTTTCCGGGAGTTACTGACGGTATTTAGTCGAGGGGTGATCGGCTTTGGGTGGCTGGGGGCTGATTTACGTTCAAAATCCCGGCTGAGCTTGAGATTTCAAGCTAGGGCCAGAGTTTGACGTAGCGGTACGACGGCGATGACTGTCGCTACTGCTACTGCTACTGCTACTGCTACTGCTACTGCTACTGCTACTGCTACTGCTACTGCTACTGCTACTGCTACTGCTGCCGCTACAGCTATGCCGCGTCGTTGAGCAACCGTCCGAGGTGTTCCCGTCCCGCCCCCAGCAACCCCTCCAACGGCGCGGCGCCCTCGTACCACCGCTTCTCGTACTCCCAGCACAGCCATCCGTCCCACTCCTTGCGGGACAGCAGGTCCACGCACTCGGCGAGCGGCAGCACACCGGCGCCGAGCGGGAGCGGGGTCGTGTCGTCGGCCGAGGCGATGTCCTTCACCTGGACATAGCCGAGGAAGGGGGCGAGGGCGGCGTAGGACTCGGAGGGCTGTTCGCCGCCGAGCCAGGTGTGCATCACGTCCCACAGCGCCCCGACGCTACGGTGCCCGACCGGGCCGAGGATGCGGATCGCGTCGGCGCCGGTGCGGTGCGAGTCATGGGTCTCCAGCAGAATCCGTACACCGCACTCGGCCGCGATCTCCGCCGCGACGCCCAGCCGCCGGGCGGCGACGGCATCGGCCTCCTCCGCGCTCTGCCCCCCGCCCGCCGTGCCCCCACCGGGGAAGACCCGTACGAACGGCGCCCCCAAGTCCCGCGCCAACTCGACCAGCTGCCGGATCTCCTCCAGCACCGGCCCGTCCTCCCCGGGCGCCGCCACCCGGGCGTACCCGGCGAGCCCGACGATCTCGATCCCGGCGGCCTCGAACGCGGCGACGGCATCGGCCCGTTCGGCGGCGTCGATCCCCGGATGAACCGGTTCCTCGGGATGCGCACGCAACTCGACCCCGTGATAGCCGTGCGCGACGGCGAGCGCCACGACATCGGCAAGGGGAAGACCGGGAACACCGAGAGTGGAGAAGGCGAGTCTCATGCCTTCGGACCCTACTCGGCATCCCCGCCCCTGCCAGCACGCCGTGCGGCCCGCCATGCGATGCCGCCGCGTCGTGCGGGGCGCTGCGGGGTGTTGCCGGGTGGTGTGGGCCGTGGGTGGGTGCGGCCTGTGCTGTGCGGGGCGCTGCTGGGTGTTGCCGGGTGGTGTGGGCCGTGGGTGGGTGCGGCCTGTGCTGTGCGGGCCGCCGCTGGGTGTCGCCGGATTGTTCGGGCCGCCGCTGGACGTCCCCATGCCGTGTGGCCCGCCAGGCGACGGTGCCGCGCCATGCCGTCGGGGCGGCGGCCGACGCTCCCGTGGGGCCCATGCCGCGCGGCCGGAGAGCCCAAGCCGCCCGCGCCCGCGCCGCCCGCGCCTACGCCGGCCACGCCTACGCCGGCCACGCCCGCGCCGCCCGCGCCCGCGCCGCCCGCGCCGCCCGCGCCCGCGCCGCCCGCGCCCGCGCCGCCCGCGCCCGCGCCGCCCGCGCCCGCGCCGCCCATGTGTACGCCGCCCGCGCCCGCGCCGGTCAAGCCGCCGAATCCGCCCACGCCGCCCCCTGGACCCACCCCGCGCGGATCAGCCGTCCATGCCCCCGCCCAGGTCCAGTCGCCAGTCCTGGCCCATGAGGTCGGTGCCGAACGAGTGGTGTGGTTTTTCGGCGGTGAGGGTGAAGCCGTGGCGCTGGTAGATCCGTCGGGCGGCGGTCAGGCAGTCGTTCGTCCAAAGGATCACCTCCCGGTATCCGGCCGCGCGGGCGAAGTCGATGACGGCGCCCACCAGCCGGTCCCCGATGCGCAGCCCCCGGGCGTCGGGCTCGACGAGCAGCAGTCGTAGTCGGGCGGCGCCCTCCGTCCCCGCGTCCCGTACGCACATCACGGCCCCCACCGCCCGCCCGTCCAACTCGGCGATCCACACCCGCTCCCGAGCCGGATCGCGCCCCTCGGCGTAGTCCGCGACGATCCGGGCCACCAGCGCCTCGTACTCGGCGTTCCACCCGTACTCGGCCGAGTACAGCGCGGCGTTGCGCTGCACCATCCAGCCGAGATCGCCGGGCCGGGGCTCGCGCAGCGTCACATCGTCGGGGCCGGGGGTGCGCCGCCGGTCGCCCAGGACGGTGCGGATGTCGCGCATGGCCTCGGCGAGCCGTTGCCGGTCGGCGGCCGGAACGGTGGCCAGCAGGACGCCGACGGCCTCGTCGGACCGCTCGCTCAGCAGCGCGGCCGTCTCCCGCCCGGCGGCGGTGAGGGCGACCCGCTGCCGCCGGGTGTCCCGCCCCGACCGCGCCCGCTCCACCAGCCCGTCCTTCTCGAACTTCCCGAGCAACCGGCTCAAGTACCCCGAGTCCAACGACAGTTCGGCCCGCAGATCGGCGGCATCGGCCCGCGAGGCGTGCGCCAGCTCCCACAGGACGCGGGCCTCGGTGAGGGTGTAGGGGGCGTAGAGATGACGCCCGTAGTCGAGCGCCCCGATGACATTCGTATAGAACCGGTTGAACGCCCGAATCTCCTGCACGGTCATGAACGATCGCCCCCTGTCACTACCTGCCGCTTCGTGATCAGCTGCCCTGCTTGCCTTGATTGCTTTGCCTGCTCCAGCTGTTTCTCTGACTCAGTCAGCAGAATAGCTGACTGAGTCAGGATTTGGTGGCCTGGCCTGCAGCAGATCCGCCATCACGGCAGGCGGCAGGGACGGGTTGGCCGCCGCCGCTTCCGCCACCTGCCGGTCGGGGTCGGTGAGCAGTCCCTCGACGACCGACGGTGGGAGCGCGGGGTGGCCGGCGGCCACACGTCTCGCCCGCGTGTCCGTCAGACAGACGAGCAGCGCCGAGGCCGTCGCCCCGCGATGCCCGGCCACCTCGCGGAGCACCTTCGGCACCGCCGGTTCGTGCCGGACCAGGTCCTCCAGCAGCGCGGGCGACGCGTCCGGATTGGTCGCGACCTTGGCCAGGACACGCACACCATGACGGTCGACCATGGCCCGCAACCGCGCTTCGGCGAGGCCCGGGTGCGGAGCGACGGCCTTGACCACCTTCGCGTCGGGGTCGCCGGCCAGCCGGTCACGTATCCCGGGCGGCAGATCGCGCCGCTGGGCCACGAGCATCCGCGCCGCCGGGTCCGGTGATCCGGCCAGCTCCTCGACCTCGGCGGGGGAGAGCGCGGCGACACGGGGCAGCAGAACGGCGCCGATCTTGGCGGTTCGGGCGAGGTGGGCGAGCACGTCGAGCGGTACGCGGGCGTGGTGGGCGAGCGCGCGGCGTACGTCGACGCAGGGGTCGTCGGCCAGTGCGCGGATCAGGGTGTCGTCGAGTGCGGGATTGCCGGCGAGGTCGGCGCGGACACCGGGAACGGGGTCCGCGGCGAGCCGGGCGCAGACATCCCGGGGCAGGTCCCGGCGGGCGGCGAGCGCCCGGCGCAACAGTGCCGACGGATGGTCCACGAAACCGACGACGGCGTCGACGGGGGTGGCGGGGTTGCGCAGTGCCGCCTCCCGCATCTCATGGACGGTGGACTCGTGGGAGCCGTCGCAGGAGGCGCCCGGCGGCAGTTCGCAGTCGGGGCGCGGACAGTGCGGATGGTGAACGAAGGGGGTCTCCTCGCGGTCGCAGACCACACAGTGCCGCGCCGGGGGCAGTCCCTCCCCGGTCACCAGCGCCGCCAGTACGGCCGGGGGAGCGGCCTCGTTGCCCGCCACCGCGCGGCGGACCTCGGCGTGCGGATGCGCCGCGAGCCGTTCGGCCACATCGGGGGTGGTCCACCACGCCAGCTCGGCGACGACCCGTACATCCGGGTCCGCCGCGAGCGCGTCCACCACGTCGGCCGGGAGACCCCGGCAGGCCGCCAGCTTCTCCCGCCGCCCACGGACCGGGTCGGCCGCCAGCAGCCGCGCCCACTCCGGCGGCCCGACCCCCTCGTCGAGCAGGGCGAGGGCGGCATCCGGCCGACCGGAGGGATCGATGTCGTCGGCGGTCAGCCGACCCCCGTACGCGAGCACCACCGCGCTCTCGTCCACCCGCCCGGCCAACGCGACCGCCTGCGCCCGACTGAGATCCGCGCGATCGGCGAGGCTCAGAGCGATGTCCTCATCGGCGACGGCGATCAGCCGATCGACCAACTCATCCGGCAGAGCCGGATTGGCGGCGAGCCCACACAGAATGTGATCCACGGCAGCATCCTGCCTGCGACGCCCCTGACGGGTCGGGGATTTACGAGGCGATCAGACGCACACGACCACGTGCCCGGCCCTCCGCCCAGCCACCTGCCCGGCCCTGCGCGCCGACGTCCGCCCGGCCATGCACGCAGCTTCCCGTCGGCTGTCCGCGCGGCCGCCTGCCCGGTCACGAGCCCGGCCGTGCGTGTCGTTGTATGCCCGGTCACTCATCGGGCAGATGCGCGGCTACGGCGGCCGTTGTCGTCCGTCCGGTCACGTGCGCGGCCTTTCGTCGGTGTCCGCGCAGCCGCCTGCCCGGTCACGAGCCCGGTCATGCGCGCCGTCGTCCGCGCAGCCACCCGCCCGGCCATGCGCGCAGCCACCTGGCCGATCACCCTCCCCGCCCCCGCAGAGCAACCCTCCCCGCCCCCGCAGAGCGACCCGCCCCTCACCCCACCCGAGGCCCCCCACTAGACCCCCGCACCATCAACTCCCCCCGCACCATGGCGATCCCGCCCGGCGGTGGCTCCTCGCGGCCCATGGCGATCCGCCCCGCGCGGGCACCCGCCTCCGACAGTGGC
The DNA here is from genome assembly GCF_053592555.1 of Streptomyces sp. NPDC002643. Lineage (NCBI taxonomy): Bacteria > Bacillati > Actinomycetota > Actinomycetes > Kitasatosporales > Streptomycetaceae > Streptomyces > Streptomyces sp. NPDC002643. The sequence continues at coordinate 430,061 of NZ_JBSFVY010000002.1, forward strand.
AACCGGACCGTCGTGAGCGAGGGAACCGCGTCGATGCTGAACGGGAGATCGTCGAAACCGGCGACCGAGACGTCGTCCGGGATGCGCAGCCCGGAGTCGCGGAGCGCGGCGCACGCGCCCAGCGCGACCGTGTCGTTGGCGGCCACCACGGCGGTCAGCGAAGGGTCCCGCCGCAGCAGCTCCAGCGTCGCCTCGTACCCGGACCTCCGGTCGTACCGCCCGTACACCGTCCGCCCCGGAACGTCCTCGATCCCGGCGGCGGCGAGCGCGTCCCGATGCCCCTCCAGGCGGTGCCGCGTGGTCGTACGCTCCTCCGGCCCGGCGATATAGCCGAGCCGCCGATGCCCCAGCCCGATCAGATGCTCGGTGAGCCGCTGCCCGCCACCCCGGTTGTCGAAGGTGATCGCGATGGCCTCGGGAGCCGGCGGCCGTCCGCACAGCACCACGCGGGTCCCGGCCTCCGCCAGCCTGAGCAGCTTGTGCCCGACCGCCGCCCCGTGCGCCGCGTCCTCCACCGCCCCACCGGTCAGCACGACCGCCGCCGCCCGCTGCCGCTGCAGCAGGGTCAGATACGTCAGCTCCCGCTCCGGCGAGCCCCCGGTGTTGCACACCACGGCCAGCCGCTCCCCACCCGCACGCCCCCCGGGCCCCCCGATCTCCGACTGGATCGCGCTCGCCATGATCCCGAAGAAGGGGTCGGCGATGTCGTTGACGAGGATGCCGACCAGATCGGAGGTCGCGGCGGCGAGTGCGCTGGCGGGACCGTTGAGGACGTAGTCCAGCTCGTCCACGGCCTTGAGCACGCGCTCACGCGTGGACGCGGCCACCGGATAGTTCCCGTTGAGCACCCGGGAGACGGTCGCGGGAGACACCTGTGCGCGCGCCGCCACGTCCGCCAGGGTCACAGTCATCGTTACTCGTCCTCCGGTACACGCGTCTCGTTCGAGTCATCGACGAACCCCACGGCCCGCCCGGCAAACCCACGGCCCCGCCCGGCAAGCCCATGGCCCGCCCGGCAGCCCACGGCCCCGCCCAGGAAGCCTCGCGGCCCGTCCGGGGAACCATACGACCGCGATCACCGTTCGCCCCCTCGAACAACTCGACCCCCCTACGGTCTTGTCCAGACCGCTGCTCAGAGGCTAGCTTCTCATCAGATAGAAAGCGCTTGCTGTCACGCTCGGAACTGCCACATCAGAACGAACGGCCGAACAAGCAAGCGAAATATCAGCACGGCAGACAACCGAAGGGGCCGAACGTGACACGCAAAACGGTGAGAATCGCCATGAACGGCGTGACGGGGCGCATGGGCTACCGCCAGCACCTCGTCCGCTCCATCCTCGCGATCCGCGAGCAGGGCGGTGTGGACCTGGGCGACGGCACGGTGCTGTGGCCGGAGCCGATCCTCGTCGGCCGCCGCGAGCACGCGCTGAAGGCCATGGCCGACAGCCATGGCCTGGAGCACATCTCGACCGACGTGGACGCCGTTCTGGCCGACCCGACCGTCGACATCTACTTCGACGCCCAGGTCACCTCCGCCCGCGAGGAGGCGATCAAGAAGGCGATCGCGGCCGGCAAGCACATCTACACCGAGAAGCCCACGGCCACCGGCCTGGAGGGCGCCCTGGAGCTGGCCCGTCTCGCGAACGCCGCCGGCATCAAGCACGGCGTCGTCCAGGACAAGCTGTTCCTCCCCGGCCTGCTCAAGCTGAAGCGCCTCATCGACGGCGGCTTCTTCGGCCGCATCCTCTCCATCCGCGGCGAGTTCGGCTACTGGGTCTTCGAGGGCGACTGGCAGGAGGCCCAGCGCCCCTCCTGGAACTACCGTTCCGAGGACGGCGGCGGCATCGTCGTCGACATGTTCCCGCACTGGGAGTACGTCCTCCACGAGCTGTTCGGCCGTGTGAAGTCGGTCCAGGCCCTCACCGCCACCCACATCCCGCAGCGCTGGGACGAGCAGGACAAGCCGTACGACGCCACGGCCGACGACGCCGCGTACGGCATCTTCGAGCTGGACGGCGGCGCGATCGCCCAGATCAACTCCTCCTGGGCCGTCCGCGTCAACCGCGACGAGCTGGTGGAGTTCCAGGTCGACGGCACGGAGGGCTCGGCGGTCGCCGGTCTGCGCAACTGCCGCGTCCAGCACCGCTCCGCCACCCCCAAGCCGGTCTGGAACCCCGACATCCCCGCCACCTACTCCTTCCGCGACCAGTGGCAGGAGGTGCCGGACAACGCCGAGTTCGACAACGGCTTCAAGGCGCAGTGGGAGCTGTTCCTCAAGCACGTCTACGCCGACGCCCCCTACCACTGGGACCTGCTGGCCGGCGCCCGCGGCGTCCAGCTCGCCGAGCTGGGCCTGAAGTCCTCGGCCGAGGGCATCCGCGTCGAGGTCCCGGAGATCCAGCTGTGACGATCCAACTCCCCGATGGAAACGGCGGGTTCAAGACCTACACCCCCCGCACCGAACCCCTGCTGGTGTCTGCCGGCACCCCCCTCACCTCCCGTACGGTCTTCTCGGCGGCCCACGTCGTGGCGGACCCCTTCGCCGACGTCTCCCCGGACTCCCCGGCCGCCGTCGACTGGGACGCGACCCTCGCCTTCCGCCGCCACCTGTGGTCCCACGGGCTCGGCGTCGCCGAGGCGATGGACACCGCCCAGCGCGGTATGGGCCTGGACTGGGCGGGCGCGGCGGAGCTGATCCGCCGCAGCTCCGCCGAGGCCAAGGCGGTCGGCGGCCGTATCGCCTGCGGCGTCGGCACCGACCAGCTCACCGGACCCGCCTCCCTTCAGGAGATCCGCAAGGCGTACGAGGAGCAGCTGGCCGTCGTCGAGGAGTCGGGCGCCCAGGCGATCCTGATGGCCTCGCGCGCGCTCGCGGCGGCGGCCAAGGGCCCCGAGGACTATCTGGAGGTCTACGGCCACCTGCTCCGCCAGGCCGCCGAGCCGGTGGTCCTGCACTGGCTGGGCCCGATGTTCGACCCGGCGCTGGAGGGCTACTGGGGTTCGAGCGACCTCGACACGGCCACGGACACCTTCCTGGAGGTCATCGCGGCCCACCCGGACAAGGTGGACGGCATCAAGGTCTCCCTGCTGGACGCCCAGCGGGAGATCGACATCCGCCGCCGGCTGCCGCAGGGCGTCCGCTGCTACACGGGCGACGACTTCAACTACCCCGAGCTGATCGCGGGCGACGAGAAGGGCTTCAGCCACGCCCTCCTCGGCATCTTCGACCCGCTGGGCCCGCTGGCCGCGCAGGCGGTCCGGGTCCTGGACACGGGCGACGTGAAGGGCTTCCGGGAACTCCTCGACCCCACCGTCGAACTCTCCCGCCACCTCTTCCAGACCCCGACCCGCTTCTACAAGACGGGCGTCGTCTTCCTGGCCTGGCTGTCCGGCCACCAGTCGCACTTCACGATGGTCGGCGGCCTGCAGTCGGCCCGCTCGCTCCCGCACTTCGCCCGCGCCTACGAACTGGCCGACGGCCTCGGCCTGTTCCCGGACCCGGCGCTGGCGGAGACCAGGATGAAGAACCTCCTCTCCCTGTACGGAGTGGCCCAGTGAGCGACGGCAACAGCACTCCCTCCGCCCTCGGCGACCTCTCCCGCTTCTCCATCAACCAGATGACGGTGAAGCAGCTGTCGATGCCCGAACTGGTCGAGGGCTGCGTGGAGTTGGGCATCCCGGGCGTCGGCCTCTGGCGTGAGCCGGTCGCGGCGTACGGCCTGGAGGCGTCGGCGAAGCTGGTCCGTGACGCGGGCCTCGCGGTCACGACGCTCTGCCGGGGCGGTTTCTTCACGGCGATCGACGCGGCGGAGCGGGCGGCGGCCCTGGCCGACAACCGCAAGGCGATCGACGAGGCGGCGACGCTGGGCACGGACACCCTCGTCCTGGTCTCCGGCGGTCTGCCGTCCGGCTCGAAGGACCTGCACGGCGCGAGGGAGCGCATCGCCGATGCGTTGTCGGAGCTGGGGCCGTACGCCGCCGCGAACGGCGTCCGGCTGGCCATCGAGCCCCTGCACCCCATGTTCGCGTCGGACCGCTGTGTGGTGTCCACCCTGAGCCAGGCCCTGGACATCGCGGAGCGCTTCCCGGCGGAGCAGGTGGGCGTGACGGTCGACACGTACCACATCTGGTGGGACGACACGGCCCCCGCGGCGATCGCCCGCGCGGGCGCCTCCGGCCGTATCCACACCTTCCAACTGGCCGACTGGATCACCCCGTTGCCCGCGGGAGTCCTCACCGGCCGGGGTCAGATCGGCGACGGCTCGATCGACATGCGGGAGTGGAAGGGCTACGTGGAGGCCGCCGGCTACACGGGCCCCATCGAGGTCGAACTCTTCAACGACGACCTGTGGGCCCGCGACGGCCGCGAACTCCTGACGGAGACGGCACGGCGGTTCGTGGAACACGCGGCTGACTGACCCGACCGGCGAGCGACAGACCCCGGCCTGCCTTCTGCCCACCGCCGAGTGGGTGGAAGGCAGGCTTCCGCTATGGCCTGAGCATGGCGGACAGGGGCGGTCAGAGATAGGTCACCTGGTGAATGTAGAGGCACTCGTGGCGGGGGACGATCAAGTAGAGGAAGAACCCACCCGGGACATGCGTGACGTTCCCCTTCGGGCCTGCCTCTTGGTATGAGGTGCCGTCGAGGTAGAACGCGGCGGCGGCGCGGACGAGCTCGTCGGCTTTCTTCTCCACCTCGGCGAGAAACGCGGGTGGGGCCCCTCCGGCGACGTGTTCCTCGTCCGGGTCGTACTCCCACCTCCACGTCATGCGGACACCGCCCGGAGTGCTTCGGCCTCGATGGCGCGGAGGGTGTCCACAGCCGCCCGGAAGGTGGGGTCGTCCTTGTCGGCGGTGTTGTTCAACGCGGCGAGGGCGGCCTGGTGGCGGGCGTGAAGGTCGGATCGGCGTTCGATCTCGACCTGCGTCTGCCAGTGCGTCAGCCAGTGCTGGAGGTGGCCGATCTTGCCGTCCTGGATGGCCGCGCTCAGCGCCTGCTCTTTATGCTGCTCCATTTCCCCGAGCCGGTGAGGCGCGATGCGGGCCAGTGCGACGCGGACCGCTTCGGGGGTTCGTTCCGGGCGCGGGGTCAGCTCACTCCCGTAGTCAGGCTGCGTGGTCACGCGAGGCTCCTTCTTCGACTGCTCCTTGGACCCCACCGTACTGGCGGCCACTGACATCGGCACCGGACCAGGGCTTGGGCGGGGCTCCCGCCGACCACTGCCGAACCCCCGCCGGCCGGCCGGGAACCCGGTCGACTGTCGACCTGGTCGATCTAGTGGGCGATCCCGTCGATGAGATCGCGGGCGCCCTGGCGGAGGAGGGCCACGGCGACGGATGTGCCCAGGGTGGCCGGGTCGAGGCGGCCGGCCCACTCGTGGGCGTTGAGGACCGTCTTGCCGTCCGGGGTGAACACCGAGGCGCGCAGGGAGAGTTCACCGTTCCGCTCGGCGCGGGCGTATCCGGCGATGGGGCTGTTGCAGTGCCCCTGGAGGACGTGCAGCAGCATGCGCTCGGCGGTGGTCTCCCGGTGGGTGTCCGGGTTGCCGAGGTCGCTGACGATGTCGATGGTGTCGCTGTCGCCCTCCCGGCACTGCAGGGCGAGGACGCCCGCGCCGATCGGCGGCATCATCGTCTCCACGGACAGGACCTCGGAGATGACGTCCGTACGGCCGATCCGCTCCAGCCCCGACACGGCCAGCAGCAGGGCGTCGACCTCACCGGCGGCCAGCTTCTCCAGCCGCCGGTTGGCGTTGCCCCGGAACGGCACGCACTCCAGCCGCGGATGCGAGGCGGCGAGCTGAGCGACCCGCCGTACGGAGGAGGTACCGATCCGCGTCCCGTCGGGCAGCTCGTCCAGTGTGCGCCCGGCCGGGTCGACCAGGGCGTCCCGGATGTCGTCGCGCTTGAGGAACGCGGCGAACATCGTCCCCGCCGGAAGCGGCCGATCGGCGGGAATGTCCTTCACACAGTGAACGGCGAGATCCGCCTCCCCGGCGAGCAGCGCGGCGTCGACCTCCTTGGTGAACGCCCCCTTGCCCTCCACCTTGGACAGATCGCCCATCCACTTGTCCCCGGTGGTCTTCACGGGGATCACCTCGGTACGCACACCCGGGTGGATCACGGCCAACTCGGCCCGGACCCGCTCCACCTGAGCGAGCGCCATGGGCGAATCACGGGAGACGATACGAATCAAGTCCTGCGCCATGAAAGCACGATAGCCCTTCCCGGCCGGGGCCCTTGACCACGCTCGAACGAGTGGGCCATGGCGGCGGACCGATGCGGCGGGGCCGGTGCGGGGAACCGAAGTTTCTCGTAGCGTGTCCACTTCTTCTGGTGAGGACGTGGCTACGGAGGGTGGGACGGGCATGGAGCCGGTATCGGTGGCACTGTTGGCGGCCCTGGCGGGTGGCGCCGGTGGGGAGCTGGGACGGCAGTCCTGGGCGAGCCTGAGCGAGTTGGTACGCCGGCCGTTCCGGCGCGGCCAGGAGGGTGCTCACGTCCCCGCGATCAGCTCAGGAGAGGCGGAACTCACCACCCTCACCCGGGCCCCGGCCGACCCCGCCCACGCGCAGGCCCTGAGCACCGCCCTGGCCGTACGCGCCGCACTGGACGCCGACTTCCACACGGGCCTCCAGCAGTGGCAGGAACAGGCGAAGCTGGTACGCACCGGGGACGGCGCGGTGAACAACACGATCAGCGGTGGCACCTACAACGCCCCGGTCGTGATGGGCAGGGACATCAGCCAGACCACCATCACCAACGGCCCGCCCCCGGCCGCTCCGGGGGGCGGTGCGGGGCCCACGCACGGCTGAACGCCATGACCACCGGGGCCGACCCCATGACCGACCCGGACGGCGCCGCCGGCCGGGGTACGTCGAACCGCATCAGCGACGGGGTGTTCTTCCACACGGTCATCCAGGGCCGCGACATCAACGTGGTCCTGCCCCCGCGGATCACCCCGGCGCTGTCGGGCCTGCCGCCCGCGTCCCCGACGTTCACGGGCCGCGACGAGCATGTGAAGCGACTGCTCCAGGGCCTGGCCCCGGGCGGTGGGGTACGACAACGGGCGGTACTGGTGACGGCGGTGGCCGGGCTGGCGGGCGTCGGCAAGACGGAACTGGCGGTCCAGACGGCCACGCTCGCGCGGGACGAGCCGGACTGGTTCCCGGGCGGGGTGCTGTTCGTCGACCTCTTCGGCCACGACGCCGAGCGCCGCGTCACTCCCGAACGTGCCCTGGACGGCCTGCTGCGCGCCCTGGGCATCCCCGGAGAAGTGGTCCCCGCCGACCTCCAGGACCGTACGCGTCTGTACCGCAGCGTGCTCGCCACCTACGCCGAACGGGACCGCCGCATCCTGGTCGTCATCGACAACGCCTCCAGCGCCGACCAGGCCCGCCCGCTCCTCCCGGCCGACGGCACGACGGCGGCACTCCTGACCTCCCGCCACACCCTCGACATCGACGCCCGCCTCCACGACCTGGACACCCTGGACGAGACCGCGTCGGTGGACCTCCTGCGCCAGGCGCTGGACCAGGCCAGGGGCCCCGCCGACACAAGGGTGACCGACGACCCGGGGGCGGCTGCGGCAGTCGCCCGCCTCTGCGCGGGTCTGCCCCTGGCCCTGCGCATCGCCGCCGCGCTCCTCGCCGACAGCCCGGCCCGCCCCCTGGCCTCCCTGGCGAGGGCCCTCGAAGCCGAGCATTCACGTCTGGACCGCCTACGCCGAGAGGACCGCGCGGTACGCGCCGCCTTCGACCTCTCCTACGAGCACCTGGACGCCGAACACGCCCGCCTGTTCCGGCTGTTGCCGCTCAATCCCGGCCCGGATGTGTCGACGGAGAGCGTGTCCCGCCTTGTGGGCACGGACGCCGACGAGATCTCGGTCGAGGAAATGCTCCAGGACCTGGCCCGTGCCCACCTGATCGAGTCAGGGGGAAAGTGGGGTCGTTGGCGGCTACATGACTTGGTGCGCTTGTACGCCGACGACCACGGGCTCGTTCACGGGGACGCGGATCAGCGCGCCGCTGCTCAGGACCGCCTCCTGGACCACTACGAGCGCACCACCTTGGCTGCCGCCACCCATGTGGAGGTCCCGCACGACCGCGTGTCCCCCCGCTTCCCGGACCGCGCCACCGCCATGGCCTGGTTGGACGACGAACGTGACAACCTGATCGCCACCGTTGTCGCGGCTCCCACCCTGGGCCGTCCCGAAACCGGCGTCGCGCTCGCCGCCGCCCTCGCCCACTACCTGAACGCGCGCCGTGCCTTCGTCGACTGGATCACCGTCGCGACCAAAGCCCTCGCCCTCATCCGTGGACTCGGTGACCGCCCCGGCGAGGGCGCCGCGCTGAACAACCTTGGTATCGCCCTGGAGGGTGTACGGCGGTTTGGGGAGGCCGTCGACGCTTATACGCGGGCTATCGCGATTTCCCGTGAGACCGGTGATCGCCATCGCGAGGGCACCGCCCTGGACAACCTGGGTGACACCCTGAGAAAGGATCGGCGCTATGCGGAGGCGATCGATGCCCAGACTCGCTGCCTGGCCATCTGCCGCGAGCTGGGGGACCGCCACGACGAAGGCAGAGCCCTGAACGGCCTCGGTCTCTCCCTCAGGGAAGTGTCGCGGTTCGAGGAGGCCGTTGACGCTCACACGCTGGCTGTCGCCATTTTCCGCGAGACGGGTGACCGCCGTCGTGAAGGCATGGCCCTGACCAACCTTGGTAGTGCGCTGAGAGAGGAGCGGCGGCTTGACGAGGCCGTCGACGCTCACACCCAGAGCTTGGCCATCTGTCGCGAGTTCGGTGACAGGCAGGGCGAGGGAATCGCGCTGGCCAACCTCGGCAGCGCGCTTTCGGAGTTGCGGCGCTTCGCAGAGGCCATCGACGCTCACTCGCAGGCTCTCGCCATTCTCCGCGACACCGGCCACCGCCATGGCGAAGGGATGGTGCTGAGCAACCTCGGCCGTTCCCTCAGGGCCGCGTCGCGGTTCGACGAAGCTTTCGACGCCTACGCGCGGGCCGCTGCCGTCTTCCACGAGACCGGCGACTTCCACGGCGAAGGCATAGCGCTCATGTTCAAGGCAGCCGCGCACAACGAGCGTTGGGCTCGCGCCCAGCCGACCCTGGCCACCCCCGGACCACGTACGGAAGGAAGCCGGTCCACGCCGTGGGGGACAGGGTGAGGGTCGGGCCGGGCGTGTTCTTGGAGTCGCGAGGTCGCCGACACACGTGCCGAACGCCTGCCGCCTGGCCTCGGCCCCGGCGCCTCCCGGAGCGGCGGCCGCTCAAGAGGCGGGGTTGGGCGGTGCGTCGGGGGACGCGTCAGGGGCTGACGCCCGGTCGGCGGTGAGGATGGGCAGCGGGGTGTGCAGACGCCAGATGCCGGGCAGGTCCAGCGTGCCCTGCCGCTGCGCCAACGGGATCTCCTGGGCGGCGAGCATGGCGTCCAGGACGCAACTCCCGCTGCGGATGGCCACGATGTGGGCGTCCCGTACGACCGCCACGAGACCGTCGATCCGGAACAGCAGGTCCAGCAGGACATCGAGGGTGCCGATCTTGGCGCCGTCGACGTAGACGTCGATGTACGGGTGGTGGTGGGAGTCGATCTCGTGCTGCGCGAGGGCCACGATCTCCTCGCTGCCGGGCGCGGCACGCGTACGGTGGGCCGCGTCGGTGAGCGCGGCGTGTCTGCGCCAGCCGCCGGCCGCGATGTCGAAGACGTCGAGGGTGAGGAACGAGTCGATGGAACCGGCGAGTTGATGCTCCACGGCGTGATCGGCGGCGGGGCTGAGGGGACGGCCCGTCCTGCCGAGGAGTTGCCTGGTCGCGCCGCCGTCGTGCAGCGGTCCGGCCAGGGCGTCGGCCGGGTCCGACGAGTCCGAGGACTCCGGGCCGAGCAGGAACGTACGGACCGTGTACGGTTCCGCCGGAGCGGTCGGCGGCGTGGTCGTCGTGGTCGTGGTCATGGCGTCACCTCGACGGATGTCCCCATCTTCCCGGTCAGTTGTTGAGGCTTTGATCGCCCGGGTCGGGATGCGGTTCCAGTCGTACGGTCAGGTCCACCGTCCGGCCGTCCCGCCGCTCCCGCAACTCGGACGCCGCGGTCCCCGACCCCGGCCGCACCGTCGTACGGACGTGATCACGGACCCAGCGCGGGCCGCGTGGGCGGTGGTGGGCGAGGGAGTAGAGGAGGGCGAGCAGGAGCAGGGCGGCGAACACGGAGGGCCCCACGACCCATCCGGCCGGTATCGCCGAACTCCCGTCACCTCCGTTCCCGCCGACTCCACCGGAGCCGTTCCCCCCGACCGTCCCGTTCCCGGACCCGGACCCGTTGCCGTTCCCGCCCGTGTCCCCGGTCGTACCTCCGTTCGTATGGGTGCCGTTGTCCCCGGTCTCGCCCCCGTTCTGGGTGCTCCCGTTCTCGTTGCCGCCGTTCTCCGTCGTCCCGTTGTTCTGGTCGCCGGTCGTCGTCGTACCGTTCGTGTCGGTCTCCGTCACCGTGAAGTCGGCGGTGGCGTAGTAGTCGGGGTAGTCCGTGCACTCGGCCCGTACGGTGTGTGCCGTCGCGGACGAACCCTCCGGTACGTCGAACTTCTCGGTGATGTCTCCCTCGCCGGAAGGTGTGGCCCCGGGGACGAGCGTGCTGCCGTCGTCCCAGAACACGTTCACCGCCGAGCAGACGAAGCCGATCCCCTCGACGGTGACGGTCTTGCCCGCGGGGCCATCGGCGGGCGTCAGCCTGATGTCCTGACGCGGGTCGTGGATCGGGGTGACCGTGAACGTCGCGCTGCCGGAGAACACCGTCTCGTCCACACTCGAAGTGGACTCCTTGACGCATGTGGCCCGCACTTCATGGGGACCTCCTCGGGCCGTGGCAGGCACATGGATGACGGCCCCGCCCTTGCGTGACGGGGTGAAGTCGATGGGGTCGTCATCCCAGGTGATCTCGTCGATGACATAGGAGGGCGGATCGCAGCGGTTGAAGCCGACAACGACACGCTTCCCGCGCTCCCCCTCCGACGGGGTGAGGGTGATCCCCTCTTGGAGCGCGGCCCCCGATGCCATGGGCGCCCATCCGACCGTGATGCTCAGCAGCAGCGCGGTCAGCGATCGCAGGACGAATCGCACGGCGGAGAATGACATGAGGCATCGCCTCTTTCATTCTCCGCCGGCCCACTCCACTTCGCTCGTCATCCCGCCGACGACGTCGGCACCGGCATCGGCACCGGCGCTACTTTCCGACCGTCAGCAGATCCCTCTCGTCCGCCGACAACTCGACCTTGTCCGCGTAGAGCAGCGCGTGCGGCGGGTCGAAGACCAGCGAGACCTCGCCGGACAGGCCCCCGTTGTTGCTGAGGACCTGGACGACCTGGTCGCCGAGACGGACGTCGTACTCGTAGCGGGAGCCGACGTAGGAGCTGGTGATGACCTGGGCACCCAGCCTGTTGACGCCGGTGGTCGAGCCCGTGGCCGCCACCTCCAGTCGCTCCGGGCGGATGGCCACCGTCACCGAGTCGTCGACCACGACCGGGCGGTCACTGTCGACACGGACGACCTCACCGCTCGCGTCGAGGCGGACGGAGTGCCGGGTGCCGTCCTGCCCGACCACCTTGCCGGTCAGGAAGTTGCAGCGGCCCACGAACGCCGCCACCGCCGGGGCCGCCGGGCGCTCGTAGATCTCGTGCGGGGTGCCGATCTGGATCATGTTGCCGCCCTCCATGACCGCGATCCGGTCGCTGAGCGCCAGCGCCTCCTCCTGGTCGTGGGTGACGTAGACGGTGGTGATGCCCAGGTCCTCCTGGAGCCGCTTGAGCCAGGCCCGGGCCTGCTCGCGGAGCTTCGCGTCGAGATTGGAGAGCGGCTCGTCGAGGAGCAGGACCGTCGGCGAGTACACCAACGCCCTGGCCAGGGCGACACGTTGCTGCTGGCCGCCGGAGAGCTGGTGCGGGTAACGGCCGGACAGGGCCGCCAACCCCACCTTGTCCAGGGCGTCGTGGATCAGCGTTTTCTGCTTCTCCTTCGGCACCTTGCGGATGTTCAGCGGCAGCGCCAGGTTCTTCGCGATGGTCATGTGCGGCCAGAGCGCGTACGACTGGAAGACCATGCCGAGGTTGCGTTCCTCGGGCGGCAGGAACACCCCCGCGCCCGCGTCGACGAACGGCCTGCCGCCCACCGAGATGGAGCCCTCCGTCGGCTGCTCCAGGCCCGCGATGCAGTTCAGCGTCGTCGACTTGCCGCAGCCGCTCGCGCCAAGGAGCGTGAAGAACTCGCCGTCCTTGATGGTGAAGGTGACATCACGCAGGACCGAGTTGTCCCCGAACGTCTTGGCCAGGTTCTTGACGGTCACCTCAGGCATGGTGCTTTCCCTTCATGAGCAGTCCTGCGAGTGCGACGAAGACCGCGGTGATGGCGATCTGGAGGGTTGCCAGTGCGGCGACGGAACCGGCCCTGCCCTGCGTCCACAGGCTGAGCATGGTGGTACCGAGGATGTTGTTGTCGGCCGAGGAGAGGAACACGGCCGGCGAGTACTCCTTGAGCATGATCACGAAGGTGAGCACGAGCGCGCCCGCGAACGCCGGCGTGACCAGGGCGCGCAGCACCCGGAAGAAGGTCATCAGCCAGTCGGCGCCGGACACCCGCGCCGCGTTGTCCAGTTCACCGCCGATCTGCATGATCGCCGGGGCGACCGAGCCGAACGCGCTGGGCAGGGCCCGCATACCGAAGGCGATGATGACGGCGTAGATCGTGCCCTGGAGGAACGTGCCCATCCCGAACGGCGCCAGCGCGAAGGCCCAGAAGAAGCCGATACCGATGATGATGCCGGGCAGGGACTGCGGGATCAGGGCCAGATACTCCACCGCCCGGCCGAAGCGGAACGTCGAACGCCGGGCGACCATCACCGCGAAGACAGCGAGCGCGGACACGACCACCGAGCCGACTCCGGCCACGATCATGCTGTTGTAGAGCGACTGCACGTAGTTGTCGGAGTCGAAGACCAGCTCGTAGTTCTTGGTCGTCACCGTCTTGAACGGCGACTGCAGCGGGGTGAAGACGAGCGTGAACGACCGCATCACCAGGCCCGCGATCGGGATCAGGGCGCCGAGAATCACATAGACCCAGATGCACGCGATGCTGACCCACTTCAGCCAGCCCAGATCCAGCTTGCGCGGCCGGGTCACCTTGCCGCGTACGGACACGAACCGGGCCGCGTCCTTCAGCAGCTTCGCCTGCACGGCCACCAGGCTGAGCGTGACGACCAGGATGACCGTCGAGGCCGCGCCGAGCATCGTGTAGTTCGGGTCAACCGACTGAAGTCCGTTGTGGTACAGGAAGGTTGAGAAGACATCGATGTTGACGGGCTGGCCGTAGAGCAGCGGCACGCTCAGCGTCTCGATGGACACCGAGAAGACGAGAATCGCGGAGTAGACGATCGGGGGCCGCAGCAGCGGCACGATCACCTGGGCCAGAATCCGGAACGGGCCCGCCCCGCAGACCTGGGCCGCCGACTCCAGCGAAGCGTCGGACTGCCGCAGCGCGTTGGCGCAGAAGACATACGCGATGGGCGCGAGCGCCACGGCCTCCGTCAGCGCCATGCCGGGGATGGAGTAGAGATTCCACGGCACGGAGCCGAACACCTGCTGCACCTTGACGCTGACGAACCCCGCCGGGCCGTACATGATGATCCAGCCGAAGCCGAGGATCAGCGACGAGATGAAGAACGGCCACTGCATGGCGAGGGCGACCAGCCGCCCGCCCGGCAGCTTCGTCCGTACGACCACGATGGCCATCGGGATGGCGATCGCGAGGCTGATGAGGGTGGTCAGGGTGGCGAACAGCAGGGTGTTGAGGGCGACTTCACCGAAGCCGGCCTTGGTGAAGAGGTCGGTGTAGCCGCTGAGGGTGAAGGCGCCGCCCGCCTCGTAGAGCGGGCGGTTGCGGATGCTCTGGTAGAGCGTCGGAACGATCGGGGCCAGTACGAGGACGGCGAGGAACGCGAGGACCGCGTACTGGACGACGGTGTCCCGTCCGATGCCCAACGGGCGCCGGTAGCGCGGCGGTTGGAAGACGTCCGGGTGTTTGTCGCCGGAGCCGCCGGCCGGGGTGCGGGGCGGCTGGGTGAGGGTTGACATGATGTTTCTGACTCCGATCGTCCCGAGGGGCCGTGTCCGCGCCGCCGTTACTTGCGGAGTCCGTCGAAGCGGTCGAGCCAGGCGGCGGCGTCCGTCTTCGAGATGGCCTCGTACTTGACGTGGATGATGTTCTCCTCGCCGACCGCGTCCACGACCTCCTGGTAGGTGTGCAGACCCTCGCCCTTGACCCCGTCGCGGTACGAGGCGAGCCCGCCCTCGGCGACGGCGCGCTGGCCCTCCTCCGACAGGGCGAAGTCCAGGAAGAGCTTCGAGGTCGCCGGGTGCGGGGCCTCGGCGGCGATACCCAGACCGCGCGGCAGGACGACCGTGCCGTCCTTCGGGAAGACGATCTTCACCAGACCGGCGCTGTCGTCGACCACCGGGTACGCGGGGGAGGCGCTGATCAGGAAGCCGGCCGAGTACTCACCGGCGACGATCTTCTCCAGCTGCGTACCGGAGGAGGTCTCCGGACGGGTCAGCGGAAGGATCTTCTCCAGGTCGTCCCAGGCCTCCGGGTTGCCCTCGGTGAGCGCGTGCGTGACGGTGAACCCGAACGACCCCTCCGGATCACGGACGGTCACCTTGTTCTTGAATTTGTCCTCGTCCGAGGTCACGATCTTCGCGAAGTCGGTCAGGCTGGTCGGCGGGGTCTCCATCAGCGAGGTGTTGTACGCGATGGTCATCGGGTCCTGCGACATCGAGTACACGCTGGGCAGCAGCTCGGCGCTGTCGCCCATCTTCTCCAGCTCCGGCGACTTGTACGTAAGGACGGTGTCCTTGCGCGCCGAGAAGTCCGCCCAGGCGGTGGCCGCGCTGGAGATCAGGATGTCGGCGGGGGAGGACCCGGCCGCACTCTCGGACAACGTCTTCTGGAACAACTCATCGCTGTCCAGCTCATTGACCGACACGGTCTTGATGAAGCTGTACTTCTTCTTGAAGTCCCGGACGATCGGGGCCATGTTCTCGTCGCCGAGGTTGGAGTAGACGGTGAGCTTCCCGCCCTCCTTCTTCGCCGCCTCGATGAGGTCCGAGTAGTCCGCCGGGTAGTAGTCCGGCACCTGGCCCGCGGAGATCTTGTTCTCCGCCACCTTCGGCGCGTCGTCCTCGCCACCACAGGCGGCCAGGGTCCCGAGCGCGAGGGTCGCGGCGAAGGCCGCCGCGAGAGGGCGCCGGGCGGGGCGCACCACTGTTGCGATACCGAAGTGGCTGGATCTTGCCATGGTTCTCCTCCTGGCGCGTGCCGTCTGGCAGCTGTTGCCGGGAGGTTAGAGACGCAGGTCACCCCGGTAAATCCTTCACCGACCAGAGCTCTTACTGCTCGTATTGGTCGTTTTGTTAGTGACGCGAGTCACCCGCCCTGAGCGGCCTCGATGGCCGGTATTGATCGCCGGATGAGACCGGGCTGTGACCCGTCCGCGATGGGCCTGGCCTGCGAGGGCGCCGTCGTACGATCGACTGGCCGGAAAGGGGACCACCTCGTGGAGCGTCGCCGCTGGCGATCCAAAAATCTCGAAGCCCTCTACAACCCTTCCCCCACCTCCCGGGTCGTACTGGACGTCGGGACTTCCAGGAGGGGGATCTGGGGGGATCGCGGGGGTTACCGACAGGAGGGGAAAGCCGAGGGGCCCGGTCACCACTGGACCGGGCCCCTCGAAGTACCCGTTCGACATACCTACGCGTGATGCCGACTCGTACTGCCTGCTCGAAGCGCCTGTCGAAGTGCTAGAAGAACACCCCGCAGCGCAACAGCACATTCGCATACGGCCGCGCCTCCCCGGTCCGTACGACCAGCCGGGCGCCCTCCGACAACTCCTTCAGCCGCTCGTGCGAGACCAACTCCAACTCGGGGAACCGGCCCTCCAACAGCGCCGCCGCCTCCGGATTGGCCTCGTGCATCTCGTACGCGGCGGTCGCGCCCTCCACCACCAACTCGTCGAGCAGCCCGTCCACCACCTCCGCGAACGACGGCACCCCGGCCCGGAAGGCCAGATCCACCACACGCGGCCCCCGCGGCACGGGCATCCCCGCGTCACACACCAGCACCCCGTGCCCATGCCCCAACTCGGCGATCGCGCCCGCGAGATGGCGATTGAGTATCCCGGCCCGCTTCACAGCGACCCGCCTCGCATGTCATCCCCGGCCGCCTGGGCCGACCTGTTCTTCCTGCCGGGGGTCCGGGGGTTGTCCCCCGGGAGAACACGGCACAGCGCCGCGACCTCCTCGGCGGTCGGGAACGACACCTGCGCCCCGGCCCTGGTCACGGCCACCGCCCCGACCCGGGCCGCGTACCCGGCGGCCTCCGCCAATCCCTCACCCGCGCCCAGCTTCCACGCCAACGCCGCCGTGAACGAGTCCCCGGCACCCGTCGTGTCCACCGCCTCCACCTTCACCGCGGCCACCCGCGCACTCCCCTCGGCGGTGGCGACCAACGAGCCCTCCGCGCCCAGCGTCACCACCACCGACCGAGGCCCGAGCGCCAGCAACGCCCGCACCCAGTCATCCGGAGCACCCGAGAGTTCACCCCCGACGATGACCTTCGCCTCGTGCTCGTTGACGATCAGCGGATCACACGCGGCCAGCACCTCGTCCGGCAACTCCCTCGGCGGCGACGGATTCAGCACGAACCGCGTCCCCTCCGGCAACCGCCGTACGACCTCCACGACCGTCTCCAACGGAATCTCCAACTGCGCCGACACCACCCGCGAGGCCCGCAACAGCCCCTCGGCGGCCCGCACATCCTCGGGGGTCAACTTCCCGTTGGCGCCGGGCGACACGACGATGCTGTTGTCGCCCGACGGGTCCACCGTGATCAACGCGACCCCGGTGGGCGCCCCGCCGACCAGCACCCCGGCCGTGTCCACGCCCGCGTCCCGCTGCGACTCCAGCAACAGCCGCCCATTGCCGTCGTCACCGACCCGCGCGAGCAACGCCGTACGCGCCCCGAGCCGCGCCGCCGCCACCGCCTGGTTCGCACCCTTACCGCCCGGATGCA
Organism: Streptomyces sp. NPDC002643; assembly: GCF_053592555.1. Lineage (NCBI taxonomy): Bacteria > Bacillati > Actinomycetota > Actinomycetes > Kitasatosporales > Streptomycetaceae > Streptomyces > Streptomyces sp. NPDC002643. Next base: position 447,184 of record NZ_JBSFVY010000002.1, read on the forward strand.
CGGCCAGATCAGAGCCGAGCACGGTCTCCCCGGCCCCCGGCCGCCGCTCGACACCGATCACCAGATCGGCGTTGGCCGAACCCACGACCAGGAGGTCGTAGTCGTACATGAATGGTCTCCCTGTAGTGGGGTTGGACTGACGACTGACGGATGGCAGATAACAGATGACGGATAACAGATGACGTCATCTGTTATCCGTCATCCGTCACCTGTCGTCCGTCAGTCGTCATCCGTCATCTGTCAGTCGTTATCCGTCATCTGCCGACTGTCGCCCGTCAGCTGTCATCGGTCAGCTGTCATCTGCCATCCGCCGATCACCGATCACCAATCACCAATCACCAATCACCCACTGAACTCCCCCACGTTCTCCCCCGTCACCACCTTCACCGGCACCTTCACCATCGCCGCCACCTTCTCGTCCTCCGCCGCCTTCAGCGCGTTCTGGACGGCGATCCGGCCCAGTTCGGTCGGCTGCTGTGCGACCGACGCGTACAGCGTGCCGTCCTTGACGGCCTTCAGGCCGTCGGGGGTGCCGTCGAAGCCGATGACGGCGACGGACGTGCCGGCCTTGGAGCCGAGGGCCTTGACGGCGCCGAGGGCCATCTCGTCGTTCTCGGCGAAGACGCCGTCGACGTCGGGGTGGGCCTGGAGCAGGTTGGTCATCACGTCGAGGCCCTTGGTGCGGTCGAAGTCGGCGGGCTGCTTGGCCACGACCTCGATACCGGGGTAGGCCTTCAGCCCCTCTGTGAAGCCCGCGCCGCGCTCACGGCTCGCGGACGTACCGGCCAGACCCTGCAAGATGATGATCTTGCCCTTGCCGCCCAGCTTCTCGGCCAGCGCCTTGGCGCCCAGTTTGCCGCCCTCGACGTTGTCGGAGGCCACGAGCGCGGCGGTCTCGGCCTTGTTGACGCCCCGGTCGACACCGACGACGGGGATGCCGGCCTTGTTGGCGGCGCGCACGGAGGGGCCCGCCGCGTCGGAGTCCACGGGGTTGACGATGATCGAGTCGACGCCCTCGCTGGTGAAGTTCTGCAACTGGTTGGCCTGTTGCGAGGCGTCGTTCTGCGCGTCGGTGACGGTGAGGTCCACGCCGAGCTTCTTCGCCTCCTCCTGGGCCCCGGCCTTGATCTGCACGAAGAACGGGTTGTTCAGCGTCGACAACGACAGCCCCAGCTTCTGGTTCGCCGCCGCCGACGAACCGCTGTGCAGGAACGACGTCGCCCCCACGACCGCCGCCGCGACGACGGCGGCGAGCACATACGTCATCGCCTGTTGACGACGGCCTCCCGGCCCCTCGGCCCCGGCCGCCACCGGCGTCGCCCCGGCCTTGCGCCGAACCGTGTCCAGGAGCACCGCCAGCGCGATCACCACACCGATGACGACCTGCTGCCAGAACGCCGACACCGACAGCAGGTTCAGCCCGTTGCGCAGCACCGCGAGGATCAGCGCGCCGATCAGTGTCCCCGACGCCTTGCCCGTACCACCGGCCAGCGAGGCACCGCCGATGACGACGGCCGCGATCGCGTCCAGCTCATAGCCCTGCGCGGCCTGCGGCTGAGCCGAGGACAGCCGGGACGCCAGCACAATGCCCGCCGCCGCGGCGAACAGCCCGGACAGCGCGTAGATCGCCAGCTTCTGCCGCTTCACCCGCAGCCCGGACAGCCGTGCGGCCTCCTCGTTGCCACCGATCGCGTACATGGAACGCCCGATGTACGTCCGCCCCAGGATCACGGCGGTGACGAGACCCATGACGATCATCACCAGGACCGGCACCGGCAGCCAGCCGCCCAGCGTGTCACCGAGGTGGGACACCGACTCCGGGAACGCGATCGGGCTGCCCTGCGAGATCACCAGTGACAGACCGCGCCCCACCGACAGCATGGCGAGCGTCGCGATGAACGGCGGCAGTTTCCCGTACGAGATCAGCGCGCCGTTGACGAGACCGCAGGCGAGGCCGGTGGCGATCGCCAGGATCACGGCTATCCAGACCGGTACGCCCTCCGAAGTGGCGCTCCAGGCCAGCACGGTGGCCGACAGAGCCGCCACCGAACCGACCGACAGGTCGATGCCCGCCGAGACGATCACGAAGGTGACACCGAAGGCGAGGATGGCGGTCACGGCCGCCTGGACGCCGATGTTGAGCAGGTTGTCGGTGGTCAGGAAGTCGCCGGACAGCACCGACATGGCGATGACCAGGGCGATGAGCGCGGTGAGCGCCCCGTTGTCGAGCAGAAGCCGGCGAAGCCCCGAGGCGCCACCGGCGCCCGCCCGGCTCTTGAGCGTGTCAGCGGCCACGGGGGCCCTCCCCTTCGGTAGCGGAATCATCGGATGCGGCGGATTCAGCGGAATCAGCAGCGTCAATGGTGGTGAGGTTGGAGACGGCGAGCGCCATCACCGCGTCCTGGGTGGCCTCGGCGGCGGGCAGTTCACCCGCGATCCGCCCCTGCGCCATGACGATCACCCGGTCGCTCATCCCGAGCACCTCGGGCAGATCGCTGGAGATCATCAGAACGGCGGCGCCCTGGGCGGTCAGCTCATTGATCAGCTCGTAGATCTCGACCTTCGCGCCGACGTCGATGCCGCGCGTGGGCTCGTCGAGGATCAGCACCCTGGTGTCGGCGAGCAGCCACTTGCCGATGACGACCTTCTGCTGGTTGCCGCCGGAGAGGGTGCGTACGTGCTGGTGCAGCCCGGCCATGCGGACCCCGAGCTGCTCGGCGACCCGGGCCGCGTTGGCCCGCTGCGACTTGAGGTCGACGAACCCGCCCTTGGTGGCGCCCCGCAGGGTGACCAGGCCGAGGTTCTCCTCCACGGGCGCGTCGAGTACGAGCCCCTGGCCCTTGCGGTCCTCGGGCACGAGCCCGATCCCGGCGGTCATCGCCGCGTTGACGTCGTCCTTGGGCACGGAGGCGCCCGCGACCTTCACGGCCCCCTTGTCGTACGGATCGGCGCCGAACACGGCCCGCACGACCTCCGTACGACCGGCCCCGACGAGCCCGGCGATCCCGACGACCTCACCGGCCCGCACCTCGAAGCTCACATCGTGGAAGACCCCGTCCCGGGTGAGCCCCTCGACGATGAGCAGTGCCTCCCCGGCGTCGGCGGCCTGCCGCGGATACTGCTGCTCGATCGACCGCCCGACCATGAGCCGCACCAACTCGTCCTCGGGAGTCGCCGCGGGCATCTGCCCGACACTCTTCCCGTCCCGGATCACGGTGACCCGGTCCCCCAGGGCGGCGATCTCCTCCAGATGGTGGGTGATGAAGACGATGCCCACCCCGTCCTCGCGCAGCTTCCGCACGATCGCGAAGAGCTTCTCGACCTCCTCGGAGGTGAGCACGGCGGTCGGCTCGTCCATGATCAGCACCCGCGCGTCGAGACTGAGCGCCTTGGCGATCTCGACCATCTGGAGCCGGGCGATCCCGAGTTCACGCACACGCGCGCGTGGAGACACCTTCACGCCCACGCGCGCGAGGAGCACCTCGGCGTCGGCCTCCATGCGCTTCCGGTCGATCATCCCGAACCGACGCGGCTGCCGCCCCAGAAAGATGTTCTCGGCGACCGTCAGATCGGGGACGAGATTGAACTCCTGGTAGATGGTGGCGATCCCGAGCCGCTCGGAGTCCTGCGCCCCATGGATGGTCACCTCTCGACCGTCGACGAGGACACGCCCCGCGTCCGGCCGATAGGCGCCCGACAGCATCTTGATGAGCGTGCTCTTGCCCGCGCCGTTCTCACCGAGCAGTACGTGCACCTCGCCCCGGCGGAGGTCGAAGTCGACGCCGTCCAGCGCGACCACACCGGGAAAGGTCTTCCTTATGCCCTCGATGCGCAGCAACTCGTCCGCGTTGCTCACGACTGGCTCCTGTTCTGTGCGGCTGACGGCTCCGAAGCGGCCGGTGACCGGTGCGAAGGGTCCGATGACTGCGGTGAAGGGGCCGGCTCACCGCATGAGCGGCGTACGACGAGCCGGGCGGGCAGGGTGACGGACGCCGGGGTCCGCCCCTCGATACGGTCGACCAGGGCCCGTACGGCGGCCCGGCCCAGCTCGCCCGTCGGCTGGGCGATCGCGGTGACCGGCGGATCGGTGTGTGTGAACCACGGGATGTCGTCGAACGCCGCCAGCGCGAGATCGTCCGGAACCCGCAGCCCACGCGCGCGTACGGCGTCCAGGGCGCCCAGCGCCATCAGGTTGTCGGCGGCGAACACGACCTCGGGTGGCTCCGCCAGCGTCAGGAACCCCTCGGTGACCCGCCGCCCGCTCTCGGCCTGGAAGTCGCCCTGCCCTGTGTAGGCGTCCGGCAGCTTCAGCCCGTGCTCGGCGAGCGCCTCCCGAAAGGCCTCGACACGCTCCCGTCCGGTCGTGGTGGCGGCCGGCCCGGCGATGATCGCGAGCCGCCGATGCCCGAGCCCGTACAGATGTGCGACGAGATCCCGCACCGCAGCCCGCCCATCGGCCCTCACCACCGGCACATCCACACCCGGAATCCACCGGTCCACGAACACCATCGGCGTCCCCGCGCGAGCGGCGTCCAGCATCAACGGGGACCCACCGTCGGTGGGCGAGACGAGCACCCCGTCGATCCGCCGATCCAGCAGATTCCGTACGTGATGATCCTGAAGCTCGGGCCGTTCGTCGGCGTTCCCGATGATCACGCTGTACCCGAGCGCCCGGGCCTCCTCCTCCACCGACCGCGCCAACTCGGTGAAGTAAGGGTTCATCACATCGCTGATCACCAGCCCGAGGGTGTGGGTCTGATCGGTCCTGAGCGACCGGGCGACGGCATTGGGCCGATACCCCAACGTCTCGACAGCGGCCATCACACGCGCGCGTGCGTCCTCACTGACCGACGGATGGTCATTGAGCACCCGCGACACGGTCGCAACGGACACCCCCGCCGCAGCAGCGACATCCTTGATGCTCGCCACCGTCGCCCCACCTCCTCGTGGACCACTCTGGAATCGATTACATCGACGCGTACGGAGGATTGGAATCGATTACACGCCTGCTTGGCAACCCCCTGAGACCCGATCGTGATGAGCACCGTCAGGAATGCAGACCGGGCGGCGGAGGAATCTGTGACGGCGCCTTACCGAACCCGAGCCCGCTCTGAGACGGCCGATGTGAGGGCCGGAGGCCCGAATCAGGGGCGCGGGGAACTGCGCGATCAACCCCCACGCACCCGCACTCGCCCAACTACATCAGCCCCCGAGCTATTAGGCGCCCCCCGCTCTGTCAGCGCCAGCGAGTAGCGTCGGATCATGCCCAACCCGACCGGCCCCCCAGCGACGGCACCCGGCGAACGCCGACTCGCCGTGCTCGAAGGCGTACTGGAGCGCATCACGTACGCCAACGAGGACAACGGCTACACGGTCGCGCGCGTGGACACCGGCCGGGGCGGCGGCGATCTCCTCACGGTCGTCGGCGCCCTGCTCGGCGCCCAGGTCGGCGAATCCCTCCGCATGGAGGGCCGTTGGGGCTCGCACCCGCAGTACGGCAAGCAGTTCACCGTGGAGAACTACACGACGGTCCTCCCGGCCACGGTCCAGGGCATCCGGCGCTACCTCGGCTCAGGCCTCGTCAAGGGCATCGGCCCGGTCTTCGCCGACCGCATCACCCAGCACTTCGGCCTGGACACCCTGAAGATCATCGAGGAGGAGCCCAAGCGCCTCATCGAGGTCCCCGGCCTCGGCCCCAAGCGCACCAAGAAGATCGCGGATGCCTGGGAGGAACAGAAGGCGATCAAGGAGGTCATGCTCTTCCTCCAGACCGTCGAGGTGTCGACGTCCATCGCGGTCCGCATCTACAAGAAGTACGGCGACGCCTCCATCTCCGTCGTCAAGAACCAGCCGTACCGCCTCGCCGCCGACGTCTGGGGCATCGGTTTCCTCACCGCCGACAAGATCGCCCAGTCCGTCGGCATCCCCCACGACAGCCCGGAGCGCGTCAAGGCGGGCCTGCAGTACGCCCTTTCGCAGGCCACCGACCAGGGCAACTGCTATCTCCCCCAGGAGAAGCTGATCGCCGACGCGGTCAAGCTCCTCCAGGTCGACACGGGCCTGGTCATCGAGTGCCTGGCGGAGCTGTCGGCGCCCCCGGAGGAGGGCGAGGACCCCGGCGTCGTACGGGAGAAGGTGCCCGCGCAGGACGGGGGAGACCCGGTCACGGCCGTCTATCTGGTCCCCTTCCACCGCGCCGAACTCTCCCTGTCCGCCCAGCTGTTGCGTCTGCTGCGCACCGACGAGGACCGGATGCCGGGCTTCCGGGACGTCGCCTGGGACCGCGCGCTGGGGTGGCTGAAGGGGCGTACGGGCGCGGAGTTGGCGCCGGAGCAGGAGGCGGCCGTACGGCTGGCGCTGACCGAGAAGGTGGCCGTGCTGACCGGCGGCCCGGGCTGCGGCAAGTCGTTCACGGTGCGCTCGATCGTGGAGCTGGCCCGCGCCAAGAAGGCCAAGGTGGTCCTCGCCGCTCCCACCGGCCGTGCCGCGAAGCGCCTCGCGGAGCTGACCGGCGCCGAGGCCTCCACCGTCCACCGCCTCCTGGAGCTGAAGCCGGGCGGCGACGCGGCATACGACCGCGACCGCCCGCTGGACGCGGACCTGGTGGTCGTCGACGAGGCGTCCATGCTGGACCTCCTCCTCGCCAACAAGCTGGCCAAGGCGGTCCCTCCGGGGGCGCATCTCCTCTTCGTCGGGGATGTGGACCAACTCCCCAGCGTCGGCGCGGGCGAAGTCCTCCGCGACCTGCTGGCCGATGGCAGCCCGGTCCCGGCGGTCCGGCTCACCAAGGTCTTCCGGCAGGCCCAGCAGTCCGGTGTCGTCACCAACGCGCACCGGATCAACTCCGGCCGGCATCCGGTCACCGACGGCATGAAGGACTTCTTCCTCTTCGTCGAGGACGACACGGAGGAGGCGGGACGCCTCACCGTGGATGTCGCGGCACGTCGAATTCCGGCCAAATTCGGCCTCGATCCACGCCGGGACATCCAGGTTCTGGCACCCATGCACCGGGGCCCGGCCGGCGCGGGCAACCTCAACGGCCTGCTCCAGCAGGCCATCACCCCCGCCCGCCCCGATCTCCCCGAGAAGCGGTTCGGCGGCCGGGTCTTCCGCGTCGGCGACAAGGTCACCCAGATTCGCAACAATTACGACAAGGGCCAGAACGGCGTCTTCAACGGAACGGTCGGCGTGGTCACCGGCCTCGACCCCGTCGACCAGCGGCTGACGGTGCTGACGGACGAGGACGAGGAGGTGCCGTACGAGTTCGACGAACTGGACGAGCTGGCGCATGCCTACGCGGTGACGATCCACCGTTCCCAGGGCAGCGAGTACCCGGCCGTGGTGATCCCGGTGACCACGGGCGCGTGGATGATGCTCCAGCGCAACCTGTTGTATACAGCCGTCACGCGGGCGAAGAAGCTGGTCGTCCTGGTCGGCTCGCGCAAGGCCATCGGCCAGGCGGTGCGCACGGTCTCCGCGGGCCGGCGGTGCACGGCCCTGGACTTCCGGCTCGCACCCCGGGTCTTGTAGGCCCTCCGGCTCGCGCGCCGGGGTCCGTGGACCGCAGGATCTCCTCAGGAGCCCCGGGGCGCCCCGAAGGATCTGCGGAACGGACCTCTCGTGAGCCTCCGGTGGCCGGTGAGTGAAATTTGATCGATCAAACGAGTCGTAAAGGTCACACAGCTCTTCCAGATGCCGGACGGAAGGGGCAGGATGAACAGGCTGACGGCACTGAGTGCCGCCAGAAGGCCCGGTGGTCGACCCCGAGTGCACTCTCCTGAGCCGATTGCGGGAAGGTAGAGACAGTCAGGGCACCTCGAAGATGAGGCACTACGTCGGTGAGGGAAGACGTGAGCGAGCACACCAATAACGCTGTAGTACTGCGGTACGGCGACGGCGAGTACACCTACCCGGTGATCGACAGCACCGTCGGCGACAAGGGCTTCGACATCGGGAAGCTCCGGGCCCAGACCGGTCTGGTCACCCTGGACAGCGGTTACGGGAACACCGCCGCCTATAAATCCGCCGTCACGTATCTGGACGGCGAGGCGGGCATCCTCCGGTACCGCGGCTACCCGATCGAGCAACTGGCCGAGCGCTCCACCTTCCTGGAGGTCGCCTACCTGCTGATCAACGGCGAGCTGCCCACGGTCGACGAGCTCTCCGTCTTCAAGAACGACATCACGCAGCACACCCTGCTGCACGAGGACGTCAAGAACTTCTACAAGGGCTTCCCGCGTGACGCCCACCCGATGGCGATGCTGTCCTCCGTGGTCAGCGCCCTGTCGACGTTCTACCAGGACAGCCACAACCCGTTCGACGAGCGTCAGCGCAACCTCTCCACGATCCGTCTGCTCGCCAAGCTTCCGACGATCGCGGCGTACGCGTACAAGAAGTCGATCGGTCACCCGTTCGTCTACCCGCGCAACGACCTCGGTTACGTCGAGAACTTCCTGCGGATGACGTTCTCGGTCCCGGCGCAGGAGTACGACCTCGACCCGGTCGTCGTCGCCGCGCTCGACAAGCTGCTCATCCTGCACGCGGACCACGAGCAGAACTGTTCGACCTCCACGGTCCGTCTCGTCGGTTCCTCGCAGGCGAACATGTTCGCCTCGATCTCCGCCGGTATCTCCGCCCTCTGGGGCCCGCTGCACGGCGGCGCCAACCAGTCCGTGCTGGAGATGCTGGAGGGCATCCGCGACGCCGGCGGCGACGTCGACTCCTTCATCCGCAAGGTGAAGAACAAGGAGGACGGCGTCCGTCTGATGGGCTTCGGCCACCGGGTCTACAAGAACTTCGACCCTCGCGCCAAGATCATCAAGGCCGCCGCGCACGATGTCCTCTCCGCGCTCGGCAAGTCCGACGAGCTGCTGGACATCGCGCTGAAGCTGGAGGAGCACGCGCTCTCCGACGACTACTTCGTCTCGCGCAGCCTCTACCCGAACGTGGACTTCTACACGGGTCTGATCTACCGCGCCATGGGCTTCCCGACCGAGATGTTCACGGTCCTCTTCGCCCTCGGCCGCCTTCCGGGCTGGATCGCCCAGTGGCACGAGATGATCAAGGAGCCGGGCTCCCGCATCGGCCGCCCGCGCCAGATCTACACCGGGGTTGTCGAGCGCGACTTCGTTCCGGTCGAGGCGCGCTAGCTCCGCTGGGAGAGCCGGATTCGTCTGCGGGCGCGTGGGGGCTGGTCGTGCAGTCCCCCGCGCCCCTTTCGGCCTTCGGCCTCGATCGGGCCGTGCCCCCTTCGGGCCTTCGGCCTCGATGGGGGCCGCGACCTCGCAGTGTGCGCATAACAGAAGGCGCCCTGCAACGCTGGTCCCCCCACGGGCCGGCGAGCAGGGCGCCTTCCCATGTCCCGGTGCGGATTCCCCCCACGGGATCCGGCCGGGCGTCTGGTGGGCCAGCGCCTGAATCGCTGAGCAGAACGGGCGGAACCCGTCCCACCTGTATGCATCTGTTGTGCGGTCGTGCTGCGATCTGCCGGGACCCGTACGTACGGGAGGGCCGCTCAAAGCTCCCCGGTGTACGTGCCCCGGCAACGCAATTCCGGGAACGTCCCCCAAGACATCCCCAGATGCCAGTCACGCCCCCCAAGACGCTTCTGACATCGCCAACTTAGACTCACGAACCCCTTCGGTGGTTACCTTCACACCACTGTGATCTGCGTCTCTTGCCATATGTCCTGAAGATGCGCAAGAGACCCGATCTGGTGATCGAGGTCCCAGCGTAAGGATGATGCGGGAGCCTTGTGAAGAGCTTATGTGAGGCTCAGTCCGGACTCTAGAGGGACTTTTACCCGACTGTCATGCAAATGCCCTGAGTCGCAAGCTGTTCGTGACCACGAAAACGGATGAAAAGGCCATCGCGGCTCCCGCGATCATCGGATTGAGCAGACCGGCCGCGGCCAGCGGCAACGCGGCCACGTTGTAGCCGAAGGCCCAGAGCAGATTGCCCTTGATCGTGGCGAGCGTCCGCCGGGAGAGCCGGATGGCGTCGGCGGCCACCCGAAGGTCTCCGCGCACCAGTGTCAGATCGCTCGCCTCGATCGCCGCGTCCGTCCCCGTGCCCATGGCGAGCCCCAGGTCGGCGGCGGCCAGCGCGGCGGCGTCGTTGACCCCGTCCCCGACCATCGCGACCGTACGGCCCTCGCCCTGGAGACGCCGTACGACCTCGACCTTGTCCTCGGGCAGCACCTCGGCGATCACGTCCTCGGGGGCGATTCCGACCGCCTCGGCCACGGCACGCGCCACGCGCGCGTGGTCCCCCGTCAGCAGCACCGGGGTCAGCCCGAGCGCCCGCAGCTCCCGTACGGCCTCGGCGCTGGTCTCCTTGACCGCGTCGGCCACGGTGAGGACGCCGAGGGGCGCTCCGTCGCGGGTGACCACGACCGCCGTGCGCCCGGCGCTCCCGGCGGCCTCCTTGGCGGCCTCCAGGGCTTCGGGGAGCGGTCCGTCGTGCATCCGGCCCACCTGGACGTCGTAGCCCTCCACGCGGCCGCGTACGCCCCTGCCGGGGACGTTTTCGAAGGACTCGACGGGCGGGAGGGTGCCGACCTGCTCCTCGGCGCCGGTGGCGATCGCGCGGGCCACCGGGTGCTCGGAGGCGTGTTCCAGGGCGCCCGCGAGACGCAGTACGTCCTCTTCGGAGACGCCTTCGGCGGCGTACACCTCCTGGAGGGTCATCCGGCCGGTGGTGACCGTGCCCGTCTTGTCCAGGACGACGGTGTCGACGCGGCGGGTGGACTCCAGGACCTCCGGGCCCTTGATGAGGATGCCGAGCCGGGCGCCCCGGCCCGTGCCCACCATGAGGGCGGTCGGGGTGGCCAGGCCCAGCGCGCACGGGCAGGCGATGATCAGGACCGCCACGGCGGCGGTGAAGGCGGCGGTGGCGTCGTCGGTGGCGCCCAGCCACACCCCGAAGGTGGCGACGGCGAGGAGGACGACGGCCGGGACGAACACCGCCGAGATCCGGTCGGCGAGCCGCTGCACCCGCGCCTTGCCGTTCTGCGCGTCCTCCACCAGACGGGCCATCCGGGCCAGCTGGGTGTCCGCGCCGACCCGCGTCGCCTCGACGACGAGCCGGCCGCCGACGTTGACCGTGGCGCCCGTGACGGCGTCCCCGACGGTCACGTCCACCGGCACGGACTCGCCGGTCAGCATGGAGGTGTCCACCGCCGAGGAGCCCTCGCCGACGGTCCCGTCCGTGGCGAGCTTCTCCCCGGGGCGTACGACGAAACGATCACCTGGGACGAGCTGTCCCACCGGCACGCGTACCTCGCGTCCCGCGCGGAGCACCGACACGTCCTTGGCGCCCAGCTCCAGCAGCGCCCGGAACGCGGCGCCCGCGCGGCGCTTGGCGCGGGCCTCCAGATAGCGGCCCAGCAGGATGAACGTGACGACCCCGGCGGCCACCTCCAGGTAGATCGTCGACGAGGGGTCCGTACGCGCCACGGTGAACGTGAAGCCGTGCCGCATCCCCGGCATGCCCGCGTGCCCCCGGAACAGTGCCCACAGGGACCAGCCGAACGCGGCGAGGGTGCCCAGCGACACCAGCGTGTCCATGGTGGCCGCGCCGTGCCGGAGATTGGTGAGCGCCGCCCGGTGGAACGGCAGCCCGCCCCAGACGACCACGGGCGCGGCCAGCGTCAGCGACAGCCACTGCCAGTTGTCGAACTGCAGTGCCGGGACCATGGACATCAGGACCACAGGGACGGCGAGCAGCGCGGAGACGGTGAGGCGCTGCCGGAGGGCGACGAGTTCGGGGTCCTCCTCGGCGACCGCCCCCGCCTCCGTCGCCGCCTCCGGCTGCGGGGGAGCGGGCGGCGGGGGCTCCTCGGCGGTGTAGCCCGTCTTCACCACGGTGGCGATCAGATCGGCGACCTCCACCCCTACGGGGTAGGTGACCTTCGCCTTCTCCGTCGCGTAGTTCACCGAGGCCGATACCCCGTCCATGCGGTTGAGCTTCTTCTCGACGCGGGCCGCGCAGGAGGCGCAGGTCATGCCGCCGATCAGTAGCTCGACTTCCGAGGGCCGCGCTATGGGGGCCCTGTCGGTGGTGCTGGACATGTTCCGTAGCTCCAGGGATGTGGTGCGGCGCAGCCGCACCCTGAAAGGGGCGCGGGGCTGCGCTGATCTGCGGCTCCGCCGCGCGGGCGCGGCCAGCCACGACGAAGCCGCAGACGAATGGCGCATCATGGCCTCGGCTGCGGAGCGCTCAGGCCTTGCCGACCAGCTCGAAGCCGGCCTCGTCCACGGCGGAGCGCACCGCTTCCTCGTCGAGAGGGGCGGCCGAGACCACGGTGACCTCACCGCTGGAGGCGACGGCCTTCACGGAGGAGACGCCGTCGAGTTGCGAGATCTCGCCGGAGACGGCGCCTTCGCAGTGTCCGCAGCTCATACCGCTGACCTTGTAGACGGCGGTGACGGAACCGGGGGTGTCGGTCTGGGCGGTCATGTCGTTGCTCCTCATCGAGGCGTGTGGGGTGTCAGTACCGGCAGGTACCTCTCCATGACACCCACACTATACCCCTAGGGGGTATGAATCCAAGAGTGGCCCGGCGAGTCCGGAGGGTCGGGAGTGAGCCCGCTCGGGGCCGGTGCCCCGGTCTCAGGGGGTCGGCGTCGGGGTGGCGGCCGTCGGGCCGGGTCCGATCCGGTCGCCGACGAGGGGCTCCAGATAGCGCAGCAGAACGTTCTTCAGCTCCTGGACGTACGCGTCGCGCTCGGCGCCCTCGCTGGCGAGGATCAGCTCCAGGCCGGCCTTGTACATGGCCACGCAGATGTGCGCGGTGCGCGTGACATCGGCGGCGGGCCGGTCGGACAGGAACGGGGAGAGCAGGCCCTCGACCCGCTCCACCAGGGTCTTGTGCAGGGCGTCGTGCTCCTCGGCGATACGGCCGGGGATGTCCGGGCCGTGCATCAGTGTGAAGAACACCGGGTGCCGGCAGTTGAAGTCGATGAACCGGTCGACCGCGGCGGCCACCGCCTGCTCCAGTGGCGTCAACGGGTCGACGGGCGCGAGCGCCTCGCCGTACGCCTCCCGCATCTCGCGCATCAGCCGCTCGCCCAGCTCGATCGCGATCGCTTCCTTGTTCGGGAAGAACTGGTACAGCGTGCCGGGTGAGACGCCGGCCTCGCGGGCGATCGCGTTGGTGCTGGCGGCGGTGTAGCCGGTCGAGGTGAACACGGACGCCGCGGCGTCGAGGAGCTGTGCGATGCGCCGCTCACCACGGGCCTGACGGCGGCGCGGCTGCTCCTTCTCCTGTCCCGCCCGGTCCTTCTCCCCGTGGGGCTGCTCCTTCTCCCGGTTGACGGGTTCCCGGTTGGTGGGCACGCGGTTATCCCCAGCTTTCCGAACGTGATTGACAAACACGAGCTGTCGCTCGCATTCTGGTGAAACGCGAGCGATCTCTCGTGTTTGCCAGTCTATGGCTTGGCGCCCCCATGCCGCCCGGCTGCGCACGCACGGACGAGAGCGACGGATCGGATTGAAGGGGACACCGCACCATGACCGAAGTCAACCGCCCACCCCGAGTGGGTGGCTGGACCCGATTCGTGACCGCGCGCCCCCGGCTCTCCCTCCTGATCGCCCTGCTGATCACGGCCCTGGCGGTGGTGGCGGGCGGCGATGTCGCCGACCGCCTCGGCAGCGGCGGCTGGGAGGACCCGAAGGCCCAGTCGACGTATGCGACCAAGGCCTTGGAGCGGGAGTTCCCCGACTCCCAGCCGAACCTCCTGCTGCTGGTCGACGCGGGGAAGGCCTCGGTCGACGACCCCGAGGTCGCGGCCGAGGCGAAGCGGCTGGCCGGGCGACTCACCGCCGAGAAGGGCGTGACGGGCGTCGGCTCCTACTGGCGGTCCGGCGCCCCCGCCCTGCGCGCCGAGGACGGCCACGAGGCGCTGATAGCGGCCCGCCTCACGGGCGACGACACGACGGTGAACGAGACCCTGGACCGCATCGCCCCCGAATACCGCGGCACGCACGGCCCGGTAGAGGTGAAGGTCGGCGGCATCGTCGCCGTGCGCCACGAGATGCAGTCGATCATCCAGGAGGACCTGCTGCGGGCCGAGATGATCGCGCTGCCCGTCACCCTGGTCCTGCTGGTGATGGTCTTCGGCAGCGCGGTCGCCGCCCTGCTGCCGCTCGGCGTGGGCATCGTCGCCATCCTCGGCACCAACGCCATCCTGCGCGGTCTGACGGAGATCACCGACGTCTCGGTCTTCGCCCTGAATCTGACGACGGCCATGGGTCTGGGCCTGGCCATCGACTACGCCCTGTTCATCGTCCGCCGCTTCCGCGAGGAACTGGCCACAGGGGACACCCCGTTGACGGCGGTCGCCACGACCCTCCGCACGGCCGGCCGCACGGTCCTCTTCTCCGCCCTCACGGTCGCTGTCTCCCTGGCCGCGATGATGGTCTTCCCCCAGTACTTCCTGAAGTCCTTCGCCTACGCGGGCATCGCGGTCGTCCTCCTGGCCGCGGCAGCCGCCCTGATCCTGCTCCCGGCGGCCCTGGTCCTGCTGGGCCACCGCGTCAACGCCCTGGACCTGCGCAAGCTGTTCAGGCGCCGGAAGCCGCACAAGTCGCAGAAGTCGCAGAAGCCGGAGAAGCCGGAGAAGCCGGAGAAGCCGGAGAAGCCGGAGAAGCCGGAGAAGCCGGAGAAGCCGGAGAAGCCGGAGAAGCCGGAGAAGCCGGTGAAGCCGGTGAAGCCGGTGAAGCCGGTGAAGCCGGAGAAGGGTACCCCCGTCGCCGCCGAGGAAGGCTCGGCCTGGGGCCGTATGGCCACCCTGGTCATGCGCAGGGCCCCTTACTTCGCCATCGCCACCACGGCCGGACTGGTCCTCCTGGGCCTGCCCTTCCTGGGCGCGAAGTTCGGCACGGCCGACGACCGCCAACTCCCCTCCTCCGCCGAGTCCCATGTGGTCCAGCAGCACATCAGGGAGGGCTTCCCGGGCAGCCCCGGCGGCGGCCTGGAGATCCTGGCAGAAGGCAGGGCGACCGAGTCCGACTACGCCACCTACAAGGAGCGGATCGCCGGCCTCCCCGAGGTACTGAGGGTGGACGGCCCCCTGGTGAAGGGCGACGCCGCCTACTTCACGGTGCAGCCGAAGGGCGAGCCGGTGGACGAGGGCGCGCAGACCCTGGTGAAGGACATCAGGGCGACCGAGGCCCCCTTCGAAACCTCGGTGACGGGCACGGCGGCGGTCCTGGTGGACACCAAGTCGGCCATAGCGGACGGCCTCCCCTGGGCCCTGTCCTTCATCGCGATCGTCACCCTCCTCCTGGTCTTCCTCCTCACCGGAAGCGTCCTGATCCCCCTCCAGGCGGTCCTGCTGAACGCCCTGAGCCTGACGGCGATGTTCGGCGCCCTGGTCTGGGTCTTCCAGGAGGGCCACTTCTCGGAGGTGCTGTCCTTCACCACCCCGGGCTCCATAGAGACCACCCTCCCCGTCCTGATGTTCTGCGTGGCCTTCGGCCTCTCCATGGACTACGGCGTCTTCCTGCTCTCCCGCATCAAGGAGGAGTACGACCACACGGGCGACCACACGGCCTCGATCCGCTTCGGCCTCCAACGCACCGGCGGCCTGATCACCGCGGCGGCGGTCATCCTGGCCGTGGTGATGATCGCCATAGGCACCTCCCGAGTGACCAACACCAAGATGCTGGGCCTGGGCATAGCCCTCGCCGTCCTGATGGACGCGATGGTCGTCCGCAGCCTCCTGGTCCCGGCGGTCATGCGCCTGACGGGCCGGGCCACCTGGTGGGCTCCCGCCCCGCTGAGGAGGTTCCACGCCCGCTTCGGCCTGAGCGAAGGGGAATCGACTCCGCCGACGACACCGGGTGCCGAGCGGCACCGAGACAGCGAGGAGAGCCGAGCAACCGAGAAGGCACCGAAAGCGCAGACCCAGCCGGAACCGGCGACCCGCCGCTAGGACGTGAGAGGGAGGGGACCGAAGCAGGTGGGGCAACCGTGAGTGAAAGACGCCCTGGGGGCCGGTGAAAGCGGGGCGCAGCCCCGTCTTTCCAGGGGCGCGGGGAACTGCGCGAGCAACCTCCCACAACCGCCACCTACGCACTCATCGCAACCACCCCTCCATCCCCAGCGGGGGTCTGGGGGAGGCAGCCCCCAGAAGCACGCCGACCCGAGCCGATGGGGATGGAAGGGGCACCGCCCCTCGGGATGGGACGGGTAGGGGCGGCGGGGGCGAGAAAATCGCACACGGACAGTGACATGCTGCCCAAAGCCCCACCCAGGGGGCAGCCACAAACGGCACCCCCCATCGAAAGGTGAGACACATGCGCGCGGTGGTGTTCGAGCGGTTCGGGGAGCCGGCCGAGGTGCGGACCGTCCCGGACCCGCACCCGAATCCCCGCGGCGTGGTCGTACGCGTGGAGGCGACCGGCCTCTGCCGAAGCGACTGGCACGGCTGGATGGGCCACGACCCGGACATCACGCTCCCGCACGTCCCGGGCCATGAACTCGCCGGAGTGGTCGAGGCCGTCGGCGCCGCGGTGACCCGCTGGCACCCCGGCGACCGCGTCACCGTCCCCTTCATCTGCGCCTGCGGAACGTGCCCGTCCTGCGCGGCCGGCGACCAGCAGGTGTGCGAGCGCCAGACCCAGCCGGGCTTCACCCACTGGGGCTCCTTCGCCGAGTACGTGGCGCTGGACCACGCCGAGGTGAACCTGGTGGCGCTGCCCGATGCGTTGTCGTACGGCACGGCGGCGGCGCTCGGCTGCCGTTTCGCCACGGCGTACCGCGCGGTCGTGGCGCAGGGCCGGGTCAGGGCGGGGGAGTGGGTGGCGGTGCACGGCTGCGGCGGTGTGGGCCTGTCGGCGGTGATGATCGCGGCGGCCTCGGGCGCGAGGGTGATCGCGGTCGACGTCTCGCCCCAGGCCCTGGACCTGGCCCGCGAGTTCGGCGCGGCGCACTGCGTGGACGCGTCCGCCGCACCGAATGGATCGGACGAACCGGACACGGCGGAGGCGATACGCGACCTGACCGGCGGCGGAGCCCATGTCTCCCTGGACGCCCTGGGCTCCCCGGCGACCTGCGCGGCCTCCGTCAACTCCCTCCGCCGCAGAGGCCGCCACATCCAGGTGGGCCTCCTCCCCACCCCGGACGGCACGACCCCCGTCCCCATGGCCCGAGCGATAGCCCTGGAGCTGGAGTTGCTCGGCAGCCACGGCATGCAGGCCCACGCCTACCCGGAGATGCTGGAAGCCGTCCGCGCGGGCATTCTCCGCCCGGACCTCCTGGTCACCTCGGCGATCCCGCTGGACGCGACCCCGGCGGCCCTCGCGGCCATGGACACGACCCCCGGCAGCGGCGTGACGGTCATCGAACCCTGGACCTGACCCGCCCCTGCGGGGCGCGGCGCGTAAGAACCAGCGGGAGGAGGGTCACTCGGGCCTGCGGTTGCGGTTGCCCGGTCTGGCGGCGACCCAGGCGCGGATGGTGTCGGCGTACCAGAAGGGCTTGCCGCCCTCGACCTGGTCCGGCGGCGGCAGCAACCCGTGTTTGCGGTACGAGCGGACGGTGTCGGGCTGCACACGGATGTGCGCCGCGATGTCCTTGTACGACCAGAGGCAACGGTCGGCCATCAATGGCACCTCCCTGAGCGCGCACCACGGCGACGACCGGAAGGGCCGTAGGGGGAGCCGGACACGCGCTGACGATCACAAACCTGCGCCCGCTCAACGCCGGAGAGTGATCAGGGGAGGCTCGCTGTCGACTCCCTGTGACACAAGCCGCACGCATACGTGACACCTGTGACAAAGGTTCACATCAGCCGCGCCCCAAAAGGGGCGCGGGGAACTGCGCAACCAGCCACGACGATCCCGCAGCCTGCATCAAATCCGCAGTCCCCCGACGCTACCCAGCACCCGGCCCCCAGCGGAGCTACCCGGTACCCCGCCCCCAGCGGAGCGCCTACGCCCCGCAAGACCTCAAGAACGCCCGAGTCCGCTGAGCGATCGGCAGCGGAGTGTCCGGCGCGCACGGATACATGTCCTGCTCCACGATCGCGAACAGGTCGACATCCAGCTTCGCGGCAGCGCTCAGCACCGGCCCGATCTCGGGCACACCCTTCGGCGGCTCGCACATCACGCCCTTGGCGACGGCCGGCCCGAACGGAATCTCGTTGGCCCGGACCTCGGCGAGGATCTCGGGGTCGACCTGCTTGAGGTGGAGGTACCCGATCCGCTCACCGTAGGTCTCGATCAGCTTGACGCTGTCGCCGCCGCAGTAGGCGTAGTGCCCGGTGTCGAGGCACAGCGACACCACGGAGGAGTCGGTGCCGTCCAGGAAGCGGACGACGTTCTCCTCGCTGTCGATATGTGTGTCGGCGTGCGGGTGGACGACGATCTGGAGGCCGTACTTCTCCCGCACCTCCCGCCCGAGCCGCTCGGTCAGCTGGGTGAGGTGGCGCCACTGTTCGACCGTCAGTTCGCTGGGCTCCAGCACCTTGCCCGTCTTGTCGTCCCGCCAGAAGGACGGGATGACGACGAGGTGCCTGGCACCCATCGCCTGGGCGAGCACCGCGTTGTCGGCCACGTGCGCCCAGGTCTTCTCCCAGACGTCGGGGCCGTGGTGCAGCCCGGTGAAGACCGTGCCGGCCGACACTTTCAGGCCACGCTTCTCGGTCTCCTCGCGGAGGACCGCGGGGTCGGTCGGCAGATAGCCGTAGGGGCCCAGCTCGATCCACTCGTAACCGGACGCGGCGACCTCGTCGAGGAAGCGCTGCCAGGGGACCTGCTGAGGGTCGTCGGGGAACCATACGCCCCAGGAGTCCGGCGCCGAGCCGATCCTGATGCGGGAAAGTGAGGACTGAGGTGACAACGACGTCATGGGCGTCAGCTTCAGCCCGGGAAGCGAAGCGTGTCAATAGGTAGTCCGAATGTCTGGACAAAGTATTGACAGGGTCGCTCCGACAGGGCTAGACCTTTACGGAACCGGAGCGTGAAGGGAACTCGATGGCGTACGACCTGATCACCATGGGGCGGATCGGAGTGGACCTGTACCCGTTGCAGACGGGGGTCCCGTTGCCGCAGGTGACGTCCTTCGGGAAGTTCCTCGGCGGCTCGGCGACCAATGTCGCGGTCGCCGCCTCCCGCCTTGGCCGCACCACCGCCGTCATCACCCGTACGGGCGAGGACCCCTTCGGCGAGTACCTCCATCAGGCACTGCGCGACTTCGGCGTCGACGACCGCTGGGTGACCCCGGTCCCCGGGCTGCCGACGCCGGTGACGTTCTGCGAGGTGTTCCCGCCGGACGACTTCCCGCTGTACTTCTACCGCCGCCCCAAGGCCCCGGACCTGGAGATCGACGCCCACGAGCTGGACCTCGACGCCATCCGCGACACCCGGATCTTCTGGATGACCGGCACCGGCCTCAGTGAGGAGCCCAGCCGTACGGCGACGCTCGCGGCCCTCGCCCACCGCGCCAAGGCGGGGACGACCGTCTTCGACCTCGACTGGCGCCCCATGTTCTGGACCGACCCGGCCGAGGCCCGCCCCTTCTACGAGGAGGCCCTGCGCCACACGACGGTCGCCGTCGGCAACCTGGACGAGGTCGAGGTCGCCACCGGCGTACGCGAACCGCAGGCCGCCGCCCGCGCCCTCCTCGACGCCGGGGTCGAACTCGCGGTCGTCAAGCAGGGCCCCAAGGGCGTCCTCGCCGTCAACAGCAAGGGCGAGTCCGCCGAGGTCCCGCCGCTCCCCGTCAATGTCCTGAACGGCCTCGGCGCCGGTGACGCCTTCGGCGGCTCCCTCTGCCACGGCCTCCTCGCCGGCTGGGACCTGGAGACGATCATGCGCAACGCCAACGCGGCCGGCGCGATCGTCGCCTCCCGCCTGGAGTGCTCCTCGGCGATGCCGACCCCCGAGGAGATCGAGGCCGCGGTCGAGGCGGGGGCGGTCCTGTGACCACCACCGACCCGGGCCGCCTGGCTTCGGCGACTGTCCCCGCCCCCGGCGGCCCCCTCAGCCCCATCGACATCTCGGCCCTCGTCCGCACCCGGGTCCGCCACCCCGAAGCGGTCGCCGAAGCGGCGGCCCGCCGTACCCGCCGCCCCCTGATCGGTGACTCCGGCCGCCTGATGATCGTGGCCGCCGACCACCCCGCCCGGGGCGCCCTCGCCGTCGGCGACCGCAAGCTGGCCATGGCCAACCGCGCCGACCTGCTCGAACGGCTGTGCCTGGCGCTTTCCCGCCCCGGCGTCGACGGCGTCCTCGCGACCGCCGACATCCTCGACGACCTGCTCCTTCTCGGCGCCCTCGACAACAAGGTCGTGATGGGCTCGATGAACCGCGGCGGTCTCGCGGGAGCGAGCTTCGAACTCGACGACCGCTTCACCGGCCACCGCCCCGAGGACATCGAGCGCCTCGGCTTCGACGCCGGCAAGCTCCTGCTGCGCATCGACTACGACGACCCGGGCTCCCTCACCACCCTGGAATCCACCGCCCGAGCCGTGGACGCCATGGCCGAACGCAGGCTCCCCGTCTTCGTCGAGCCGTTCCTCAGCCGCCGCGACCCCGTCACCGGCAAGGTCAGGAACGACCTGGGCGCGGAGGCGGTCACCAAGTCGATCGCCATAGCGGCCGGCCTCGGCGGCAGTTCGGCGTACACCTGGTTGAAGCTGCCCGTCACCGAGAACCCGGACGACATGGCGCGCGTCATGGAGACATCGACGCTCCCGGCCGTACTCCTGGGCGGCGAGGTCGGCGACGACCAGGAGGGCGCGTACGAGAAGTGGCGGAGTGCGCTGCGACTGCCCACCGTCCAGGGCCTGGTGGTCGGCCGTTCGCTGCTCTACCCGGCGGACGACGACGTGGCCGCCGCCGTGGACACCGCCGTAGGACTGCTGTGAGGGCCGTATGACACCCCGTATGACACAGAAGACCGAGCTGTACGTCCCGAAGGGGGCGACCGCGCGCGCTCAGTACGCCGTCGACATCGACCCCGAGCGGGCCGGCTGGACCCACAGCAGTCTGCGGATCGTCGAACTCGAAGCGGGCGGCAGCCACACCTTCACCACCGAGGACAGCGAGTGGATCGTGCTGTCCCTGAACGGCTCCTGCACGATTCGGGTAACGGAAACCACCGAGACAACAGAGTTTGAAATCCTGGGCCGGGAGAGCGTGTTCGCCGGAGTCTCCGACTTCGTGTACGCGCCCCGCGACTCCCGGGTACAGATCGCCTCCGGTGCGGGAGGCCGCTTCGCTTTGGCAGGAGCGAGGTGCGAGCGACGACTCCCCGCTCGTTACGGCCCCGCGCCGGAGGTCCCCGTCGAGGACCGAGGCAGTGGCAACTGCGCCCGCCAGGTGCGCAACTTCGCCTCCGCCGACGCCTTCGAGTGCGACCAGCTGATCGCCGTGGAGGTGATCACCCCCGGCGGCAACTGGTCCTCGTACCCGCCCCACAAGCACGACGAGAACCGGCCGGGGGAGGAGACGGAACTCGAAGAGATCTACTACTTCGAGATCGACGGCCCGCACGGCTTCGGCTACCAGCGTGTCTCCCCGTCCCGCGAGGGCGGCTCGGAGGTGCTCGCCGAGGTCCGCTCCGGTGACGCCGTGCTCGTCCCCGACGGCTGGCACGGGCCGTCCATCGCGCAGCCCGGCCACTCCATGTACTACCTGAACGTGATGGCAGGACCCGGCCCCGAGCGCCAGTGGCGGATCTGCTTCCACCCCGACCACACGGAGGGCTACCGATGACCACGGGGACCACACGAACCAACGGGCCCACGGGAACCACGAAGACGACAGGGACGGCCGGAACCACGCGGCTGACCGTCGCCCAGGCCCTCGTCCGCTTCCTCGCCGCCCAGTACACCGAACGCGACGGCGAGCGGCAGCGGCTGATCGGCGCCACCTGGGGCATCTTCGGCCACGGCAACGTCGCCGGCCTCGGCCAGGCGCTGATCGAGTACGCCGACGACATGCCGTACCTCCAGGGCCGCAACGAGCAGTCGATGGTGCACGCGGCGGTCGGCTACGCCCGCCAGTCGGGCCGCCTGTCCACGCACGCGGTGACGACGTCCATCGGCCCCGGCGCGACGAACCTCGTCACCGGCGCCGCCCTCGCCACCATCAACCACCTCCCGGTGCTGCTGCTCCCCGGCGACATCTTCGCCACCCGCCCGGCCGACCCGGTCCTGCAGCAGCTCGAAGTGCCGTACGCCGGTGACATCAGCGTCAACGACAGCCTGCGCCCGGTGTCGAAGTACTTCGACCGGATCACCCGCCCCGAGGCCCTGATCCCGGCCGCGCTCCAGGCGATGCGCGTGCTCACCGACCCGGTCGACACCGGCGCCGTGACGCTTGCCCTCCCGCAGGACGTGCAGGCCGAGGCGTACGACTGGCCGGAGGAGTTCTTCGCCGAGCGGACCTGGACGGTACGCCGCTCCGCCGCCGACCCCACCGAACTGTCCGCCGCCGTGAGGGCGGTCCGCGAGGCCCGCCGCCCCCTGATCGTCGCCGGCGGCGGTGTCCACCACGCCCGCGCGGAGGAGGCCCTCGCCGAACTCGCCGACGCGACGGGCATCCCGGTGGCGTCCACCCAGGCGGGCAAGGGCTCCCTGCGCTACGACCACCCTCAGGACGTCGGCGCCATCGGCCACACCGGCACCGCGACCGCCAACGAACTGGCCCGCACCGCCGACCTGGTGATCGGCGTCGGCACCCGGTACACGGACTTCACCACCGCCTCCGGCACCCTCTTCGCCGCCGACGGCGTCCGCTTCCTCAACCTCAACATCGCCGCCTACGACGGTCACAAGCTCTCCGGCCTGCCGCTGATCGCCGACGCGCGCTCCGCGCTGGAGGAGCTGAACCAGGCCCTCGAACTGCACGGCCACCGCGTCCCGGACGCGTATGTCGCCGAGTACAGCGAGGACAAACAGCGCTGGGAGCACCGCGTCGACGCCTGCTACGAGGCCGACGAGCCCGACACCCGGCCCACCCAGGCCCAGGTCCTCGGCCTCCTCGACGAACTGGTCGACGAGTCCGACATCCTGATCAACGCGGCCGGTTCCCTCCCCGGTGACCTGCACAAACTGTGGCGGGCCCGGTCACGCGACCAGTACCACCTGGAGTACGGCTACTCCTGCATGGGCTATGAGATCCCGGCCGCGATCGGCGTCCGGATGGCCGCCCCCGGCCGCCCGGTATGGGCGCTGGTCGGCGACGGCACCTATCTCATGATGCCGACCGAGATCGTCACGGCCGTCCAGGAGAACGTGCCGATCAAGGTGCTGATCATCCAGAACCACGGTTACGCGTCCATCGGCGGCCTCTCCCAGGAGACCGGCGCCGAGCGCTACGGCACCGCGTACCGTTTCCGCTCCGACGACGGCACCTTCACGGGCGCCCCGCTGCCGGTCGATCTCGCCGCCAACGCGGCCAGCCTCGGCCTGCGGGTGCTGCGCGCCAAGACCGTACGCGAGCTGCGAGCGGCCCTCGCCGAGGCGCGGGCCGCCGACACCCCCACTTGTGTCTACGTGGAGACCGAAACGGCCGACACTGTGTCGGGCCCGCCTCCGGCGCAGGCCTGGTGGGATGTTCCTGTGGCCGAGACCGCGACGCGTCCGTCGGCGGTCAAGGCCCGCGAGGAGTACGACCGGCACGTCTCTGCCCGACGCCGCCATCTGTAAGAAGGAGTTTCTCGGCATGACGAAGATCGTCAACCACTGGATCGGCGGCAAGACCGTCGAAGGCGCGTCGGGTACGTTCGGGCCGGTCACGGACCCGGCGACCGGCGCGGTCACCACGCAGGTCGCGTTCGCGACCGTCGACGAGGTCGACACGGCCGTCGCGACGGCAAAGGAAGCCTTCGCGACCTGGGGCCAGTCCTCGCTGGCGAAGCGCACGGAGATCCTGTTCCGCTTCCGCGCGCTGCTGGACGCCAACCGCGACGCGATCGCGGAGCTGATCACCGCCGAGCACGGCAAGGTCCACTCGGACGCCCTCGGCGAGGTCGCGCGCGGCCTGGAGATCGTCGACCTGGCCTGCGGCATCACCGTCCAGCTCAAGGGCGAGCTGTCCACTCAGGTCGCCACCCGCGTGGACGTCTCCTCCATCCGCCAGCCGCTCGGTGTCGTGGCCGGCATCACGCCGTTCAACTTCCCGGCGATGGTCCCGATGTGGATGTTCCCGATCGCGATCGCGTGCGGCAACACCTTCGTGCTGAAGCCTTCGGAGAAGGACCCCTCGGCGTCCATCAAGATCGCCGAACTCCTCTCGGAGGCGGGCCTCCCGGACGGCGTCTTCAACGTCGTCCACGGCGACAAGGTGGCGGTGGACCGCCTCCTGGAGCACCCGGACGTGAAGGCGGTCTCCTTCGTAGGCTCGACGCCCATCGCCCGCTACATCCACACCACGGCCTCCGCGAACGGCAAGCGGGTCCAGGCCCTGGGCGGCGCCAAGAACCACATGCTGGTCCTCCCCGACGCCGACCTGGACGCGGCCGCCGACGCCGCCGTGTCGGCCGCCTACGGCTCGGCGGGCGAACGCTGCATGGCGATCTCGGCGGTCGTGGCCGTGGGCGCGATCGGCGACGAACTGGTCGAAAAGATCCGCGAACGCGCCGAAAAGATCAAGATCGGCCCGGGCAACGACCCCACCTCCGAGATGGGCCCGCTGATCACGGCCGTCCACCGCGACAAGGTGGCGTCCTACGTCACAGGCGCGGCGGCCGAGGGAGCGGAAGTGGTGCTGGACGGCACCGGCTACACGGTCGACGGCTACGAGAACGGCCACTGGATCGGCATCTCGCTGCTGGACAAGGTCCCGACCACGGCGAAGGCCTACCAGGACGAGATCTTCGGCCCGGTGCTGACCGTGCTGCGCGTCGACACCTACGACGACGGCATCGCCCTCATCAACGCCTCCCCCTTCGGCAACGGCACCGCGATCTTCACCCGCGACGGCGGCGCCGCCCGCCGCTTCCAGCTGGAGGTCGAGGCCGGCATGGTCGGCGTCAACGTCCCGATCCCGGTCCCGGTGGGCTACCACTCCTTCGGCGGCTGGAAGGACTCCCTCTTCGGCGACCACCACATCTACGGCAACGACGGCACCCACTTCTACACCCGCGGCAAGGTCGTCACCACCCGCTGGCCCGACCCGGCCGACGCCCCGTCAGGCGTGGACCTGGGCTTCCCGCGCAACCACTGAATCGCTCCGCTGCAGTGCCGGGCCCCCGCGCGAGAGCTCGGGGGTCCGGGTACGTCGGCGGGTGCGGGCGGGTGGGGGTTGCTCGCGCAGTTCCCCGCGCCCCTGAAAAGCAGGGGCTGCGCCCCGCTTTTATCCGGCCCGCCGGGCCGATGAAAAAGCCGGCCGCAGGCCGCTTTTTCAGGGGCGCGGGGAACTGCGCGACAAGCCCCCACCCGCCCGCACCCGACCCACCCACCCCCTCGGGGGTCAAAGGGGCGCAGCCCCTGTGGATGGGACGGGTAGGGGCGGCGGGGGCGAGGAACCCCGACCCGAACCCCCACTTATCAGGTTGCTGTCGGCTCCCCACATACCGCACCCGCTGTATGCCGAATTCCCCCCGTACGACCGTGGGATGGCCCACACCTCCCCCCGAAGACGGCCCCGGGCCCACACCCCCGCCCCGTACCGTTGACGCATGGATCTTCGACTGCCCGGCCTCCGCCGAGCGCTGACCCGGAGGCCACGACGGACCATCGCCGCCGCAGCCACCGTCGTGGTGCTCGCCGGGGCCGGCACATGGACGGCCACCGCCTCCGACGAGGCCGTACCGGTCACCCGCACCGACCAGCTCATGACGATGGACGGCGGCGTCCGCATAGACACCTCGTACTTCACGGCGGACACAGCGGGCGCGGCGAACGCAGACGCCCGCCGCCCCGCCGTCCTCCTCGGCCACGGCTTCGGCGGCAGCAAGGATGACGTCCGCACCCAGGCCGAGAACCTCGCCCGCGACGGCTACGCGGTACTGACCTGGTCGGCCCGAGGCTTCGGCGAGTCCACCGGCAAGATCGGCCTGAACGACCCGAAGGCCGAGGTCGCGGATGTCTCCCGGCTGATCGACTGGCTGGCGAAGCGCCCCGAGGTGGAGCTGGACAAGGACGGCGACCCCCGCGTGGGCGCGGCCGGAGCCTCGTACGGCGGAGCGATCTCGCTGCTGGCCGCCGGCTACGACGACCGCGTGGACGCCATCGCCCCGGCGATCACGTACTGGAACCTGTCGGACGCCCTGTTCCCGAACGGCGTCTACAAGAAGCTGTGGGCCGGCATCTTCTTCAACACCGGCGGCGGCTGCGAGAAGTTCGAGGAGCAGCTGTGCGAGATGTACGAACGGGTCGCCGAGAGCGGTGAACCGGACGCGGAGGCGGTCAAGCTCCTCGATGAGCGCAGCCCCGAGGCGGTCGGCGACCGTATCAAGGTGCCGACGCTTCTCCTCCAGGGCCAGACCGACTCCCTGTTCCCGCTGGCCCAGGCCGACGCCGCCGCCAAGGCGATCAAGGCGGGCGGCGCCCCCGTGGACGTCGACTGGATCTCCGGCGGCCACGACGGCGGCGACATGGAGACGGACCGCGTCCAGTCACGCGTCACCGCCTGGTTCGACCGCTATCTGAAGGACGACAAGTCCGCCGACACCGGCTCGGCGTTCCGCGTCACCCGCACCCTCGGCTCCGGTTCCAACGACGGCGAGACCCGCCTGGCCGGGACGACGGACGACACCTACCCGGGCCTGGAGAGCGACCAGCGGTCGATCGCTCTCACGGGCCGCGAGCAGACCGTCACCAACCCGGCCGGCGCCAACCCGCCCGCCGTCTCCGCCCTCCCCGGCCTCGGCGCGGCGGCGGGCGGTCTCTCCCAGCTGTCCTCGCTCGGCGTCAGCATCTCCCTGGACTTCCCCGGCCAGTTCGCCGCGTTCGAGTCGAAGCCGTTCGCCGACGATCTCCAGATCACCGGCTCGCCCACGGCGACCGTCCACGTCAAGTCGACCAGCGAGGACGCCGTCCTCTTCGCCAAGGTCTACGACGTCGGCCCGGACGGCCGCTCCCAGGTCCTGCCCTCCCAACTCGTCGAACCCGTCCGGGTGGAGGGCGCCAGGTCCGGCAAGGACGTGAAGCTCACGCTCCCGGCCATCGACTACGACCTGGACGACGGCCACCGCCTCCGTCTGGTCCTCGCCTCCACCGACCTCGGCTACGCCTCCCCGGTCGCCCCGGCGACGTACACCGTCTCCCTCAAGGGCGACCTGGAGGTGCCCACGCCGCTGGCCGACGCCGAACAGGCGGGCACGCTGCCCGCCTGGGTCTGGTACCTGCCGCTCACGGGCGCGCTGATCGCCGCCGCGCTGCTGATCACGGGCCGCCGCCGCACGGTGGTCCCGGCCCCGGCCGACCCGGCACTCGCCGAAGTCCCGCTGCAGATCACGGATCTGAGCAAGAAGTACGCGAACGGCGACCGCTACAGCGTCCGCGATCTCTCCTTCCGGGTGGAGAAGGGCCAGGTCCTCGGCCTGCTCGGGCCGAACGGCGCGGGCAAGACCACCACCCTGCGCATGCTCATGGGCCTGATCCGCCCGGACGCCGGCGAGATCCGTGTCTTCGGCCACGCGATCGTGCCGGGCGCACCCGTACTGTCTAGGGTCGGCGCCTTCGTCGAGGGCGCGGGCTTCCTCCCGCACCTCTCCGGCCGCGAGAACCTGGAGCTGTACTGGCAGGCCACCGGCCGCCCGCCGGAGGACGCCCACATGGAGGAGGCGTTGGAGATCGCCGGTCTCGGCGACGCCCTCGCCCGCGCGGTGCGCACCTACTCCCAGGGCATGCGCCAGCGCCTCGCCATCGCCCAGGCCATGCTCGGCCTGCCCGATCTGCTCATCCTCGACGAGCCGACCAACGGACTCGACCCGCCGCAGATCCGCGAGATGCGCGAGGTCATGATCCGCTACGCGGCGGCCGGCCGTACGGTCATCGTCTCCAGCCATCTTCTGGCCGAGGTCGAACAGACCTGCACCCACCTGGTCGTCATGGACCACGGACAGCTCGTCCAGGCGGGCCCGGTCGGCGAGATCGTCGGCTCCGGCGACACCCTGCTCGTCGGCACCTCCGTCCCCGTGGAGGAGCCCGTCGTCGAAAAGGTCGCCGCCCTGCCCGGCGTCGAGTCGGCCCTGCGCACCGACGACGGCCTGGTCGTCCGCCTCGGCCCGACCGGCAGCGCCCGCGCCCTGGTCACCGAGCTGGTACGGCTGGAGGTCCCCGTGGAGTCGGTCGGCCCCCACCGCCGCCTCGAAGACGCCTTCCTCACCCTGATCGGAGAGTCCGCATGAGCACGCTGGCCGAGCGCGCCGAACGCGACGAAACGGGTGCCTCCGGCCAGGACGGCGGCCCCGCGAAGCCCCCCGTCGAGGTCGCCGACGGCTACCGCGCCGCCCGCACCCTCCCCCTGAGGGTCGAGCTGGTCCGGCAGTTGAAGCGCCGCCGCACGATGGTCATGGGCGGGGTGCTGTTCGCCCTGCCGATCATCCTGGTGATCGCCTTCCAGCTCGGCAGCCCCGGCGAGGGCGGCAACCGGGTCAACCTGATGGACACGGCCACGGCGTCCGGCGCGAACTTCGCCGCGGTGAACCTCTTCGCCGCCGCGGGCTTCCTGCTGGTCATCCCCGTCGCCCTGTTCTGCGGGGACACGGTCGCCTCGGAGGCCAGCTGGTCCTCCCTGCGCTATCTCCTCGCCGCGCCCGTACCGCGCGCCCGACTGCTGTGGTCGAAGCTGGTCGTGGGCCTCACCCTCAGCCTCGCCGCGATCGTCCTGCTCCCGGTGATCGCCCTGGTCATCGGCTCGATCGCCTACGGCTGGGGCCCGCTCCAACTGCCCACCGGCGGTGAACTGTCCACGGGCACCGCCCTGCAGGCCCTGCTGATCACCGTGGGCTACACCTTCGTCTTCCAACTGGTCACCGCCGCCCTGGCGTTCTGGCTCTCCACCCGCACCGACGCCCCCCTCGGCGCGGTCGGCGGAGCCGTCGGCCTCACCATCATCGGCAGCGTCCTCGACGAGGTCACCGCCCTCGGCGACTGGCGCGACTTCGTCCCCGCGCACTGGCAGTACGCCTGGCTCGACGTCGTCCAGCCCCAGCCCGACTACTCCGACATGATCCAGGGCGCCTCCCTCTCGATAACGTACGCGCTCATCCTGTTCGCCCTGGCCTTCAGGGGTTTCGGCAGCAAGGACGTCGTCTCCTAGGTCAACGGAGGATCACCCACCGGTCTCGACGGCCGCCCACCGTGGCCGCTTCGCAACCCATCCGCAACCGCCCGTACCGCACATCCGGGCCCCCTCGACCGTCACAGTCACAACAGGTCGCCACCAGCAAGGCGACAACCGACTGGTCAAGGGGGCCCGGATGCGTACGCATCGCAGCACAGGACCGACACGACGGCGGCGGCCGATCACCGCCCTCCTCACCCTCGGCACAGCGGCCGCCCTCCTCCTCACCGGCTGCGGAGAGACCGGCGACCGGGGCAACTCGTCGTCGTACGACCGCAAGGGAACCGGCGGCACCAACGGCGGCGGCTTCCCGGCCCCCGCCCCCGAAGGCACCGGCAGCGGCGAGCAGCGCGGCGAACAACCGAGCGACGAGACCCCCGACTACGCCCCGTCCCCCGACTACCTCTCCACCTTCGCCCTGGACGTCGACACCGCCTCCTACGGCTACGCCCGCCGCACCCTCGCCGACGGCAGCCTGCCCGACCCGGCGACGATCCGCCCGGAGGAGTTCGTCAACAGCTTCCGCCAGGACTACGAACGCCCCGACGGCGACGGCTTCACGGTGACCGTCGACGGCGCCCGTACGAGCGACGAGAACTGGTCCCTGGTCCGCGTGGGCCTCGCCACCCGCGCCGCGGGCGACGACAGCGAACGCCCGCCCGCCGCCCTCACCTTCGTCATCGACGTCAGCGGCTCCATGTCCGAACCCGGCCGCCTCGACCTCGCCCAGGACGCCCTCGGCACGATGACGGACCGGCTGCGCGACGACGACTCGGTGGCGATCGTCACCTTCAGCGGCGAGGCCGAGACGGTCCTGCCGATGACCCGCCTCGACGACAACCGGGGCGAGATCCACGACGCGATCGACAGCCTGGAGCCCACCGACTCCACCAACCTCGGCGCGGGCATCGAGACCGGCTACGAGACCGCCGTCGAGGGCCTGCGCAAGGGCGCCACCAACCGCGTCGTCCTCCTCTCCGACGCCCTCGCCAACACCGGCGACACCGACGCCGACACCATCCTCGAACGCATCGGCGGCGAACGCCGCGAACACGGCATCACCCTCTTCGGCGTCGGCGTCGGCAGCGACTACGGCGACGCCCTCATGGAACGCCTCGCCGACAAGGGCGACGGCCACACCACCTACGTCTCCTCCGAGAAGGAGGCGGAGAAGGTCTTCTGCGAGGACCTCCCCCGCAACATCGACCTCACCGCCCGCGACGCCAAGGCCCAGGTCGCCTTCGACCCGGAGACCGTCGAGGAGTTCCGCCTGATCGGCTACGACAACCGCCAGGTCGCCGACGAGGACTTCCGCGACGACCGCGTCGACGGCGGCGAGGTGGGCCCCGGCCACACGGTCACCGCCCTCTACTCGGTCCGCACCAAGGAGGGCGCCGAGGGCCACCTCGCCACGGCGACGGTCCGCTGGCTGGACCCCGACGACCGCACCCCGCACGAGGAGTCCGCCGCCGTGGAGGCCTCCGCCCTGCACGACGACCTCTGGACGACCGCCCCCCACGGCCTCCAAGTGGCCGCCGTGGCCGCCTACTTCGCCGACACCCTGCGCACCGGAGTCTCCTCCCTGACCGCCCTCCCTGACCGCCCGACCCTGAGCCGACTCTCGTTCCGCGCCCAGGAACTGGCCAAGGACCGAGAGGACCAGGACCTGAAGGACCTGTCCGAAACCATCGACAAGGCCGACCGTCTGATGAGCCAGTACTGAATCGGCCAAAGCCATTGAAAAATCCTTACGCCTCGGTAAGTTGACTCACCGGTAATGAACGGCAGTCATCGGTCCCCGGGGGGTCGTCATGGGCGTACGCAAGGACTTGAACAAGGCCAAGCAACGTACCGACCTGGCCGAACGGGTCAAGGTCGAGGTCGTCAGGGACGCGTACGGGGTCGTCCGCGAGGCCCGGACGTCCGCGCTCGCCCCGCCCCTGACGAGCGGCAGCATCGCCGACCTCCCCTACCGCAACGCCACCGAGGCCCCGGACGCCACGGTCCTGCGCCGCGAGACCCACGGCACCTGGCACCCCGTGACCGCCGCCGCCTTCGCCCGTGAAGTCAGCGCCACCGCCAAGGGGTTGATCGCCGCCGGGCTCGAACCGGGCGGCCGGGTCGCCGTGATGGCCCGTACCCGCTACGAGTGGACCGTCCTCGACTTCGCCATCTGGGCGGCCGGCGGCCAGTCCGTACCGATCTACGCCACCTCCTCGCCCGAGCAGATCGAGTGGATCGTCCGCGACTCCGGCGCCCGATTCATGATCGTGGAGACCCCCGAGAACGCCGCCGCCGCGACCAC
The DNA here is from genome assembly GCF_053592555.1 of Streptomyces sp. NPDC002643. NCBI lineage: Bacteria > Bacillati > Actinomycetota > Actinomycetes > Kitasatosporales > Streptomycetaceae > Streptomyces > Streptomyces sp. NPDC002643. Next base: position 478,739 of record NZ_JBSFVY010000002.1, read on the forward strand.
CGCCACCGCCCGCCACTCCCAGCCCCCGCACGTCTGGCAGCTGGACGATGCCGCCCTCGGCCAACTCGCCGACCTGGGCCGGAGCGTCCCCGAGGAGGAGGTCTCCAAGCGCCGCGCCGCCCTCACCCCGGACACGGCCGCGACCATCTGCTACACCTCGGGCACCACCGGCCGCCCCAAGGGCTGCGTCCTCACCCATGCCAACCTGCACGCCGAGTCCGCCAACCTGGTCGAGCTGCTCCACCCCGTCTTCGAGGCGGTCACCGGCCAGACCGCCTCCACCCTCCTCTTCCTTCCCCTCGCCCACATCCTCGGCCGCACGATCCAGATCGGCTGTCTGCTGGCCCGCATCGAACTGGGCCACTGCCCGAGCATCAAGCCCGACGACCTGCGCCCCGCGCTCAAAAAGTTCCAGCCCACCTTCCTCATCGGCGTCCCCTACGTCTTCGAGCGCATCCACGCCACCGGCCGCGCCACCGCCGAACGCATCGGCCGGGGCGCCTCCTTCGACCGCGCCCACCGCGTCGGCGTCCGCTTCGCCGAGGCCCACCTCGACAAGTTCCTCGACCGGGGCCCCGGCCCGACCCTCGGCCTCTACGCCGCCTGGGCCCTGTACGACCTGCTGGTCTACCGCCGCATCCGCCGCGAACTCGGCGGCCGGATGAGCTACGCCATCAGCGGCGGCTCCCCCCTCGACCGCGACCTCAACCTCTTCTTCTACGCCGCCGGGATCATCATCTACGAGGGCTACGGCCTCACCGAGACCACGGCCGCCGCCACCATCGTGCCGCCCCTCGGGCCCCGCCCCGGCACGGTCGGCCGGCCCGTCCCCGGCACCGAGATCCGGATCGCCGACGACGGCGAGGTCCTCATCAAGGGCTCCATCGTCTTCGGCACCTACTGGAACAACCCGGCCGCCACCGACGCCGTCCTCACCGACGACTGGTTCGCCACCGGCGACCTCGGCGCACTCGACGAGGACGGCTATCTCACCATCACCGGCCGCAAGAAGGACATTCTCGTCACCTCCGGCGGCAAGAACGTCTCCCCGGCCGTCCTGGAGGACCGCCTGCGCAGCCGCCCCCCGGTCGGCCAGTGCATCGTCGTCGGCGACAACCGCCCCTACGTCGCCGCCCTCATCACCCTCGACCCCGAGGACGTCACCCACTGGCTCCACGTCCGCGGCATGTCCCCCGACACCCCTCTCTCCGAACTCGTCGACGATCCCCGTATGCGCGCCGACGTCCAAAAGGCCGTCGACTACGCCAACCAAGCCGTCTCCCGCGCCGAGTCCATCCGCGAATTCAAGCTGGTGGAAGGCGAGTTCAACGAGGAGAACGGTCTCCTCACCCCCTCCCTGAAGATCAAACGCCACGTGGTGACGGAGACATACGCGGCGGCGATCGAGGCGCTGTACGCGAAGAAGTAGGACGGGAGCGGGAGGAGCCGCCGCACACGGCAGCGGGCCGCCGATGAACTCGGCGGCCCGCTGTCGTGTGTCCGGTGGTGGCGTCAGTGGTGCTGGTGCTTCTTTCCGTCCTTGTCGTCGCCGTTGCCGTTGTCCGAGAGGATCGGGATGTCGGACAGGATGTGCGACAACGGCTCGTCGCCCTTGGCCTGGGTGGAGTTCTCGGTGCACTGCTGGTTCTGGGGGGCGGAGAGGATCGGCGTGTCCTGGAGGACGCCGACTCCGATGAGCCCGAGCCCGTTGAGGTTGCCCTTGAGCGGCAGACCGATGCAGGGCTTGTTGAGCGAGCCCTGGACCAGCGACAGCTGCGGGCTCATGTCGCCCTTGGTCACCGAGTTGCCGAACGCCTGCTCGGCACCGTTGCCGCTGAAGGACGTGGTTCCACCGTCGTCGGCGAGCGCCTGGGGCGCGGCGACGGTCGCGAGGCCAGTGATGGAAGCGGCAACAGCCGCGGTAGCCCACAGCTTCTTCATGTTCGATCCCTTCGGAAAGCGGACTCCGTTGCGGAGTTGCGCCCTGATCAACAGAGCGCCCGGCCAACAGTTGCGTTGATTGCCCCTATTGGCGCAATAGGTGTCTTATCTTGGCGATTAGGCGTATTGGGCGGGTCGTCGTGGTGGTCGGCGGCCCACCCGCGCGATGGCGTCAGTGGTGCTTCTTTCCGCCCTTGTCGTCGCCGTTGCCGTTGTCCGAGAGGATCGGGATGTCCGACAGGATGTGCGACAACGGCTCGTCGCCCTTGGCCTGGGTGGAGTTCTCGGTGCACTGCTGGTTCTGCGGAGCGGACAGGATCGGAACGTCCTGGAGGACGCCGACTCCGATGAGCCCGAGCCCGTTGAGGTTGCCCTTGAGCGGCAGACCGATGCAGGGCTTGTTGAGCGAGCCCTGGATCAGCGCCATCTGCGGGCTCATGTTCCCGTACGTCGCCGAGTTGCCGTACACCTGCTCGGCGTCGTTGCCGCTGAAGGACGTGGTTCCGCCGTCGTCGGCGAGCGCCTGGGGCGCGGCGACGGCCGAGGCTCCGACGGAGGAGGCGGCGATCGTCGCTGCGGCCAGAATCTTCTTGATCACGTGCGATTCCCTTCTGGAGAAACCCCGTTTCCACCGGAGCGCCTTGGACAACTTCGCCCGGACTTCCCGGTTGCTCATATTCACTCCGTCGGCCCATGGAGCGGAGCGAGAACCCGGAGTGCGGAATGTTCCGTCGCTCTGGAATTCTCCGGCGCGAGCGGGCTGAACGGGTGATGTGTCGAAACCGGTTCGGGTGTGCCGCCGTTGCTGCCAGAGTCAGGGACCCGCGGGTTCACCAGGAAAGGAACGCGAAATGCTCAAGAAGGCAATGGCCGTGGTCGCGGTGGCGGCTTCCGCCACCGGCCTCGCGGCCGCCACGGCACCCCAGGCGCTCGCCGACGACGGCGGGACCACGTCCTTCAGCGGCAATGGTGCCCACCAGGCGTTCGGCAACTCGGTGACCAAGGGCGACATGAGCCCCCAGGCCACGCTGGTGCAGGGTTCGCTCAACAAGCTCTGCATCGGTCTGCCACTCAAGGGCAACCTCAACGGGATTCTCGGAGTCGGCGTCCTCCAGGACACGCCGATCCTCTCCGCCCCCCAGAACCAGCAGTGCACCGAGAACTCCACCCAGGCCAAGGGCGACGAGCCTCTCTCGCACATCCTGTCCGACATCCCGATCCTCTCGGACAACGGCAACGGCAAGGACGACGGCAACGGCCGCCACCACGAGAAGAAGTGATCGGCGGCGTGCGGCGCAGTTGATCGGGTAATCCGCAGAGACTCGGACCGTCCGCGTTGAATGCGCGGGCGGTCCGAGTTGTTCATTCTATTGGGGCGTTCGGGTGAATTACCCCGGGCCCCAGGTTCCGGAGTTTCTTCCGGCGTCTATTCCTCGTTTCACAGGCTGCAGGTCATGATGCGAGCCGTTCATGCTGTGCTCGCTCGGTTTCGGCCGTCAATTGGGGCATGACCGCAACGAAGGGAAATGACGTGAAGCTCAAGAAGAGCGCTGCTGTCGTCGCCGGCGCGATCATGGCCGTGGGTATGGCCACTCCGGCCATGGCCGACTCGGAGGCCAAGGGTGCCGCCATCGGTTCGCCGGGCGTCCTCTCGGGCAACGTGATCCAGGTCCCGATCCACATCCCGATCAACGTGTGCGGCAACAGCATCAACATCGTCGGGCTGCTGAACCCGGCGTTCGGCAACGTGTGCATCAACGACTGACGTCGTAGCGCGCCACGCATCAGCCGCTCGGCTGTGCCACAGCCGGCCTTGGACTGTCCTCATCGGCTCCAAGGCCGGCTTTTCCCACTTCTACGAGCAGGAAGAAACGAGATTGCGACAGACCCTGAGCAAGGGAATGGTCGTCGCCGCAGCGACGACGGGCATCCTGTCCTTCTACGGCACTCCGGCGCTCGCGGAGCCGACCGCGCAGGGTGCCGCCTCGAACTCGCCCGGCGTGGTGTCGGGCAACACCGTCAGCGTCCCTGTGACGGTTCCGGTCAACGCGTGCGGGAACACGGTCGACGTCGCCGCCCTCGGCAACCCGGCCACGGGCAACGCGTGCGGCAACGACACCTCCTCGGACACCTCCTCACAGGCGTACGACTCCTCCACGCGGGCCCAGGCCGCCCCGCCCGCCGAGCCGGAGCCCGCGGCCGCGCCCCCCGCCCACACCGACCCGCCGGAGGACCACGAGGACACCTGGGTTTACGAGGAGTACACGGATTACACCGAGTACGACGAGGTCGCCGACCCCGCCGACGAGTACGTCGAGGAGGACGACAACTCCCACGACGGTGACCACTCCGGCCACGACGACGACACCGACCACGGTCAGTCCCAGGACAGCAGCCAGTCCGAGAACAACGGTCAGACTCAGGACAGCGGTCAGTCCAAGGACAACGGCCAGTCCGAGAACAACGGCCACTCCAAGGACAACGGTCACTCCAAGGACAACGGCCACTCCAAGGACAACGGTCAGTCCGAGAACCACTCCGACCACGGGGACCAGGGCGGTGACTCCGGCTACGGCGACCAGGGCGGCGACTCCGAGTACGGCGACTCGCCGGACGACGGCTACGGCGATGTGCCGGAGGACGGCGGCGACGGCTCCGGTTACGGCGACAACCCGCCGACCGAGCCCCCCGTGGACAAGCCCCCGGTGGACAAGCCGCCGACGCACAAGCCTCCCACGCACAAGCCGCCGACCCACAAGCCTCCGACGGGCCACAAGCCCCCGACGAGCAAGCCCCCAACCGGCCACAAGCCGCCCACCGGTCACAAGCCGCCGACCGGCGACAAGCCTCCGACGGGGCATAAACCCCCGACGGGCCACAAGCCCCCGACGAGCCACAAGCCTCCAACGGGTCACAAGCCACCCACAGGGCACAAGCCGCCGACCGGCCACAAGCCCCCGACGAGCCACAAGCCTCCAACGGGCCACAAGCCTCCAACGGGCCACAAGCCCCCCACCGGGCATCAGCCCCCGACCCACAAGCCGCCCATGCACCAGCCCCCCACAGACAAGCCCCCCACACACCAGCCCCCCACGCACAAGCCGCCGACCGGTCATCAGCCTCCGGCGCACAAGCCTCCGTCGCTGCCCAAGACCGGCAGTGACACCGAGGCGTTGATCGCCATGTCGGCGGTCAGCGCGGCGTTGATCGTGGGCGGTGGGATTCTCTACCGCCGGGGCCGGGCCTCGTCCGGTCGCTGAGGCAGTCGCTCGCGCGGGTGCCGGGACGCGTGTCGCGCCCGGCACCCGAGCCGTGTCGGCGTCCGGCATGGGGCCCCTACCGCCCTGCTGCCGATGTGAGGTGGGTCCTGGCCGCCGGCACCGGCAGCCGCCCACCGGGCATCCCGGCGCGCAGCCGTCGCCGTACGCCTCGTACGAGGGTCGGTGCAGTGAAGGACGCGCCGTGGACGAAGCGCATCGCGGGGCCGAAGCCGGCGGTCGTGGTCAGGCCCGCGAGGAACAGGCCGGGGACCGAGGATTCGAAGTCCCGCCCGGCCGCGGGGGAGCCGTCGGCGAGGGCGGAGAGGTCCGCGCGGATGTCCTCGTCCAGCAGACCGAGCCGTGCCCGGGTGGCACGGAAACCCGTGGCGGCGATGACGTGTTCGGTGTCCACGGAGGTCAACTCGCCGCCCCGGCCCACCGTTTCCAGCCGTACGGCGCCTCCCTTCTCGTACGCCAGGGCGACCTCCTGGCCGAGCCGTACCTCGACGGCCGACTCGACGCGGTCGCGTACCCACCAGGCGCCCGCCGGGCCCAGGGCCTCCGTCGCGATCCGGACGCGTTTCTGCTCGGGCAACCGCCGGTACCAGCCGGGGCGTTCCGCGTAGAACCAGTTGCGCCAGCCGCAGCCCAGGCCGCCGAGCGGGGAGCGGGCCGAGCGCCACCAGGGGCGGTCCAGGGGCGGCGGGGTGTCGTTCCAGTTGAGACGGCTCGCTCGGGCCAACACCCGCACTCCCGTGCCCTGTTCGGCGAGGAGGGCCGCCGTCTCCAGGGCCGCCTGGCCGCCGCCGATCACCGTGACGTCCTTGCCCCGGAAAGGGGTCAGGTCGTTGTGATGGCTGCTGTGGGAGACGTGGGCGGGGCCCAACTCACGCAGCACGGGCGGGACTTCGGCGAAGGGGGTGATTCCCACGGCCAGCGCCACCGTGCGGGAGCGCAGCATCTCGCCGTCGCTCAGCAGGGCCTCGTAGCCGCCGATCCCGCGCCGAATACGGGCCACCATCCGTTCGTCGACCGGCGGTACGGCGTGCCGGGCGAACCACAGGCCGTACGAGGCGAAGTCGCCGACGGGGATGGGGCGGCCGTGGCGGGCCTCGACGCCTCGCTCCGCCAAGTACACGTCGAGTCGCAGGCGGCCCTCGGGGTCCGAGAGGTTGGAGGCCCAGGGCTCGGACTTCAGGAACATGCCCGGCGGCATGTGATCGCGCCAGGACGCCATCGGACGGCCGAGGACGCCGATGCTCAGCCCGGCCGCGGCGGCGTGCGACGCGATGGACAGACCGTACGGGCCGGCGCCCACCACCAGCAGGTCGTACATCAGTGGCTGCTCGCTTTCTCGTTCTCGTCGTGGGAAGGGGCGGGGGTGGGGTCGTCCGGCACCGGGACGGGCAGCGGCGGCCGGGGCGAGCGGGGTGACAGCAGGCGGCCGAGGGCGTGCCGGGTCCACAGCGGCCACAGCGCCGCGCCCGGCGCGAGGTCGTCCTTGGCGTGCCAGGCCAGTTCACGGGGGTGGGGGAGCAGCGCGTCGAGCGGCGCGTAGTTCTCCACGACGAACGTCCGCCCCGGCACCGGAGCCCCCTCCGGCACCGGACGGCCGGTCAGATCCAGATGCAGCGCCCGTACGACGTCGATGCCGGCCGTGTCGGTGAAGAGGCGGAACTGGGCGCCGGGGCGCGGGTTGAAGTCGAGGAGATGGTACGGGCCGGTGCGGCCCTCGCGGCGGAAGTCCAGGTCGAACACGCCCCGGTAGCCGAGGGCGCCGACCAGTCGCTCGGCGAGGGCCTGTACCTCGGGGTTGGCGGTCCAGCGGCCGACGGCGGTGAGGCCGGCCCCGGGCGGCCAGGCGCGCAGCTTGCGGCCCGGGCCACCGGCGCGGACGGTACCGGCGCGGTCGACGTAGCCGTGGAAGAACCAGTCGCGGTCCTGGCCCGGCGGCAGGAACGCCTGGAGCAGCAGTCGGCTCCCGGCGGCTGCCGAGCGCCGGTACAGCGTCGCCGCCTCCCCGGCCGAGCGCACCACCGAGGTGCTGCGCAGCCCGGCCCCGTCGGGCAGCAGCCAGGGCCGGGACCACTTGGCGATCAGTGGCAGGCCCAACTCCCGTGCCGCGGCGGCCGCTTCCGGGGCGCCGGTGGGGAGCGCGGTCGCCGGGTGCGGGATGTCCAGGCGGCGGCAGAGCGCGGCCAGTTCCGCCTTGTCGGCGACCCGTTCGGCCAGGGCCGTCGGGCCCGGCGGGAGCAGATAGCCGTACCTCAGTGCCTCGCGCAACCGGTCGGCGGCCACCGCGCTCGCGTCGTCCAGGGGGATCAGGACCGCCGGGCCGGAGAGCCGGTCGGCCACGCGGTGCAGCACGGCGGCGAATTCGGCGTCGGACGCGCCCGGGCGGGGCGGGGCGTGTGTCTCGAAGACGAAACGCGAACCACGCACGGGACTTCCCGAGCAGTCCGCGACGAGATGCACTTCCACACCGGCCCGGCCCAGCGAGCGTACGGCGCCCAGGGTTCCGTGGTGAAAGGGATTGCGATCGGTCCGCAACAGAACGGCCGGAACACGGGTGTCGAGCGGCGACACGGACATTTCCTTGAGGTCCTCGCACATTTCTTTGGAGTCGGTTCACCCGTGCGGGCGATCGGGGCACCCGAAGGCCGGAGCCCCTGTTGGCGGAACTCATATTCGTATGACTGATTGTCAGTAGGTGGAAATCGGCGGCGGAATGCGGTGAGAGTGAAGAAGGCGGAGAAAGCGATGAGAGAGGAGCGCGCGATGGCGGTACAGCAGCGGGCCCGGCACCGGCGGCCCCGGAACAGACGGCTGACGCTCGTCGCGGCCTCGGTCGTCGCGTCGTTCGCCCTCGCGTCGGTCCCGGTGTACGCCACCGGCGTGGTCCAGGTCACCCCCGACCCGCCGGTGCCGGTCCCGACGGTCCCGGGCGCCACTACTCCGACCGCGGCCTCGGTGCCCAACACCCCGGCGGCTCCCGCCACTCCGGCGTCCCCGGTGTCCCCGGCGGCCGTGGGGCCCGCCGCCGTGACACCGGCCCCGGTGCTCCCGGCCCCGGTGCTCCCGACGCCCATCGCCCCGGCGACTCCCGCCGCCCCGGCGACGACGCCCGCCGCTCCGATCACCCCGCCGCTGGCCTCGCCCCTTCCGGCGACTCCCCTCCCGGTCACGCCGTCCCGGACGCCGCAGCCGGTCGTGCCGGTCGAGGAACTGCCCGCGATCGGTGCCTATCTGCACTACGGCCCCCGGGGTGTCGCCCGGATCGCCGAGCTGAGCGACTGGCTGGGCGGGTCCGAGCTGCGCGTGGCGCACACGTATCTGCCGGGCGATCTGTGGTCCAACATCGAGGGCCTGCCCGGCTTCCTGGACTCCTGGGCCGAGTGGCGGCGCGAGGAGGACGACCGGATGTTCGTCCTCAACGTGCCCATGATGGAGCGCAACGAGGAGGGCGTCTCCGACGCCGAGGTCCGCGCGCTGCTCGGCCGGGCCGCCGCCGGTGAGTTCGACCACCACTTCCGCAGACTCGCCGAGCGGCTGGTCGCATTGGGAATCCCGGACACGGTGCTCGTGCTCGGCTGGGAGATGAACGGCATGACGTACACCCATCGCTGCGGGCCGGACCCGGAGAACTGGAAGAAGTACTGGAACAGGATCGTCACCACGATGCGTGCGGTGCCGGGCCAGAAATTCAAGTTCGACTGGACCCCGAACCGCGGCAAGGACGCCATTCCTTGGACCGAGTGCTATCCGGGGGACGACACCGTCGACATCATCGGAATGGACTCCTACGACCAGCCGCGCGGAATCACCTTCGACGAACAGGTGAAGGAGCCGTACGGCCTCCAGGCGCACGTCGATTTCGCCAAGGCGCACAAGAAGCCCATCTCATATGCGGAATGGGGGCTCTTCCGCAACGGCGACAACCCGGAGTACATGCGGCGCATGCTCGCCTGGATGGACGAGCACAAGCCGCTGTACAACACCCTCACCGACTACTGCCCGCACGGTGTGTGGCAGTGCGCCAGCAATCCGAGGGCGGCCCAGGTATACCGCTCGATGCTGTTCGACCGTGACGAACCGAAGCCCGCGACCGAGCCCACACCGACTCCGACCCCGACGCCCGTCCCCACGCCGAAGCCGACCCCCACCACGCCGGTACACCCGCCGAACTGCTCGCCGCTGGATCTGGGCGAGTGGGTGGAGTACTGGATCGGCGGCAAGATCTGCATCCGCACGGAGTGGTGGACGCGTTACGAGTGAATCGGGGCCGCCGGTGGCGGTGACCCCGGCGGGCCGGTACCCCAGCGGCCGCCCGCCGGGGTCACCGCCCGCCGCCACCGTTTTCCCTCCGCTCACGCCACCGGCGCACCAGCTCCTTGCCCCGCCGGCGGGCCGCCGCGTCGTACGCCACCGCCGACAGCAGGGGCGCCGTGCGGCGGCGGGCGAGCAGCAGCCGCTGGTTGACCACGGTGTCGGGGCGCCAGCGCAGCTTGTACGGCTCCGCCCCGCGCAGCAGGCTCAGCACCTGGTGGCCGCCGGTGCCGACATGCCGGGCGCAGGCGTCCAGCAGCATGGTCGCGACGTCCGCCTTGCGTTCCCTGAGGCCCGGATGGGCGCCGTAGAGATAGCCGCCCGCGAGCCGGCGCGAGAGCAGGGTGACATCGACGGCCATGACGTCGCCGTCCAGCCGGAACTCGGTGACCACGGCGTCCCCGGAGCGCACCATCGGCCCCACCGAGCGGGACAGATGCTCGGCGAAGCGCGGTCGGAGGTGCTCGGTGGTGACCTTGCGGCCCTGCCACTGGAGGCGATGCAGATCCAGCATGGTCCGCAGGGCCGAGTTGACCTCGTCGGGGCGCACGGCACGCGGTTCGATACCGAGGTCGCCGAGTTTGCGCATCTTGGCGCGGACCCGCTGGGCCCGGGAGTTGGGCAGCCGGGTCAGCAACTCGTCCATGGGCCGGGCGGGCAGCTCCAGACAGACCGAGTCGCCGACCTTGCGCCGGGGCCCCCGCCAGCCGTCGTAGATCCGTTCGACGGCGGCGCCCGGCCGTACCTCGCGGAAGTCGATCAGCGCGGTCCGGGCGGCGACGGACAGCCCGTCGCCGAGCGCGGCCGACGCCTCCTCGGCGCACTCGTCGTCGACGAGGACATCGGCGAAGTCGGAGATCGGGCAGCCGAGCGGGACCAGCGTCGGCAGCGGCAGGCGCATGAGCATCAGCGGGGCGACCGCCCGTAGTTCGCCCCCGTCGCGGACCAGCACCAGCCGGAGCCCGCCGGGGCGGCCGTAGGAGAGCCACCAGGAGTGCAGCCAGGCGTGGTTCTGGAACGGGGTGGCCGTGCCGCAGCGCCTGTAGAGCCGGTCCCAGGGCTCGGCCAGCGCGCCGAACTCGCCCTCGTCGGTGCAGAGTTCGGCGCGCAGGGTGGTGTCGGCCCGCGTGCGCAGTGTGCTGGTCACAGCTGCCCGTGGGCGTCGGCGGCGAGCGCGGGACCGGGCACCGAGGCCGCGGGCGGGGCCTCGGGGGAGCGTCGGGGCCGGATCAGCAGGGCGAGCCCGCCGAGCAGGCCTCCGACCGCCGCGCCCACCAGCCCGGTGACGGCGGGTGAGGCGGAGGACTCCTCGGTCGGCTCGGTGGCGCGGGCGAACTGCCGCAGTTCGACGCGCGTGGACTGCTGGGAGTCGTTGGCGTGCCGGGTCAGCGCTCGGGTCACGGCGTTGGCCATGTCGGCGGCGAGATCCGGCCGCGACGAGGTGGCCGACACGGCGACCATCGGCGCGTCCGGCGACGTCGCCGTGCGCACGCTCTCCTTCAGCGTGGACACCGGCACCCCGGCCCACACCTGGGCGTCCCCGAGCACCGCGAGCTGGGTGGCCACCCGCCCGTACGCCTGCGCGAAACCCAGCGCGGACTGGGAGTCGGAGCCCTCGGCGGGGACGGCCACGACATAGCTGGTCGCGGTGTAGACGGGCGGCTTCAGCACACCGAACCCACCCCCGGCCACCCCGCCGATCAGGGCGCCCGCGGCGAGCAGGGACCAGGGGGGCAGGGACGTGACGCGGGCGAAGGGGGTCGTCCCACGGCCGGGGTTGTCGGTCGGTCGTTCGGGCGTACGGTCGGGTGCGCGGTGGGGCGTTCGGTCGGTCATGCGGAACTCACTCCCAGGGACGGGGTTGGCGAGGGCGTGCTGGAGACGGCGGCCGCGTACACGTCCATGAGCTGGGCGGCGCTGCGGGTGATGCAGTAGTGCTGGGCGGCGGCGGGGACGGCGCGCGAACACGGGCCCTGCGCACGGATGTCCAGCAGGGCGCGTACGAAGGAATCCGCGCCCCCCTGGACCCGGCGGGCGCCGGCGGTCGTGTCCGGGGGCAGGTCCTCGATCGCCGGGCAGGAGACATAGAGCACGGGCAGCCCGGACGCCATCGCCTCCACCACCGCGAGCCCGAACGCCTCGTCGGCGCTGGGCGAGGCGAGGACGTCCATGGCGTTCATCAGGGACGGCAGATCGGCGCCGGGGGAGCCCGCCGCCGGGCGCTCCCCGGTGAGCAGCACCCGGTCGGCGACCCCGGCCCGCTGGGCGGCCCGCCGCAGCACGCTCTCCTCGGGGCCGCCGCCGACCAGCAACAGCCAGCAGTCGTCGGGGAGATGGGCGAGCGCCCGGACCAGTACGTCGAACCGCTTGCCCGCCGCGAGCCGCCCCACGCCCCCGACGACATACGCGCCCTCCGGCAGCCCGAGCCGGCGCCGGGTCAGTTCGCGCGAGTCGGAGTCGAAGCGGAATCCGGCGAGGTCGATGCCGTTGGGGACGACATCGATCCGGGGACCGGGCACACCCCAGGCCTCCAGCCGCTCGGCGACGGTGGGGGACACCGCGACCGTGGCCCGGCCCAGCCGCTCACTCGCCAGATACAGCGCGCGGACCCCGGCGGACAGCCTGCGCCCCTCCATCTGGGAGTCGCCGAGGGAGTGCTCGGTGGCGACGACGGCCCGCACGCCCGCCAGCCGGGCGGCGATCCTGCCGTACACGCAGGCCCGGTAGAGGTGGGTGTGGACCAGGTCGTAGCCGCCCTTGCGGATCACCCGGACCAGCCGGGGGAGCGCGGCGAGATCGCGGTTCCCGCCCATGCCGAGGTGGGTGACCCGGATTCCGTCGGCGGTGAGACCATCGGCGACCGGGCCCGGGTTGGTGAGGGTCACCACGTCGCACTCGACCGGCAAGTGGCGCAGCAGCAGCCGCAGTTGCTGCTCCGCGCCGCCGACCCCGAGCCCGGTGATGATGTGCAGCGCCTTCATACCGGCCTCAGGCCCCCTCGACCGGACGCCGCCGCAGCCGGTGCAGCTTCCGCTTCAGCAGCAGCCGTACGGCGGTGTCCTCCTCGCCGATGTGCACGCGGGGCAGCGCGTACGGGCCGTTCAGCGGGCCGGGGTCGATGGCGCAGGCGTAGCCGTACCCGGCGTCCCGTACGGCGTCGGCGGCGCGCTGGTCGACGGTGCCGTACGGGTAGCAGAAGCCGTGGACGGGAGCGTCGATCAACTCCGAGAGCCGTGCTCTGCTGCCGGCGGTCTCGGCGCGCAGGGTCTCGTCGTCCGCCTTGGTCAGATCGACATGGGTCAGCCCGTGCGACCCGATCTCGATGCCCTCGGCCGAGGCCGCCGTCCGGATGCCGTCCGCGTCCAGCAGCGGTTTGCGCGGGCCCAGCGGGTCCCAGGCGTTGTCACCGCCGAGCCGCCCCGGCAGCACGAACAGGGTCGCCCCGAAGCCGTGCGCGCGCAGGCGCGGCAGGGCGGCCCCGACGAAGTCCGCGTACCCGTCGTCGAAGGTCAGCCCCACCAGGCCCCGCCCCTCGCCCCGGGCCCGGGCGGCGAGCAGTTCGGTCATGCCGACCCCGCGCAGCCCCCGCCGACGCAGCCAGCCCAGCTGGGCGTCGAGGCGGTCGGGCGAGACCGTGATGCGGTACGGGTCGTCGGAGCAATCGCCCACGGAGTGGTACATGGCGACCCAGAGAGGGGTCGCGGCGGACGGCCTGACCGGCGCGGTGGGTCCGGCATGCGAGGTGGGTCTGGCCGCTCTGGCCGGTTCGGTGGGTCTGGGGTCGGCCGGGACGGGCGGGTGATCAGCGGAAACGGGCATCGGCGAGCCTTCGTGTGACGGTACGGAGTGCGGGGGTGAGGCCGGAGGCGCCCATGGCCCAGGCCAGCAGGACGAAGACGAGGGCGACGACCGAGCCGCCGACGGCGAGACCGAGCACGGGCGAGTCGACCCGGCCGGCGCAGAACCACCCCGCCGTGCCTGCCGCCACCGCCGCCCGCACCGGCCGGCTCATCTCGCCCACCACCTGCCGGACCCGGATCGGCACGGCCCGCCCGCCCATGCCGCGCAGCAGGAGCAGGGCGGTGAGCGTGATGCCGATGGCGTTGGCGGCGGCGATCCCGAGGACGCCCCAGTCGCCGACGGTCGCCGCGCCGATCCACGAGGTCGCGACCAGCCCGGCGGCCATCGCGGCGAGCGGGTACCAGGTGGGCCGCCCGGCGGAGAAGTACGAGCGTACGAGCGCGCTGACGAGTGCGTGGCCGAGGAGCCCGAGGGCGTACACGCGCATCACCGAGGCGGTGGCATCGGTGTCCTCGGTCGTGAAGGCCCCCCTCTGGAACAGTAACTCGATGATCTGCGGCGCACACGCGACGATCGCCGCCGCGCCGAGCAGCACGATGCACGACACCAGCGCCAGATCCTTCTCGACCCGGCTCCGGGCCCGCTCGGTGTCCCCCTCCGCCATCGCCTGCGCCACCACCGGGAGCGTGACCGTGCACAGCATCAGGGAGAACGTCATCGGGATCTGGGCCACCTTCTGCGCGTAGTTGAGATGCGAGATGGCGCCCGCCGGGAGGGTCGAGCCGAGGAACCGCTCGATGAGGACCTGGGACTGCCGGCAGAGGGCGAAGAGGAGAACGGTGGCGATGAGGGCGAGTTCGACGGGGCGGGGGTCGGTGGCCTCGGCATCCGCCCCGGCCTCGGTATCGGCCCCGGCCTTGGTCCCGGTATGGGCCCCGGTCCCGATCTCGGCCCCGGCCTCGGTATCGGCCCCGGTACCGGCCTCGGGCGCCCGGGCCGCCGCCACTGTCCTGCGGCGGCCCAACTGCCTGATCAGCGACGGCAGTTGGGTCAGGATCATCAGGCAGCCGCCCAGTGCCACGCCCGCGGCCGCCGCGCGTACGCCCCAGCGGCCGCCGAGGACGAACATCGACGTGATGATGCCGACGTTGTACGCCACGTAGATCGCGGCGGGTGCCGTGAAGCGGCGGTGGGCGCGCAGGGCCGCGCTGCAGTAGCCGGCGAGGCCGAAGCTGAGGACGCAGGTGCCGGTGAGGCGGGTGCAGTCGACGGCGAGGGCGGGGTTCGGCAGACCGGGGGCGAGCATCTCGACCAGGTAGGGCGCGCCCAGGATCAGCAGGGCCGCCGCCGCGACGAAGGCCAGGGCCAGCCGGGGCAGCGTCGTGGCGACCAGGGAGCGGACCGGGTCGCCCGCGCCGCCGCCCCGGGCCCGCCGGGCGACGGCCACGCTGAACGCGGGGACCAGCACGAACGCCATGCCGTCCTCGATCAGCAGCGTCGCCGCGAACTCCGGCACGGTCCAGGCCACCAGAAAGGCGTCCGTCTCGCTGCCGGCCCCGAACAGATACGACAACGACTGGTCCCGGCCGAGCCCCAACAGGGCGCCGACAGCCGTGAGCACCGCCGTGACCAGGGTGGCCTTGGCGAGAAACCGCCCGGTGGGGGGCGCGACCTCCGACGCGTCGGCGGCACGGGCCTCGGGCACCACCGGGGCACTCATGGTCGGAGCCGGTGCGCCGACGGACGGCACCGCGGCACTCACCGGCGGCACCGGCGCACCGGTGGCCGGCTCGGGGGCACCCGCGGGTGAAGTGGGGCCCCCGACCGGCGCGACGGGCGGCCCCTGGGGAGCCTCCGGCGACCCTTGTGGTACCTGGGGAGGCGTCATGGTCATCGGACCCCGGCCCGTTCCGGCACCCGGGCCACGACGACCTCGGCCGGAGCGTCCGCGGCGGCGGTGCCGTCGGCCAGTGCCCACCACCCCACGAGCCCGAAGCACATCGCCGTCAACACGGTCGTCGGGCCACCGATGTCGGCGTACATGAAGTCGACCAGCAGCCAGGCCATCAGCCCACAGGCCACGAGCCCGCAGTCGACCCCACCGGCCGCGTCCCCACGCCGACCGGAGTCGCCGACCCCACCGGCCGGGCAGGTCTCCCGCCGCGCCCGCCTCACCCCCCGCACCCCGCACACCCCGAGCGCCAGCCAGGGGCCGCCCAGCGTGAGCAGGCCGATCAACCCCTGCTCGCTGAGGACCAGCAGGTACATGTTGTGCGGGGAGAGCAACGGCTGCTTCTGGTATGTCGTGCCGGCGCCCGCGATGTCGCTGCCGGAGGACAGGGCCAGCGAGGCGTGGCCGTCGCGGTGCTCGGGGAAGCCCTTCAACCCGACGCCGGTCAGGGGGTGTTCGCGCCAGATGCTCACGGCCGCCGCCCACATGGTGTAGCGGTCGGTGACGGACTGGTCCGGCGCGTCGGCGACCCGGGTGATGCTGCCGATCCGGTCCTGGAGCATGGCCGACCCGATCCCGAGCCCCCCGACGAGGACCACGGCCACAGCGGTCACCGCGGCGAAGACCACGACCGCCCGCCGCAGCCCGGCCAGCACCACCTGGAGCCCGCAGGCCACCGCCGTCGCGATCCACGCGCCCCGGCTGAACGACACCGCGAGCGGCAGCGTCAGCAGCACCGCGCTCGCCAGCGCCCAGGCCCGCTGCTTCGCCGAGGCGGGCGCCAGCGCCAGCCCCACCGCGCAGACCAGCCCGAACGACACCACGCTCGCCATGCCCATGACGTCCCCGGCGCCGAACGTCCCCACGGCCCGGATGTCCTCACCGGCGTAGGAGGCACCCGTTCCGGTGACGTACTGGTGCACGCCGACGGCGCCCTGCCACAGCGCGAGCCCCACGAACGACCAGGCCACCACCCGGAAGTCACCCCGCCCCCGCACACAGAGCAGCACGGCCAGGGGGACGAGGACGAAGACCTGGAGGTAGCGGCCGAGCCCGGCGAGCCCGGCCCCGGGGTCGCTCGCCCCGGCCGCCGCCAGCGCCAGCCCGACCACCGGCAGCCCGAGGACCACGGCGGCCGTACGGGACAGGGGCCGCCGCCGGTCCCGCAGCAGCCGTACGGCGCACCACAGCACCAGCAGCCCGGAGACGGCGTCGGCCGGGGTCGCCCCGCCCTCGGCGCCCTGGGTGATCGGCAGCGCCAGAGCGGCGACCACCGCGACCACGGGCAGGACAGGCGCCGCATCGCGCAGAGACATCAAGGTCAGCTCCCCGTCGGCCGGACCAGCGCGGCGGCCGTGCGCAGCAGGATGCAGAAGTCCCGCCACAGCGACCAGTCGTCGATGTACGCGTTGTCGAAGCGGGCCCGGTCCTCGATCGAGGTGTCCCCGCGCAGTCCGTTGACCTGGGCCAGTCCGGTGATCCCGGTCCGCATCCGGTGGCGGGCCGCGTAACCCGGGTACTGCTGGCCGAACTTGTTGACGAAGTAGGGCCGTTCGGGGCGCGGGCCGACCAGGCTCATGTCACCGCGCAGCACGTTCCACAGCTGGAGCAGCTCGTCCAGCGAGGTGCGGCGCAGAAAGCGGCAGAACCAGCCCATCTCCTGCTCGTTCGCCACGCTCCACCGCGTCGCCGCCTCATGCGCGTCGGCCGGGCGGTGCGTACGGAACTTCAGCAGCGTGAACGGCAGTCCGTCCCGGCCGATCCGCTCCTGCCGGAACACCACCCCGGGCCCGTCGGTCGCGCGCAGCACCACCGCGCACACTCCCAGCAGCGGGCTCACCAGCAACAGCAGCGCCCCCGACACCGCGACATCCACCACCCGCTTGGTGACGCTGCCATGACGGCCCGTCAACTCAAGGCGGCGGCACGGGTACCCGGCGAGCAGCTCGGTCGAGTCGTCGTGCCCGTACGAGGGCGACTCGGCGTCCACCTGCCACAGCGCGCAGCCCTCGGTCTCCAACGCCCGCAGCAGCGGGGCGCGTTCGGCGCTCGGCCCGACGACCAGCACGCTCTGCACGCCGTTCTGCACAACCGCCCGCCGTACCTCCTCGGTGGTGGTCAGCACGGGCAGGCCCTCGCCCCCGGCGGCCTGGTCGGCGACGACGCCCACGGGGCGCACCCCGCACCCCGGGTGCCGCAGAAACCCGGCGGCCACCCGCTGAGCGGTCGCCGCCGGGCCCACGACCAGGGCCGCACCGGGCCGCCGGACCAGCGCCCGGCGGCGCAGCCAGTGCACGACCCCCCGGCCGACACCGGCCACCGCCGACTGCAGGGCGCAGCCGAGGGCGAGTTCACCGGCGGTCAGGGCGTGCGCGGCGTCGTACGCGGCGATGCCCGCGCCCAGCGCGCACCACCCGATCGCGATCCGGGCGCACACGGCGGGCAGTTCGTCGAGCACGGCGGGCACGGCGGCGGGCCGGTACAGGCGGGCGCGTGTGTTCAGCCATGCCACGACGAGCGCCAGCCCGGCGATCATCAGCGGACGGCCCGGGGTCCGGTCCCCGGTGAGCACCAGGACCGCGAGCAGGGCCGCGCCCGCGTCGACGGCGAGCAGCGGCAGCGCCGACGGGCGCCGTGCGGCCGGCTTCCGCCCGGCCGGCAGGGCGCGTTCGCCGACGGCCTCGCGTGGGGTGACGACCGCGGTGGCCGAGCCTGCGTACTCGCGTTGCTGTCCACCGGGGGAGGGGACGGTTCTTTCCGCGGTCACGGGTGGATCGACTCCCTGAACTCGGTGGCTTCCACGCTTCGGGCGCCCGTGGCGCCGAGCAGTTCGCGGTACACGTCCGCGACGGCGGCGGCCGTGTGCCGCACGTCGTGGGTGGTCAGTACGTGGTGGCGCCCCTGGTCGCCGAGCGACTCGCGCAGCAGCGGATCGAGCAGCAGCCGGACGATCTCCCCGGCGAGCGCGTCCGGGTCCTCGACGGGCACCGGCGCGTGCCCCGGCGGCAGGGACTCGCGTGCGCCGTCCACCTCGGTGAGCACCACGGGCCGCCCGCACGCCATGGCCTCCAGCGGGGCCAGCGCCATGCCCTCCCACCGGGACGGCAGGACGACGAGGTCGGCGGCCTGGTACCAGGGCGCGGCATCCGCGACACCCCCGGCGAACAGCACCCCCGAGGGCGCCCTGGCGCGCAGCCGCGCACCGTCCGGCCCGTCCCCGACCAGCACCAGCCGCGCCTCGGGCACCCGCCGCCGCACCGTGTCCCACGCGGCGAGGAGCACGTCCTGCCCCTTCTGCCGGCACAGCCGCCCCACGCACACCACGAGCGGCGCGCTCGGCTCGACCTCGGCGAGCAGCGGGACATGCGCCCGTACGGTGTCCACGGCGGCGGGGTGGAAGCGCCCGGCGTCCACCCCGTTCGGAACCACCCGCCAGCGGGCGCGCACTCCGGCGCGTACCCCGGTCGCGCGCTCCGCCTCACTGACACACACCACCCGCGAGGCCCAGCGCGCCCCCACACGCTCCCACGAGCGAGCCAGCGCCGCCATCACCCCGCCCACGGCCTCGAAGGACCAGGCATGCGGCTGGAACACGGTCGGCACCCGCCCCCGCACGGCCAGCCGCCCCGCCAGCCCGGCCTTCGCGCTGTGCGCGTGCACCAGATCGGGCCGTACGTCGTCGAGGATCTCCCCCAGCCGCCGCACCTCACCCAGCAGCGTCGGCCCCGGCGACCGGGTCGCCGCCCAGTGCCGTACGTCCGTGCCGAGCGCCCGCAGCGCGGGCGCGAGCGGACCGTCGGGGCAGGCCACCGTGACCTGCAGCCCCTCGGCGAGCTGCGCCCGGACCAGGTCCGTCACAACGCGGGCCACACCGCCGTCGACCGGCTGGGTGAGGTGCAGGACCCGCGGCGGAGGGTCGGTTGGTGACAGTTGCATGCGGGTTCCTTGTTACGGGCGGCGCCGGGCGGCGCGCGTCACGGTGTGGCGTCGACGACGACGAAGAGCGCCCCGACCCAAGCCGCGTCCCGCTGCGCAACGATCTGAAAAGCCAACTGGTCACCGCCCAGCCGGATTTCGTCACGCAGTTCGAAAACGTCCGAGTCGTATCCGAGGGTGTTCACATGGGCCGGGGAGCGTCCGATGGCAGGGGTCCCCGGCTCGCTGATCGTTGAATTCAGTACGTCCTCATGGGGGTTGGCGGCGTCACCGAGCGCCGTGGCCGCGGCCCGCCCGGTCGAAACCATGAGCGAATCGCCGGTGCGGCCCCGATCGCCGTTGTAGGCGACCAGCCCGACCTGCCCGCGCGCGTTCCTCGGCATGTCCAGACCGCGCACCCGGACCCGCTGCTCCCGCCCGTTCGAGAGCGAGTCGAAGCCGTCCCACATCTCCAGGTGCCGCAGCGGCTCGGCGGGGTTCTCGTACGCCACCATCAGCGTCCAGCCGCCCCACGCCCCGGCCGCCGAACGGCCCATGGCCACATTGACCTGTGCCACCGTGTAGAGCCCCGAACCGCTCGACCGCACCAGCTCGGTGACATCGGCCGAGGCCTGGAAGGCGTCCGCGCCGCCCGCCACCCGGTGCCCGACCACCGAGTCCGCGAGCAGTTCCTTGTACGCGCCGCCGGGCTCCGCGATCAGCACCCGCCCGTTGTCCTTGGGCGGCTTCTGCTCCCCGACCCGCAGATTCCCGCCCCAGTACAACCGCGCGTACGACACCCGCGCCCCCGGCGGCAACCGCACCTCGCCCCGGCTGGAGTTGTAGGTGTTCGGGTCCCGGTCGACGTCGATGTAGAACATGTCGAAGTCGGAGTTCACCGCGGTACGGCCCGCCCGCGCGTCCGCGCAGGAGGGCACCTCCGACGGTGCGGCGAGGGGGGAAGTCGGCCTGGCGGGGCGGACGGTGGTCGGGATGAGTAGGGAGGCCGCGCTCGGCCGGGCCGAGGGGACGGTCGCCGGGGTGGCCGGCTTCGTCGGCGTACGACAGGTGATGGAGGAGTTGGCGGCGCGGACGATGCCGCCGTGCTGGACCGCCCGATAGCGCTGTCCGAAGGCCAGCCGTTCGGCCTCGGGGGCGGGCGGCGCGGCCGTCGCGGGGGCGCCGAAGGCCCAGAGGGTGGCGAGAGCGCAACAGCCCACCACCGCGCGGCGCAGCGGAAGACCCGGGTGAATTCGCATGACCGGCGGTGCCCTTTCGGGAGCTGGTTCGGGTGCTTGTCGGGGAATGCCGCGGAGCGTCGAACGGACGGAAACCGGCGGATCACGGGGGTGGTTGTCGGCGGATCACGGGGGCGGAATCGGCGTGTCGTGCGAGGGCCCGCGGCGGCCTGGGGAGGTGCACGACTCTAGCCCGCTATCCGTACTTATCGCCCAAGCCGGACAAGTGTGTCGGAATGGTGAAGTCTGGGGTTTTGTGAGATCACCCCTTCGGAGGCACAACCCCTGGCCCCGCCGCGCGTTGATCCAGCACCGGGCATCCCCGTCCGGATGTCTTTTGCGTCAACTCCAAGGAGCACCACTCCATGTCGCGTATCGCGAAGGGCCTGGCCCTGACCTCCGTTGCTGCCGCGGCCGTGGCGGGCACCGCCGGCGTCGCCACCGCCGACAGCGAGGCGAAGGGCGTCGCCGCTCACTCCCCGGGTGTGCTGTCCGGCAATGTTCTCCAGGTCCCGATCCACATTCCGGTCAACGTCTGCGGTAACACCGTCAACATCGTCGGTCTGCTGAACCCCGCGTTCGGCAACAAGTGCTTCAACGACTGACGTTCACGCGGTTTCTCGTGGCCGGCCGTCCTTCCGACAAGGGAGGGCGGCCGGCCCGCGTCTGTCCGCGCGGCCGTCGGTGTGGCCGTCGGTGCGGCCGTCTGTCCGTGGGGCCGCCGTGTTTCGTATGACCTGCCGTTCGGCGTCAGATATGACCTGTTCGCGACGGGGTTTCCGTCGGGGGCGGGGCTCGTTGGACACGGCGCAGTGCTTCCCGCATCCGAGGAAAGGATCACGATGAAGTCCCTGAAGGCCGCCGCTGTCGTTGCCGGGTCCATGGCCATCGCTGGTGCAGCCGCGCCGGCCTTTGCCTACGACCCCGCGGATGTCACACCGACCAGCCTGAACGGCGCGGTGAACACGCTCTTCAAGGAGCCGATCCAGGCCGCGCCGCTGCAGCAGCAGTCGAACGCGCTCGACACCGAGAACAAGGACTCCGTCCTCAACGGGGTGAGCGGCGCGACGAAGGCCCTCAACAGCCCCGGTGGCCCCACCCAACTCCTCGGCGGTCTCCCTCTCCAGGGCTGACGCCTTCTTTTCGAACGGTCGTCCCCTTCCGTCGCGAAGTGCCGGTTCCGCGGTGACATGGAACCGGCACTTCGCGCTTTCGTCCCACCCGGTGCTTTCCGTCGCGTTCCGTTCTCGGTGTTCGACGTATATCCCTCGTTCGTGTGGTCGGGTCTCGGATGTCGCCCGGTCGGGTGAAATGGTGGGCGGATTGTTTCGCGGGCGCGGATAGGGTTCCGCGGTGACTTCAACTTCCGCTGAAACCCGTCCTTTCCGCCCCGCGGACCTCGGCACACTCGTGGTCATGGCGTGGAGCGGCGAAGCCCCCGACGGGGACATGCCGTATCTGCTCGCCTACACCCTGGGCGACGGCGCCAGCGGCCCCGAGGGCTCCTCGGCCGCCGTCGCGGACCTGCTGACCGGCCTGAACCTGTCCATCGGCGAGAAGATCGTCGACGGCGCCGCCAACCCCGGCCTGCCGGTCACCCTGCTCGTGGAGGCGGGCCAGGCCGTCGTCACCATGCCCCATCTCAACGCCCAGTGCCCGGCCCCGCCGGAGTGGCTCACCGCCGTCGCCCAACGCGGCTTCGCCTACCTGGTGTTCGCCACCCGCCCCTGGCCGGAGGCCCAGCCCGGCAAGCCCGTCGAACCCGAGGCCCTCGCCGCCTTCGCGGGCGACACCGAGACGCTGACCAGCGCGGCCCACGTCCTCCTGCCGGCCCGCACCCTGCGCGTGTGATGTCCGCCCCGGCAGGGCGACCGGTGCCGGCGGTGCCGGCGGACGGCAAGGACGGGGCCGGACGCGCGGTCGGTGGCGGCCGGGCCTTCGCGATCCTGCTGCTGATCACCGGAGCCGCCGGACTGCTCGCCTCCTGGGTCATCACACTGGACAAGTTCAAACTGCTGGAGGACCCGGACTTCACCCCCGGCTGCAGCCTCAACCCGGTCGTCTCCTGCGGCAACATCATGAAGAGCGACCAGGCGTCCGCCTTCGGTTTCCCCAACCCGATGCTCGGCCTCGTCGCCTACTCCATCGTGATCTGCGTCGGGATGAGCCTGCTGGGCGGAGCGGAGTTCCCACGCTGGTACTGGCTCACCTTCGAGGCGGGCACGGTGTTCGGGGTCGGGTTCGTGACCTGGCTGCAGTTCGAGTCGCTGTACCGGATCGACGCGCTGTGCCTGTGGTGCTGTCTGGCGTGGATCGCCACGATCGTTCTCTTCTGGTATCTGACCTCGTTCAACGTGCTCCATGGATTTCTGCCCGCGCCGGAGGGGATGCGCGCCTTCCTCGCCGAATTCACGTGGGTGCTCCCCGTGGTGCATCTCGGGGTGATCGGCATGCTCGTCCTGACCCGCTGGTGGGATTTCTGGACGAGCTGATCATGGGTCAGAACACCGAAGGGCAGGCGGCGATGAGGTAATAGGTCTCTAGGAGTATTGCGGCACGCGGGCGAATCTCGCACTGATCTCGCGCTGATGGAGATACCGGGATCGTTGACCCGGCATCTGGATCAGCCCATTCCAGGAACTCATTCCAGGAGCCAATTCCAGGGACCAATCCCAGGAACCCATCCATCCCAGGAATCCGGTCCAGAAGCCCGTTCCCGAAGCCCATTCCTGAAAGGGACCGTACCGAGATGAAGCCGACCTCACGAGGAACCCTTGCCGCCGTCGTCACCGGTGTGGTGGCCGCCATGGGTGCCTCCGCCGCCCCCGCCGCAGCGGCCGAGACGGTCCCCGTTCCCGTACCGCTCGAAGGCGTGGAGCACTCCCTGAACGTGAAGATGCCCAGGATGTCGGGGGAGTTGCCGCTGCTCACGCCGGGTGCCCCGGACGGGCCGACGTATGTCGAGGGCCGGCTGCTGCCGGCGAGCGTGCTGCCGCAGGTGCCGCTCGGAGCCGCGCTGCCGGGGCTGAGGGCCGAGAGCCCGCTGCCCCGGATCGTCGGGGAGGGCTTCGAGCGGGTCGGCCTCGACGCCCCCGCCGCCGACCTGCGGACCCTCACCCCCGGGCTGAACGTGGACACCCCACTGACCGCGCCCGACCCCGACGCGCTGGGCCTGCCCACGCTGAAGGACCCCCAGGCCGCCCTCCTCACCCCGCTGCTGCGGACGGCGCCGACCGCGAACCTCGGGCTCGGCTGAGCCCGCGGCGACAGGGAGGCGAGGCCCGGGGCGTGGAAGCCCGGGCCGGGCCGCCGGGGGTCACCGCTACTGAACCGGACGAGGAGAGAGTGTTGTTCGTCAGCAGAGTGACGGTGGACCCGGACGGCCCCCGGCGCAGAACGCGCCGGGGTGCCCTGCGTGCCCTCGGCGCATCGGTGGTCGCCCTGGCCGTCGTCCCCGTCGCCACGGCCGTGTGGCCCCGGCGCCCGGGCCGCTCCGAGGAGCCGAACTTCGACGAGACGTACCGGGGCCACCGCATCCGCGGCACCAGGACGGACTCCGACCACACGGCCTACCTCGGGGCCCGCAAGCACACCCCCGGGGACTGGTATGTGACCGTGGACGGGCGCCCGTTGCACCTCATGCGACGCGCCGACGGCACCTACCTCAGCATGATCGACCACTACCGCTCGTACCCCACGGCCCTCGCCGCGACCCGCGCCGCCGTCGACGAACTGGGCACGACCCAGCGGCTGAAGCCACCCGAGCACTTCGCGGAGGGACAACCGGGCCGAGGTACGGGGGAGACCGGGGACGTACGGGGGACGGGCGGTCATGGCGTACACGCGTAAGGTCATGGCGTACACGCGCAAGGACGTCAGCGCCCTGACGGCCGGCGAGCGGCGACGGTTCGTCGGCGCGCTGCTGAAGCTCAAGCAGCGGGGGGAGTACGACGAGTTCGTACGGACGCACATCGACTACTACGTCTCCGACGGCGATGGCGGGCTGCGTACGGCCCATATGGCGCCGTCCTTCCTGCCGTGGCACCGCCAGTTCCTGCTGGAGCTGGAGACGGCGCTGCGCCGGGTCGACGACTCGGTGACCATTCCGTACTGGGACTGGACCCGGGACCGTACGACGACCTCGGTGCCCTGGACGGCGGACCTGCTCGGCGGCAACGGGCGGCCCAAGGACCACCGGGTGATGACGGGGCCCTTCGCGTACGGGTACGGGAAGTGGACCATCCGGGAGGGCCTCACCGACGTCGAGTACCTCACCCGGGACCTCGGCTACCCCCGCACCCCGATCGACCTGCCCACCCGCAAGGACCTGGACGCGGCCCTCGCCGAGACCGTCTACGACAAGTCGCCCTGGAACTCCGTGACCAGCGGCGGCTTCCGCAATCGGGTGGAGGGGTGGGGCAAGGGCACCGGCAACGGGTCCTGGCTCAACCACAACCGCGTCCACCGGTGGGTCGGCGGTCACATGGTCGGCGGCGCCTCCGTCAACGACCCCGTCTTCTGGCTCCACCACGCCTTCATCGACCTCCAGTGGACCCGCTGGCAGCAACGCCACCCCGGCGCCCGCTATGTGCCGGCCCAGCAGCCGAAGGAGGGAGACCGCGAGCGGGGCCGCGTCGTCGCCCGCGACGAGCGGATGCCGCCGTGGGAGGTGACTCCGGGGGAGATGGAGCAGATCGGGCATGTGTATCGGTATGCGTGACGGGCGTTGACGCCCGCGATGGTGTTGACGAGTGTTGACGCCCGTGTGACGTGTATTGACTGTGTCATGTGTATTGACTGCGTCGCGTGTATTGACGTGCATGACATGCGTTGACGTGCATGACACGCATTGACGCGTGTGCAAGGCGAAGCCCCCGGCGGTCGGACACCGTCGGGGGCTTTGTTCGGCTGCGGCTCGTCGCCTGTGAGCCGGTGGCCGGGCGTGTGCCGGGTCAGCGGCCGTAGCCGGAGGGGCCGTGGTGGCCGCCCTTGTCGTGGTTGTCGTGCTTGTCGCCGTTGTTGACGCAGACGTTGCCGAACGCCGGGTTCAGGGCACCGATGAGGATGTTGACGGTGTTCCCGCACAGGTTGATCGGCACATTGACGGGAACCTGGATGGCGTTGCCGGACACGACGCCCGGCGAGCCGACGGCCTTGGCCCCGGCGTCCGCGTCGGCCGCGGCCAGACCGGCACCGCTGACCACCACGGCGGAGGTGCCGAGAGCGACAACGGCTGCCTTCGCGATGCGAGACATCACGTTCTCCTTCTTGCTGGGTCGATGGGACGACCGCGTCGGATCGCGGCCGCACGCCACTTCAACGCGCTCACGCACGCGTGGTCACGGCGTTCATCGGGGGATCACCCCTTTCGAACAGCGGGTGAGGAAATTCGGTTCGCTCGCAAGGGCCCGACGGCTAGCCTCCGCCGGGACCAGTCGAGCGACCGAGGAGTGGTTGACGTGGAGAAGCGGGCGGAGCGGAACCCGAGCGGTGAAAAGGCTCTTGCCGACGGACGGGGTGTGGCGGACGGGCGGGGCGTGGCGGACGGGCGGGGCGTGGCGGACGGGCGGGGGCTGACCGAGCAGGCCGATCCCGTACTGCGGACGTTCGTACGGGACGGCCGTCTCGTCCGGCTGCCCGCCAAGTGGCAGCGCAAGCTCCGCGTGCTGAGCCACATCGCCGAGCACACCTTCGAGCCGGGCGTCGACTACACCGAACAGGACGTCAACGAGCGGCTGCGCGCCTGGTGCGAGGGCGCCCAGGTGGACCATGTGACGCTGCGCCGCTATCTGGTGGACCTGGGGCATCTGCGCCGCCAGTCCGGCTTCTACTGGGTGCCGGAGGGAGAGACGGCGGCGTAGCGGAGCGGCGACGCCACGCGCCACGCGCCACGCGCCACGCGCCACGCGCCACGCGCCACGCGCCACGCGCCACGCGCCACG